>DAICZP010000112.1 GCA_027311065.1 Thiomonas sp. | reverse complement strand
GCTGCGATGGCCGAGGCAGCGCCATCGGGTGTCGTCGTGTCGGCTGCGATGCGTACCTCGGCCGACACATCGGCCAGGCGGTTGGCATCGCGGCCTACCGCGGCAACGCGACAGCCCTGGGCTTGAAGTTGGCGCGCCAGGGCGCGGCCGATGCCGCCACTGGCACCGGTGATGAGGGCGATTGCGGTCATGGTGGGTTCCGTCGCCGTGAGGCGTGTGAGTTGAAAGATGGAGTGTGTGACGAACCGGCGAACAAATCGGTCGACGGCTGCACTTCCCTGACGGCAAGCAGCTGGGTGGCCATGTTCGGTCCTCGCGATGTCTGATTCCACCATGTCGAGAAAGAATCGCAGCGACGATCGACCGCCGAGAAAAGTTCGGGTTCAGTCTGGCACTCGGCCAAGCGCGCCAACCAGGGCGCCAGGTGTGGTTCGCCGATGCTGCGAACCCTGCGCGCGTGCTTCAGTGCAGCTTCGATGGCAACGGCGTCCCCGTGCCAGCACTGCGAAGCGAGCGCAGCCATGCGGGTACCGACGAAGTGCCAGCGCCGTGAATTCCACGGCCAGGCACGGTGGAAGTCGGCGAGAAAGAGGCCGATGACCTGGGTGTCCGCGGGCAAGGATGACGGCAGTTCGCCAAGATTCCAGGGATGCACGAGCCAGACATCACGGCCGGCGACCGCGGTCGCGTCAGGCGCCATCAGGCCGCGTTGATCGGGAGGATCGACCGCGCATCGGGGTTCCAGTAGCGCCGGTATGTCTGACGTCACACGGGGTTCCCCCGGGCTGCGCATCGGCGCAGGCTGGCGCGCCATGCGATCGAGTGCCTCGTAGGATGTGTCGATCACGCTGCCCCGACTGTGCCAGGGCGCGGGCGCGTAGCGGGCCACGTTGTCGGCGTTGAACAGATACGGTTTGGTGCTGCCCGTGCCAGCCACCCATTGCCAGCTGAGGTGATTGCTGGCCAGGTCGCCGTCGAGCAGATGACCATACAACCAGTCAGCGCCGGCACGCCAGTGCACCTTGCGTACATGGATCACATAGCTGGCCAGCCACATGCGCGCATGATTGTGCAGGGTGCCGCTGGCGTAGAGCGAACGCACTGCCTCGTCGACCACGGGTACGCCGGTGCGGGCTTCACGGATGTCCGCCGGCAGCTCCCGGGCATACGCCGCATCGGGCAGCGGGCCCGCGTGCAGCGATTGCAGGATGCCGTCACCGCGGTGCTGCCAGACATGCCGGAAGTAGGCTCGCCAGCCGAGCTCGAAGACGAACTTGTGCTGGACATCGAGCGCGTGACGCCTGGCGACGCCAGCCAGCACGTCGGTGAGTGTGACGAAACCGTGCGTGATGTAGGGCGACAGCTGGCTGACGGCGCCATCGAGCGCGTTGCGCGTGCGGGCGTAGGCGGCCGGCCGCACGGCGGCGATGCGCGCCTGCGCTGCTGCCAGTGTGGGCACAAACGTCGGTGCGAATCCGGGCCCGAGCGTCTCATCCATGCGCGACACCCACCTCGCCGCGACGGATGGCCGCCGCACGCTCGTGCACTGCCTGCTTCTGCGCCTGCGTCAGGCGCGCCGCGTTCTTCACCTGCAGCGTCATGCGCGGATTGCGCGCCAGTACTGCCGCATGGCGCATCAGGAAGTCCCAGTAAAGCGTCGTGAACGGGCATGCGCGCTCACCGCTGCGTTGCGCGGGGTCGTAGCGGCAGCCCTTGCAATGCGGGCTCATGCGCTGAATGTATTTGCCGGTGGCGATGTAGGGTTTGCTGCCCATCACGCCACCGTCAGCGTATTGGCTCATGCCAACGGTGTTCGGTAACTCCACCCATTCCACAGCGTCGACGTACACCGCCAGATACCAGGCGTGCACCTGCCTGGGCTGCACACCAAGCATCAGCAAGTAGAGGCCCGTGACCATGAGGCGCTGGATGTGGTTGGCATAGCCATGCTCGAGCGTCTGCGTCAGGGCATCGCGCAGACAGGCCATGTCGGTGGCCCCGGTCCAGAACCAGGCCGGCAGATCATGCTGGGCATCGAGGTCGTTTCGTTCCAGGTAACCCGGCATCTGGGTCCAGTAGACGCCCCGGACATATTCGCGCCAGCCGAGAATCTGGCGAATGAAACCTTCGACACTCGCGAGCGGCGCATGCCCGTCGCGGTACGCCGCTTCGGCGGCAGCCACCACCTCACGCGGGTTCAGCAGCTTCAGGTTCAACGCGGCCGACAAGTGCGCGTGGTACAGCCACGGGTCACCCGGCCACATCGCATCCTGATAACGGCCAAACAGCGGCAGGCGCTCGCGGATGAAGGCCTGCAGGGACTGCAGCGCTTGCGCGCGGGTGACGGGCCAGGCAAAGCTGTCCAGGCGGCCCGGGTGGCCAGCGAACCGGGCGTCGACGCATGCAATGACCTCGCGCGTGATGGCGTCTGGCGCAAAAACGGCACGCGGCGGCACGGCCCCCGGGCCGGCGGCGCCAAAGGCCTCGCGGTTTTCGGCGTCAAAGTTCCACTGGCCACCAATGGGCGCATCGCCTTGCATCAACACATGATGTCGCTTGCGCTGCTCGCGATAAAAATACTCCATGCGGAGCGACTTGCGAGCTTTGGCATGCGCCGCAAAGCTCGCCATGCTGACGAAGAAGTGGCGGTCCTCATGGATCTCGAGCGGAACTCCGTTCACTTGGGCCAGGGCTTTGATCGCTTGCAACACGCGCCAATCGCCAGGCGCGGTCATCCCCAGGCGTGCCGGCTTCAGACGCCGGATGTCGGCTTGCAGTTGCGCCGCCAGGCTGCCGGCGTTCCCAGGCGCATCCAGGCGTGTGTAATGCAGCGGGCGGCCGGCCGCCTGCAACGCCAGCGCGAAGTGGCGCATGGCAGCCAGGAACATGACCGTGCGCGGCTTGCTCGACCACACATGGGTCGATTCGTCGACGACTTCGGCCATCCACACGGCATCGACTGTCGCATCGAAACCATCGAAGGCCGCTGCTTCCAGGTCGAGCTGATCGCCCAGCACCACGATCAGGGAGCGCAACTCAGCCATGTGCAGCCTTGTTGCGTCTGCATGCGTCGGAGCAATATTTCACTTCAGCCCAGGTTTTTGCCCAGCGACGCCGCCAGCTCATGACGCGACCGCAGCGCACGCAGCGCTTGCTGGGCAGAGCGGCCTTGTTACCGCGAAAGTCGGCGTCGCGCAACGTCACCGCAAGCCCCGGCGGTCAGCGCTTGCGGTCGTGTCTTTTTCGGTCCGGCACGGCAATGCACCTGGATTGGCGCAAGTCGGCCCCGGAACAGAGTCATGTGTGTCATTCATGTTGTTAGAGATTTTACTTTATTTCCGCTTCATAGATGCGTCAACCGCGCTAACACTGGCACTTTCTTCTTATAATTGACGTCATTAGCGCTTCAACATGCAGACAGAATGAAAAAACCCAGGTCATCGCCGGCGCCACGACCCGCAACGCAAGCGACGGCACCATCACTTCACCGCAGCGGCGCCGTGGCGCGCATGTTGCAGATGCCGGTGGCGACCCTGCGCGTGTGGGAGCGGCGCTACGGGTTGACCCACCCGAAGCTGACGCCAAGCGGTCAGCGCTTGTACGCAAGCGAGGACATTCAGCGCTTGGCGTTGATCAAACATCTGACAGACCTGGGTCATGCCATCAGCACGCTGGCGCCGCTGGATATGCCGCAACTCAAGCGCGTGGCCTCCACGCATGCACAGGCGCTGGCGACCACCCAGGGCAACGCGCACCTCAACAGGGAGCACGCACCACCCGTTCGAGCCTGGCGGCTGGCGGTGATTGGCGCCGCCCTGGGGTCCCGGCTGAAGCGACCCGCGCTGCTGCGCCGGCTGGATCGACCGGTGGAGTTGCTGGGACCCTTCGACAATCTGGCCCAGGCCGCCGGCGCCTTGCAGGGGTCGCACCTCGACGCGCTGCTGTTTCATGCGCCGCAATTGCACGGGGGCTGGCTGTCGTCGATCGACGCGACCAGCCCGCACCTTGCCGGAGTACCCAAAGGCGTGTTGTACAGCTTCGCATCAGACCCCGTCTGCGAAGTCGTGGCGACAGCTGGCGTTGCTCTGCTGCGAGAGCCGCAGCCGGATGCGGTGGTGGCGCAATGGTTGAACAGTTTCTCATCCAGGGTCAGCACAGCGACGCAACGCGCCGCCGACCCGCCAGCATCCGGCGTCGGGACCGAACCCGCCCCCCCGCGCCGATGGGACGATGCCGCCCTGATTGACTTCGCCAGCCTGTTACCGACCATTGCCTGCGAGTGCCCACGCCATCTGGCGGAACTCCTCATGCAACTCTCGCACTTCGAGACCTACAGCGCCGATTGCGCGCACCGAAACCCCGCTGACGCCGAACTGCACAGCTACTTGCGGCGGGTTGCGGCGGACGCACGTGCCAGCTTCGAGACCGCGCTGGCGCGCATCGCACTGCAGGAAGGACTGTTGTTGCCCGCATCAGCGACCGGTGACGCGGCGGCGGTTCCCAATCCACCTCGACCTTCCCCCGAGCGAATCCAGGCAAACCACAACATGCATGCGCCAAGGATCTTGATCGCTGACGGTAATACGCAGTAAGCCACGGTCAGTGGCGACCATGCGCCACGCGATGGCACCCCAGGGGCATAACCGAGCCAGGCAAGCATGGGCAAGGCAATTCCCGCGGCCAGCGCCAGTGTCAGCTTGGCGGCCATGTTCCACAGAGCGAAATAGGCACCCTCCAGGGACCGGGCGTGCCCGACCCTGCGGATCAGGTCGGTGAGCAGCGTGGGCGGCACAATGAGGTCTGCACCAAGCATCCCTCCCGATGCCGCACACACGCCGGCATAGCCCCATACGTCGCCGGGATGCAGCGTTGCGGCAAACACAAAGGTCGCCACGGTCCCAATCATGCCGGCAAGCCATGCCGACGCTGCGCCGATGCGCCGGACCCATCGCACCCACAGCGCAGCACCAAGCGCGGCACAACTGAAGTAAATGCCCAGGAACAGGCCGGAGAGCGCGGGCGCGGCAATGCGATCGCGGATGAAAAACAGCACCAGCGTCGCCGGCAATGCCGAGGCCAGCCCACTCACAATGTTGATTCCAAGCAGGCGGCGAAACGCGCGCTGGCGCAGCGGCTGCAGCATGGCGCCCCATCCGGTCCATCGCACAGCCGCATCCATCGGTCCGTGGCCCTGTCGGGGGACTGGCCGCAGCAGTGTGAGCGCAAGGCCGAGGCTGATCGCGAACACTGACGCATACACGGGCGCCCCTCCAAGCTGGGTGGCGAGCGCGGCGATGACGACCCCCAGCAAGCCGAGGCCCTCACGCCAGGCATAAAGTTTTGAAGCCCCGATACTGTCACCTGCGAGCATCGCACCCCAAGCCTGATGCGTGATCGACGCAGCGCTGAACCCCAGGTAGGTCAACGCCAACGCGCCAAGGAGCACGGCATCAAACACGAACGGGTGCGATGGCTGACGCAGCAACACCGGCAACACCAGCAACACCAGGAAGCCAACCAGCATGGGAACGCTGGCTGCAATCATCAGTCGCAGGCCTTGTCCGCCGCGCAGCGCCCGGTCCGCCACTTGCCCGAGCAGCGGATCAGTGAAGGCATCGAACAGGCGTGAGATGAATAACAGAAACCCGATGGTCGCCAACGGCGCCAACGCCGCTGTGGCCTCGTACGCGGGAAGGAACACGTACAGCGGAAGCGCCAGAAAGTTGAGCGCAAACTGCATGGCCCCGTAGCGCAGCGGCAGCATCGCGCGGGTGCCGTCGCTCATCGCGTCGAGCGTCGCGCGTGGCGCCACCGCCAGGCAGGCGTCGGTGCCGCGGGATTGGTTCCCGAATTCGCGGACATTCCATCACCGCTGCCGCCAGGAATACCGCTGCACGTGGTCGTACGGTTCATGTTGTTGCAGTAGTCGAAAGGTACGCCACCACCTTCGGGCGCGAAATCAACGGTCAGCGGCATAATAGGGCGCAAAGCTACGGGGCCATACGGACCATGAACAACACGCGATTGGCATTGATCGTCGGGGCAGGTGACGGGTTGAGCGCCGCGCTGGCGCGGGCATTGGCGCGCGACGGTGGTTGGCGCGTGGCGCTGGCGTCGCGCCATCCTGACCGACTCGAGGGCCTGACACGCGAGACCGGAGCCGCGGCCTTCGCCTGCGATGCACGCAACGCAGGCGAGGTTGAAGCGCTATTCGAACGCCTCGACCGCGATCATCCGGGCGCGCTGGATCTGGTGATCTACAACCCGAGCGTGCGTGTTGCCGGCGCAATCACCGAGCTCGACCCGACGGCGGTTGCCGACGCGCTCGCGGTCAACGCCTTTGGCGGCTTCCTCGTCGCGCAACAGGCTGCACGACGCTTGGTCGCGCGCGGTAGCGGGACAATTCTGTTCACCGGCGCCTCGGCCAGCGTCAAGGGCTACGCCCGTTCCGCCCCGTTCGCGATGGGCAAATTTGCGCTGCGCGGGTTGGCACAGAGCCTGGCGCGTGAACTCGCGCCGCAGGGAGTGCACGTCGCGCACATCGTGATCGACGGCGTCATCCGTCATCCAGGGCGGCCCGTCACCGAACCGGCGCCGGATGCATTGCTGGCACCGGATGCGATTGCACAGAACTACCTGCATCTGGCACGCCAGGATCGGAGCGCGTGGACCTGGGAAATCGAACTGCGTCCATGGGTCGAGCGCTTCTGACGTTCACGTCGAGATCCTGCGACAAGTAGTTGACGCTCGCCGCCGGCATCCAGATCTTCTTGTCCACTCCATCGAAGCAATCGCAGCATGCGTTGCGATTGATTTGGTAGGCGCCTGAATTGACGTCAGGCAGCGTAAGAAACAGTTACTTTTTTCCTTCCACCGCATTACAGGAGAGCCATCTTGTTCAGTCATGTCATGCTCGGTACAAACGACATCGAGCGATCCAAGCGCTTTTATGACGCCGTCCTCCGTGTCCTCGGCGTCGGACCAGCGATCGAGAATACGAACAAGACAGGCCAGCGACGCCTGTTCTACAGGCACGATGACGCCTCCTTCGGCTTGAGCGAACCCATCGACGGTCATCCAGCCACAGTTGGTAACGGAGGCACCATCGGCTTCAAGTGCAACGCGCCCGAACAAGTCCGCGAGTTCCACGACGTTGCCGTCGCAAACGGAGGCACATCCATCGAAGAACCGCCCGGCCCACGCGCGGGCCCCACGGGTGTGCTGCATCTCGCCTACGTGCGCGATCCAGATGGCAACAAGCTCTGCGCCCTTCATCGCCCCAAAGCCTAGGCATCACGGTCGCCACGCTGCGCGTCACTGATGGTTGAAGCGCTGCGTTGGCAGCACGAAAGTGTGGGCGAGCAATGGACCGCCGCCTGCGTCCGTCAGCGGGAACCTATCACCTTGCCCCAGGATCAGCGCCCGGCCAGCACCAGTGCCTGACGCAGCAGGATGCCGTCGGTGCGCTCGAGCTGATGCAGCACAGTGAAGTGGTTGTCGCCCGGCAGCTCGAGCAGGCTGGTGGTCTGTCCGGCGGCACGCAGCGCGGCGGCGTACGCGCGGCTATGGCGTTGCAGCTCGGGAAGCTCGGCCGAGCCGACCGCCACCACAGTCGGGGCGCCAGCCTCGATCTGGCGCTGCGGGCTGTACTGGCGCACCTCCTGGTCGCTGAGTTGCAGCGCGTCGTTGAGCGCGCCGCGCCGGATCGGTTCGAGGTCAAACAGCCCGCTGATCGACAGCACTGCGGCCACCGTGGCGTGCGCGCGGTGCATCGCTGCCAGGTGGCCACCGGCGGAGTGCCCGCACAGTACGACGCGGGCGTCGGCGCCGCGGCCGAGCACCGGGTGTGCGGCCAGCGCGTCTAGCAGGCGCCCGACCTCATCAACCATTTGTCCGATGCGCGCGGCAGGCGCCAGCGTGTATTCGCCCAGCACCACGTGCATGCCGGCCTCGTGGGCCCCTGCGGCCACGCAGGCGAAATCGCGCTTGTCGCGTGCCTGCCAGTAGCCGCCGTGCAGGAACACCAGCACTGACGCCGTCTCCGCCCCGCTGTCGCAGGGGTACCAGTCGTAGACCTGGCGCGCTGCGCTGCCATAGGGGACGTCGGCGTGGCATGCGTGCGCAGTGTGGAAGGCCAAGCTGCGCGCGCGCAGCCCGGCGATCACCGCGGGAGCGTCGGCCACCGCGGCCGTGTTGTCGTAAGCCGCGGTGAACTGGTCGCGGGT
>DAICZP010000107.1 GCA_027311065.1 Thiomonas sp. | reverse complement strand
GCTGCGGCCGAACACGATGCCCTGCGACAGCGGCCCGCCGCGATGCGGGCAGCGGTCGAGCAGGGCGCGCACGGCGCCGCTGGCAGTTCGGAACAGGGCGATGTCCACCCCGTCCGGGCGGCGCACGCGCCGCGCGCCGAGTTCGGGAATGTCGCATACGGCGCAGACCGTCATCCAGTCAGTCGCGCTCATGCCGACGCTCCTTGCGTGACGGGCACGATGGGAATGAACTGTCGGGTGTCCACCCGGGCCTTGTCGAACTCCGCCCACGGGTCGGGTTCGTCGCGCAGGGCGTACATCAGGCGCGCGGCCAGCGCCCTGCGGTTTTCGGGGTCGTCGGGTACACGCCGCTTGATGTGGTCGAGGCCGACACGGGCGATGTAGTGCACGGTGCGCTCCAGATACCAGCCTTCCTCGCGGTACAGCTGCAGGAAGGCAGCGGTGGTTTCCAGCACTTCGTCGGCGGTCTTCACCTTGCAGAGGAACTGGGCAACCTCGGTCTTGATGCCGCCATTGCCGCCCACGTACAGTTCCCAGCCGGAGTCCACGCCGATGACGCCGACGTCCTTGATGCCGCTTTCCGCGCAGTTGCGCGGGCAGCCGCTGACCGCCAGCTTGACCTTGTGCGGCGCATACATGCGCCAGGTGGCGCGTTCCAGCGCCTTGCCCATTGCGGTGCTGTCCTGGGTGCCGAAACGGCACCACTCGCTGCCGACGCACGTTTTCACCGTGCGCAGGGCTTTGGCGTAGGCATGGCCGCTGGGCATGTCGAGATCGCGCCAGACGGACTGGAGGTCTTCCTTCTTCACGCCCAGCAGGTCGATGCGCTGACCGCCGGTGACCTTGACGGTCGGGATGTTGTATTTGTCCACCACGTCGGCAATACGGCGCAGATCAGCGGCGGAGGTTTCGCCGCCCCACATGCGCGGAATGACGGAGTAGGTTCCGTCTTTCTGAATGTTGGCGTGGCTGCGCTCGTTGATGTAGCGGCTCTGGGGATCGTCCTGGGCCTCATGCGGCCACGTCGAGATGAGGTAGTAGTTCACCGCCGGACGGCAAGATGCGCAACCGTTCGGAGTGCGCCAGCCCATCTTGGCGTAGACGTCCGCAATGCTGAGCAGGTGCTCCTCGCGGATGGCGTCGCGTACGTCCTGGTGGGTCGCGTCGGTACAACCGCACATGGCCTTTTTCTGCGGCGCGGCACTGTAATCGCCACCCGCGGTGAACATGAGAATCTGTTCCACGAGGCCCGTGCAGGAACCGCAGCTCGCACTCGCTTTGGTGTGCTTGCGCACATCCTCCAGGGTGAACAGGCCCTTCTCCTTGATGGCCTTGACGATGTCGCCTTTGCACACGCCATTGCAGCCGCAGACCTCGTCGCTGCCGGCCATGCTCGCGGCCTTGCTCTGGCCTTGATGGCCAGTGTCGCCGAGGTGGTTTTCGCCAAACATCAGCTTATCGCGGATGTCGCGTACCGAGCGGCCTTCTCGCAGCAACTTGAAGTACCAGGAACCATCGACCGTGTCGCCGTACAGGCAGGCACCGACGAGTTTGTCGCCTTGTACAACCAGGCGCTTGTACACGTCGGCGAACGGGTCGGACAGCACGATGTCCTCGCAGTCCTCGCCGCCCATGAAGTTGCCAGCCGAGAAAAGATCGATGCCGGTCACTTTGAGCTTGGTGCTGATCTGGCTGCCGGTGTAGCGGCCGATGCCGAACTGCGCCAGGTGGTTGGCCACCACCTTGGCCTGCTCGAACAGCGGCGCCACCAGGCCGTAGGCAATGCCGCGGTGCGCGGCGCACTCGCCCACGGCATAGATGCGGGGATCGGTGACGGTCTGCAGGGTGTCGGACACCACGATGCCACGCTCACAATGCAGCCCTGCGGACGCGGCCAGCGCGGTGTTTGGACGGATGCCTGCGGCCATCACCACAAGGTCGGCGGGAATCTCGGCGCCGTCCTTGAGCTGCACGGCCCGAACCCGGCCCTGCTCGTTGCCGAGCAGCGCGGCGGTCTGCGCGCCGACGCGGAAGGTGATGCCACGTTCCTCCAGCGACTTCTGCAGCAATTTGCCGGCCACCGCGTCGAGCTGGCGCTCCATCAACCAGGGCATGATGTGCACGACGGTCACGTCCATGCCGCGCAGCTTCAGACCATTGGCGGCCTCGAGGCCCAGCAGGCCACCGCCGATGACCGCGGCATGCCGGAAGCGCTTTGCGGCGTCGATCATCGCTTCGGTGTCGGCGATGTCGCGATAGCCGATCACACCATCCAGATCCTTGCCGGGAACCGGCAGAATGAAGGGATTGGATCCGGTGGCGAGCAGAAGGCGGTCGTACGGCGCTTCCGTGCCGTCGTTGGCGCGCACCACGCGGCGCACGCGGTCGAGATCGGTGACCGTCTTGCCAGTATGCAGGGTGATTCCATGCTCGGCATACCAATCCCGCGGGTTGAGGATAATTTCGTCGACCGTTTGTTCGCCAGCGAGAACCGGTGACAGCAGGATACGGTTGTAATTCGGGTGCGGCTCGCTGCCGAACACGGTGATGTCGTACAGGTCGGGGGCGTGCTTGAGCAGCTCCTCGAGCGTGCGCACCCCGGCCATGCCATTGCCGACCAGAACCAGCTTGTGTTTGGACATGATGCGCGTCTCCAGTGCGTGGCGCGTCAGGCTAGCGTGACCTGCGGGTGCGCCTGGCGGCGGTACAGGAACTCCAGCACGCCCGCGCGCAGATGGGCATAGTGCGGGTCTTCTGACAGCGCCAGACGGTCGCGGGGGCGAGGCAAGTCGACGGTGAGGACCTCGCCGATGGTCGCCTGTGGACCGTTGGTGAGCATGACGATGCGGTCGGACAGCAGCACGGCTTCGTCGACGTCGTGGGTCACCATCACCACCGTGGCGCCGCTCCTGGTCACGATGGTCTGCAGCTCATCCTGGAGCTTGGCGCGGGTGAGCGCATCGAGCGCGCCGAAGGGCTCATCCATCAGCAGCACCTTGGGCTCCATGGCCAGCGCCCGGCCAATTCCCACGCGCTGCTTCATGCCGCCGGAGATTTCATGCGGATGCTTGTGGGCCGCGTGTGGCAGACCCACCAGTTCCAGGGCGGCCTGGGTGCGGGCACGCATCTGCGCCCTGCTCTCCTTGCTGGAGAAAACCCGTTCCACACCGAGGTAGATGTTGTCGAAGCAGGTCAACCAGGGCAACAGCGAGTGGTTCTGGAACACCACGGCGCGGTCCGGGCCGGGGGCGGCGATTTCGCGGCCGTCGCACAGCAGCACACCGGAACGCGGCAGGATCAGCCCGGCGATGAGGTTGAGCAGCGTACTCTTGCCGCAGCCGGAGTGGCCGATCAAGCTGATGAATTCGCCCTTGGCGATTGCCAGGTTGATATCGCGCAGCGCGTGAAACGGACCCCGTGCGGTGTTGAACACCATCTCCAGGTGTTCGGCGGCAATGAAGCGATCCATGATGGGTTCTCCAGGGGCGCCTCAGCGCACCTCGTCGTAGGTGAAGCGCCTGGCGAGCAGCATCAGCACGCCTTCGAGCAGCACGCCAGTCACGCCGATCACCAGGATGGCGATCAGGATGTGGGGCAGGTTCAGGCTGTTCCATTCATTCCAGAGCCAGAAGCCGATTCCGGTTCCGCCGGTGAGCATTTCAGCCGCCACGATGACCAGCCAGGCCGTGCCCACGGATAGACGCACTCCCGTCATCAGGTACGGCATCACCGACGGCAGCAACACCTTGGTGAAAACCTTCCAGGTCGGCAGATCAAGTACGCGTGCGACGTTCAGGTAGTCCTGCGGAATGCGCTGCACGCCGATGGCGGTGTTGATCATCATCGGCCAGATGGAGCAGATGAAGATGGTCCATACCGCGGCCGCTGGGGCATTGTTGAACACATACAGACCGACGGGAAGCCACGCCAGCGGCGACACCGGACGCAGCAGGCTGATGATCGGCGCGAACATGCGCCGCAGGAAGACGACGCGGCCGATCGTAAAGCCCATGGGAATGCCCACCAGGGCCGCCAGGCCGAAGCCGTAGGCCACGCGCTTGAGCGAGGCAAGTACGTTCCAGCCGATGCCAACGTCGTTGGGGCCGTGGTCGTAGAAGGGGTGCGCGAACACCGCCTTCGCGGACACCCACGTCTGGGCTGGCGTGGGGAACTCCGCGCTGTGTGCGGCGGCGAGCTGCCAGACCACCAGCAGTGACAGGATGCCCATCACCGGCGCTGCGGCGCTGCGCAGCAGGGCGCGGTTGCGAGCCCGCTTGCGCTCCTGCACCGATTCACTGGTCCTGGCCTGGCGACGCTCATCCTCGGCGGCGGGAGACACGGACTGGGCCGGCGCCGTGGACGCCGCCTCGGCAGCGGCGGAAAAGGATCCGGTGGCGCCGGTGAGAACGGCAGTATTCATGTTGGACTCCTGCATGGATGGGACGGGCGCTCAGCTCGACAGATCGTTGACCTTGAAACCGTGGGCGTAGGCCTTCGGGTCCCTGCCGTCCCACACCACGCCGTCCATCAGCCTGGAGGCGCGCATGGCCTGCCCGGGCACGGGCACGCCGACCAGGGCGGCGACCTCGCTGTAGAGGTCGATGCGGTTCACCGCCCGGGCGACGGCGAGATAGTCGGGATCGGTCTTGATCAGTCCCCAGCGGCGGAACTGGGTGAGGAACCACATGCCGTCGGACAGCCAGGGGAAGTTCACCTGCCCGTCGGCATGGAAGGTCATGGGATGCTTGTCCTGCCAGCTCTTGCCCAGGCCGTTGGTGTAATGACCCTGAATGCGCGGCAGGATGGTCTCGACCTTGGTGTTGACATAGCCCGGAGCGGCGATGGTTTCCGCCATCCTGGTCCGGTTGGCGTCGGAGGCATCGATCCAGCGGCAGGCTTCCAGCACCGCGGCCATCACCGCCTTGGTGGTGTTGGGGTACTTTTGCACGAAGGCCGCAGTGGTACCCAGCACCTTTTCGGGATGATCGGGCCACACGTCCTGGCTCGTCGCCGCGGAGAAACCGACCTTCTGCGCGATGGCCACCGCGTTCCAGGGTTCGCCGACGCAGCAGCCGTCCATGGCACCCACACGCATATTGGCCACCATTTGCGGCGGGGGCACGGTGATCTCCTTGGCGTCGGACATCGGGTTGATGCCGAAGCTGGCCAGCCAGTAGTACAGCCACATGGCATGGGTGCTGGTCGGGAAGGTTTGTGCGAAGGTGTAGGTGCGATGCCTGGCCTGCACGGCCTTGGCCAGCTCCGGACCTGTGGTGATGCCGGCCTTGGCGAGGGTGTCGGACAGGGTGATGCCCTGGCCGTTGCGGTTGATGGTCATCAGCAGGGCCATGTCACTCTTGGGGCCACCCACGCCGAGCTGCACACCGTAGATCAGGCCGTAGAGCACGTCGGCCATGTGGATACCGCCGGTAAGCAGGTTGTCGCGTACCGCGGCCCACGAGGCCTGCTTGCTGGGCGTGATCTTGATACCGTGCTTTTTGTCGAAGCCGAGCACGGAGGCCATGACCACAGGGGCGCAGTCGGTCAGCGGGATGAAGCCGATCTTCACTTCTTCCAGCTCGGGCTTGCCGAACCCGGCGGACACCGTGCCGGCGGCCGTGGCCAGCGGCTGCAGGGTTGGCAGCATGCCTGCCATGGCAGCGGCTGCGCCGGTCTTGATGAGGGTGCGGCGTGCAGGCATGGCAACGTCCTGACGCATGGTGGAGGTAGGCTGAGGGTTGTGCATGGTCGGTCGATCTCGAAAACGGTGGACAAAAAAATGCCTTCACACCGTCCGGATCGCCGGGAGTGCGAAGGCATCGTTGCCGGTGCCCTGGCACTTCACTGCGCCTGGGCGAAATTTCTGCAGATCGCCGTTGACCCGCGTCTGTTCACATGCAAACCACGTGCCAGTTGCTCGCCAGAGAGAAAGGTGACCTGCCGTCCCACGCGGCTGCACCGCTTCCATGCCTGCTTGCACACCTGCCGTGCAGCATCGCCCCAGGTTGGAGCGTGCATGGCCGCCCGGCCGCTGGTCAGAGCAGATCGGCCGTGTCGAGAATGCGCTGCGCGACCTCGACCAGTTTCAGCCCCTTTTCCATGGCCTGCTTGCGCATGCGGGCGAAGGCTTCATCCTCGCTGACCCGCAGGCGTTTCATCACAATGCCCTTGGCCCGCTCGATCGCCTTGCGGTCGGTGAGCTGCTGTTTGGCATCGTCCAGCTCCGCGCGCAGGTTCTGTTCGCGGGCGAAGCGGGCCATCGCCACCTCGATCACCGGCTTCACCCGGTTGGGCCGCAGGCCGTCGACGATGTAGGCGGTGACACCGGCCATGATCGCCAGCCGCGCGGTTTCAGCATCGTCATCGTCGGTAAACAGCACGATGGGACGCCGCGTGTCCCGCGAGACGAACACCACGTGTTCCAGCAGGTCACGCACGCCCGATTCCGCCTCCACGATCACCAGATCCGGCTGCAGCTCCGCGATGCGCGTGTCCAGGTCCGGCCCCGCCGAAAGCAGGGCTACCAAGTCGTAGCCGGCGTCCTGCAGACCCTGCACCAG
>DAICZP010000102.1 GCA_027311065.1 Thiomonas sp. | reverse complement strand
ACCACGCTGGTGCTGGTGACCCACGATCCGGCGTTGGCGCGTCGCTGCGACGCGGTGGTCGCCCTGCGCGACGGCCGCCTTCATACCCCTGAGGTCAAGAACTCTCCATGAGTCTGAAGCTCTTGTATGGTTTTCACGCCGTGGGTGCGCGTTTGCGCGCCGCTCCGGCCAGCGTGCGGGAACTGTTTGTCGATCCCGCTCGGCACGATGTCCGTATGCAGCAATTTCTCACGCGCGCCACGATGGCCGGCGTTGTAGCGCAACAGGCGGAATCGGTGCGACTGGACGCGCTGGCCGGAACACATCGGCACCAGGGCGTGGTGGCACGGGTGGAGGCCCTGCCGAGGCTCGGCACGCTCGATGCGGTGCTTGACGCCTGTGATGCAAGCGACGCGGTGCCGCTGCTGTTGGGGCTCGATGGCGTGACTGACCCGCACAACCTTGGCGCCATCCTCCGGACGGCTGACGCGGCCGGCGTGCATGCGGTGTTCGCGCCGAAGGATCGCGCGGTCGGCCTCACGTCCACGGTTGCCAAAGTCGCCAGCGGTGCTGCAGACTCCGTGCAATATGTGATGGTGACGAATATGGCGCGTACCTTGGCCGCCGTGCGAGAGCGGGGGGTGTGGGTCGTCGGCGCGGCGGGCGAGGCGCAGCAGAGCCTGTACGAGGCCACCTTTCGCGATCCCACGGCGCTCGTGCTCGGTGCCGAGGGCAGCGGTATGCGACGCCTCGTGCGCGAGGGTTGCGATGCGCTCGTGCATATCCCGATGCATGGAAGCGTCGAGAGCCTGAACGTGTCGGTGGCTGCTGGCGTGTGTCTTTACGAGGCGGTGCGCCAGCGCGGCTTCGCGGGGTCAGGCGGCGGGTGAGGCAGCATTGTGCGTGTCAATGCGCAAAGCGTCGATGCGCGCGCCGCAACATGATCCACAAGGCCAGCGCGATGAGAGGAATCGCCGCGCCCTGTACGACATTCGCGTCGAGGTGCAACCAACGGTGGACGGCTTCGACCATGTGCCCGACGAGGGTTGAGGCGTAGTAGGTGATGGCCGCGATGGACAGGCCCTCGACCGTTTGCTGCAACCGCAATTGCAGATACTGGCGGCGGTTCATCGAGGCAAGCAGCTCTCCATTTTGTTGCTGAACCTGGATTTCAACGCGGGTGCGCAGCAGGTTGCTGCACCGGGAAATGCGTTCGGAAAGCCCTTGCAGCCGACGCGTGGCCTGCGCGCAGGTCTGCATGGCGGGGGCAAGGCGCCGGTCCATGAACTGGCCGATGGTTTGCAGTCCCAGGAACTGTCGCTCGTGCAGGTCCGCGATGCGGCGATTCACCAGATCGTAGTACGCGGCCGACGCGGTAAAGCGCGCATGGTGCTGCGCGTACAAGCCCTCCACGATGGAGGCCAGATCGGACAGCCGCGCCAGCGTTTGCCGGTCGCCATCGCTGTTGCGGATCGCGTCCATCAGTGTCGCCAATTCAAGCTCGTAGCCGCCCAGCAACGGCGTGATGCGGCGCGCCTCGGGCAGCGCCAGCAGGGCGAGCAGACGATAAGTTTCGATTTCCAAAAGGCGTTGCGCCAACCGACCACGGCGTCGCGGTGACAGAATTTGCGACTGCACGACGAAGCGGGCGTAACCATCGGCGTGAATGCGGAGGTCGGTATGGACGCGTGCCTGACCGTCGGCAACGTCGGACGCCACCAGGGCGTCCGCATCAAGAACCGCATCCAGGTCGAGCGGTGACCATTGACCTTCCTGCGCCTCCTCCGGAAGCAGTGCGACGTGGTTGGCGCAGATGAGCTCGCCGGGGATGGTGTCGAGCCACTCGCGCGAAATGCCTCCGCAGGCGGGGTGCGCGAACCAGGCCCGGGGTTCCGGGGCCAGACCTTGACGGATGAAAGTGTAGGAAACGAATTCCCCGTGCCGCTCCCAGCGCAGGCGAACGGGTCCGACGTCCGCGGCGTAGAAACCTGTTCCTTCCGCTGGACGCGGGAGATGATGATCAGCCAGGAGCGCGCACAGATGGGCATGCGACGTGGCCTGCAGAGGAAGATCGGCGAGGAACGCCATGTGCGTCATGAGCGTCGGCGTAACGATGCGCTCATACGGGCGCGCATGAATTTCATTGTGCAGCTTTTGGCGCAGTGCGTGTTCTTGCATGGCAACGTCGGGTTTTTACCTGAGTTTTCATCGATTTGTGGTGCGCCGCAGCACCCAGGGTACCAAGCGCGCAGCGGCAAGCATATAATGGATAAGTTTTGTCGAACGGCTCCGGTTCATCGGCGTCTGCTGACAGACAAGCGCGGTACCTGAAACCTCGGCGATGCCAGGCAAGGGACCAATGAGAATCAAATCGCGAACCGGCCCTACCAGGTGCCCCGCGAGTGGTGGTGCGTCTGAACGCACGATCCTCCCGGGGTTTCAGGCCGGATTTCAAGACCCAACCTAGGAACAATGATGTCCGTTTCCATGCGTGAAATGCTCGAGGCCGGTGTGCACTTCGGGCACCAGACCCGGTTCTGGAACCCCAAGATGGCACCGTATATTTTCGGCCATCGCAACAAGATTCATATCGTCAACCTCGAAAAGACGTTGCCGATGTTCCAGGACGCCTGCAAGTATGCCCGTCAAATGTCGGGGCGTCGCGGCACCATCCTGTTTGTCGGGACCAAGCGCCAGGCGGGCGAACTCATCGCCGCCGAAGCGCAGCGCTGCGGCATGCCTTATGTAAACCAGCGCTGGCTGGGTGGAATGCTCAGCAACTTCAAGACGGTCAAGGGTTCGATCAAGAAGCTCAAGGACATGCAGACGCAGGCGTCCGAGGGGGCGCTTGAGCACATGACCAAGAAGGAACAGCTGATGTTCCAGCGCGAAATCGAGAAGCTGGAAAAGTCAATTGGCGGGATTCAGGACATGAGTGCGCTGCCGGACGCGATGTTCATCGTCGACGTCGGTTACCACAAGATTGCTGTTGCCGAAGCCAAGATGCTGGGTATTCCGGTGATCGGCGTGGTCGACACCAACCACTCCCCGATCGGCATTGATCACGTCATTCCGGGCAATGACGATTCTGGCAAGGCGGTGGCGTTGTACGCGCGCGGCATGGCGGATGCCATTCTCGAAGGCAAGAACGACGCCATGAACGAAGTCGTGCAGGCTGTCGGCGAAGGCAGCGGCGAGTTCGTCGAAGTCGAGGAAGAAGGCCAGGCCGGCTGATCCGCGATATCCCCGCACCAGCGGAGGTGTCGTTGTCGTTGAAGGGGGCTTGCTTGGCCCCCTTGTTCAATCCAGGAGAAATTTGTATGGCGGCAATCACCGCATCCATGGTCGCTGAACTGCGTGCCAAGACCGATGCTCCCATGATGGAGTGCAAACGGGCGCTTACCGAGGCCGATGGTGACATGGCGCGCGCCGAGGAACTGCTGCGCGTCAAGCTCGGTAACAAGGCAAGCAAAGCGGCGTCGCGGGTCACCGCGGAAGGCATCATTGCAATCCATGTTGCCGGTAGCGTCGGCGCCATGATCGAACTCAACTGCGAAACCGATTTTGTCGCGAAAAACGACGATTTCCTCGCCTTCGGCAATGATCTGGCTCGCATGATTGCAGAACGCGCGCCTGCCGACGTGGCCGCGCTTTCTGCGCTGGATGTCGACGGCGTCAGCGTCGAGGCCCGCCGTTCAACGCTGATTGGCAAGATCGGTGAAAATATTGCCATCCGCCGTTTTGAGCGCTTCTCCGGCACCGGGCTGGCAAGCTATCTGCACGGCACGCGCATCGGTGTCGTGGTTGGATTCGACGGTGATGACGTTGCCGCGAAGGATGTCGCCATGCATGTGGCTGCCATGAAGCCCGTGGCACTGTCAGCCGCCGACGTTCCCTCTGCCTTGATCGAGTCGGAGCGTTCGATCGCGACCCAGAAAGCCGCTGAGGATGCGGAGAAGGCCAAGGCCGATGGCAAGTCGGTGCAGTCGCCCGAAATCGTCGCCAAGCGCGTGGAGGGTGCGGTGCAGAAATACCTGAAGGAAGTCTCGTTGCTGAACCAGCCGTTCGTGAAGAACGACAAGCAGACCGTCGAGCAGATGCTCAAGGCTGCGAATACGACGGTGAAGTCTTTTACCTTGTACGTGGTTGGTGAAGGCATCGAGAAAAAGTCGGAGAATTTCGCTGACGAGGTGGCCGCACAAATGGCCGCCGCGCGCGGCGCCTGAGGCGCCGGCGCGCTGCACGACTTTCGCTCCACCTGCATACGGAACACCACATGACCGGCTATAAACGGGTCTTGCTCAAGCTCTCCGGCGAAGCTCTGATGGGTGACGATGCCTATGGCATCAACCGGGGCACGATCGTGAAGATGGTCGAGGACATCGCCCAGGTCGTGCATTCAGGTGTGCAGGTGGCGATCGTCATCGGTGGTGGCAACATTTTTCGTGGCGTTGCCGGGGGGGCGGTCGGAATGGATCGCGCCACCGCCGACTACATGGGAATGCTTGCAACCGTGATGAATTCGCTGGCGCTGGCGGATGCCATGCGTCACGCCGGGCTCGTCGCGCGGGTGATGTCGGCGATCAGCATCGATCAGGTGGTCGAGAGCTACGTCCGCCCGAAAGCCTTGCAGTACCTCGAAGAAGGCAAGCTGGTGATTTTTGCCGGAGGCACCGGGAACCCATTTTTCACCACTGATACCGCGGCGGCGCTGCGAGCGGCGGAAATCGGCGCGGAGGTCATGCTCAAGGCGACCAAGGTCGATGGCATTTACGATGCCGACCCGGCACGGAATCATGATGCAAGAATGTACGCGGACATCAGTTTCGACGACGCGATCGTCAGACGCCTGCAGGTGATGGATGCGACCGCCTTCGCCCTGTGTCGCGACCAGGGTCTGCCGATCCGCGTTTTCAGTATTTTCAAGCCCGGCGCCCTGTTGCGCGTGGTGCAGGGCGAGCCAGAGGGCACGCTGGTGCATCTCTGAGGCGGTATTTCACAGGATTTGAGGATCTCACACCATGTCGATCGCTGAAATCAAGCAAGCGTGCGAGCAGAAAATGGGCAAGTCGATCGAGGCGCTTCGCGCCGATCTGGCGAAGGTCCGGACCGGACGTGCGCATGCCGGCTTGCTCGACCATGTCATGGTTGACTATTACGGCACCATGATGCCGATCAACCAGGTCGCCAACGTGAATTTGCTGGACGCCCGTACCATTGGCGTCCAGCCTTGGGAGAAAAAAATGGTCCTGGCGGTCGAGAAGGCCATCCGGGATTCCGATCTTGGACTCAACCCGCAAACACAGGGGGACGTGATCCGGGTGCCGATGCCGGCACTGACCGAGGAGCGACGTCGCGACCTCGCCAAGGTCGTGCGCCAGGAAGCCGAAGGCGCAAAAGTCGCTGTGCGCAACCTTCGTCGAGACGCCAACCAACAGCTCAAGGATCTGGTGAAAGCGAAGGAAGCTTCCGAGGACGACGAGCGCCGCGCCCAGGACGACGTGCAGAAGATGACTGACCGCACCATCGTGGAGGTCGACCGGCTCGTCGCCCAAAAGGAATCCGAGATCATGGCCGTCTGACCACTTGCACGTCGCGCAGGGACTCCAACGTTGTCGAAAGCGAAGAAAAGCGCACCGGGTCGCGTGCCCAGCCACATCGCTGTGGTGATGGACGGCAACGGACGCTGGGCAACGCGCCGCTTCCTGCCGCGCACGGCCGGACACAAGGTCGGTGTCGATGCACTCAAACGCCTCGTGCGGGGCTGCCTGCTGGAGGCTGTGCCGCACTTGACGGTGTTTGCGTTCTCGTCCGAGAACTGGAATCGGCCCGCGGAGGAAGTCAGCGCATTGATGGACCTGTTCGTGCAGGCGTTGCGGCGTGAAACCCGGGAGCTGGCTGCGCAGGGCGTGCGGCTGCGCTTTGTCGGTCGGCTCGACGCATTCGAGCCGACCTTGCAGGATCTCATGCGCGAAGGCGAGGCGGTCACCGCAGAGAACCTGCGCTTGCAGCTCAACGTCGCCATCAACTACGGCGGGCGCTGGGATATCGTGCAGGCCGCCCAAGCGCTGGCGTTGCGGGGTGAGCCCATTGACGAGACGTCGCTGTCGGCGCACCTTTGCATGGCTGGCGTCCCGGAGCCTGATCTCTTGATCCGCACTGGCGGCGAGCGACGCATCAGCAATTTCCTGCTTTGGCAGCTTGCGTATACGGAGCTGTATTTTTCCGATGTGCTCTGGCCGGATTTCGATGAAGCCGCTTTGCGTGCCGCCATCGCGGATTACGCGGCGCGCGAACGTCGCTTTGGTCGCGTGCCGCCGCCGCCACCGGGGCTGCGTGTCGCTTGAAGCATTCGATGCTGGGAACCCGGATCCTCACCGCGATTGTGCTGCTCGTCGTGCTGCTGCCGACCCTTTTTCTCGGCAGCCACGGCGTGTTTGCAGGCGTCGTCGGACTGTTCGCTGCGGCTGGCATGTGGGAATGGGCGCGCCTCGCCGGTTGGCGTGGCGCGCGCGCACTGCTCTGGGCGGTGGCGTGGCTTGCTCTTGTGGCGGTCGCCGCCGGCGCTGGGTTTGTGGCGCGCACGCCGGGCTGGGTCTTCGTCGCTGCGGCGCTGGCATGGACCGTCCTGCTTGCGGGAAGCCTGCCACGTGCGGGCTTGCCGCGCCTGATGGCCGGCCGTACCGTGCTGGCGCTGTTGGGCATGGTGATCACGTTGGCATGCTGGCTGGCCCTGGTGCGCGCGCGCGCGCTCGGTGCAGGCTTCCTGCTATCAGTGCTGATGGTTGCCTGGGTTGCCGATGTGGCTGCGTATTTTGGTGGTCGCGCGTTCGGAGGGGCGAAACTTGCACCCCGCGTCAGCCCCGGCAAGACGCGCGCGGGCGTCTATGTCGCGGCGGCTGCCGTGCTGGTGTATGCGGTGACATGCATGACCTGGCTGCCCTTGCGGGGGACGATCGCGGCACGCATTGCCGGAGTCTGGGGTACGATTCCCGCACTTTTCATCATGCTGATCTTGATGGGGTTCACGGTCATGGGCGATTTGTTCGAATCGCTGCTCAAGCGTCACGCCGGTGTGAAAGACAGCAGCGGGCTCCTGCCAGGTCATGGAGGCGTCCTTGACCGCATTGACGCCTTGCTGCCGCTGCTACCGTTCGCCATGCTGGTCGTCACGTTGACTTCATGAAGCGCGTTACCGTTCTTGGCTCGACCGGTTCGATCGGCTGCAGCACCCTCGATGTCCTCGCCTTGCACCCGGAGTCATTCGAGGTGTTCGCGCTGGCGGCGTACCGCAGCGCCGCGCGCAACCGCGCTGCCGCACCCCGATCGGCCAGGGCAGCGTACCGGGGTCTCCAACGCAGG
>DAICZP010000099.1 GCA_027311065.1 Thiomonas sp. | reverse complement strand
GAGCTCGATGCTCGATGGGTTCATGTTCACCTCGTTGAATTTCTCTGACGAAAATCCGTGGGCACCTCTCCAGCCAGGCTTGTGGCCTGCTCTCGAGACTCGATCGCGCGATCCGGGATTGGTTCCTGCGCTGCGCAGATGTCCGCATGATGCGGAAGTCCACGTGGCCAACAGAACAGTAAAAATCGGCGAATTCGTGATCTTAGCGGGACTTGCGGCGACGCACAACAAAAGCACAATGGAAAATCAACGCGTATCGGAGGGCGCCACGCGCGCCGTCGCGCGTGCCAGCAGGCACACGGCACTGGTCGCGATGCCCTCCTCGCGCCCGACGGAACCGAGCCGCTCCGCGGTTTTCGCCTTGACGTTCACCCGTGTGGCATCGATGCCGAGCACCTCGGCGATGGCCGTGCGCATCGCTTCGCGATAGGGACCAAGACGCGGCGCCTGGGCGCGCACGGTGCAATCAACGTTGATGGGCTCCCAGCCGGCCGCGCGCACAATCTCGCACGCCGCCGCGAGGATCAGGCGCGAATTCACCCCTTTCCAGCGCGCATCGCAATCGGGAAAGTGCACGCCGATATCGCCGAGCCCCGCAGCACCGAGCAATGCATCGGTGATGGCGTGCAAGAGCGCGTCGGCGTCAGAATGCCCGAGCAGTCCGGCGTGATGGGCAATCTCGATGCCCCCGAGCACCAACCGGCGCCCCGGCACGAGGGCGTGGATATCCTCGCCCAGGCCCACCCGTATGTCCAACTGGTCGTGCTTCATATTCATGCTCCATTGCGCGCGCCGAGAATGGCGGCAGCCACCTCGAGGTCGTCTGCATACGTGACTTTGAAATTGCTCGCTGCGCCGCGCACCAGCAGCGGGCGGAGCCCTGCCGCCTCCATGGCCGACGCTTCGTCGGTCACGTCCGGCGCCACACGCAGCGCCTCGCGCAGGACGCCCAGCCTGAACATCTGCGGGGTCTGGGCGAGCCACAACCCCTCGCGGGGCAAGGTGGCACCGACCCGATCCTCGGCGTCAGCGTGCTTGAGCGTATCAGGCAGAGGCAAGGCCAACAAACCGCCGACGCGATCGTCGGCACAGGCGCTGACCAGCTGCGTGATCGCCGCGGGCGTCACGCAGCAGCGCGCCGCATCATGCACCAGGACCCAGTCATCGACGCTGGCACCGGTTGCGCGCAACCAGTCCAGACCGCCGACCACGGAGGCGGCGCGACTGACACCGCCCGCAGGGACGATGCGCACGCGCGCATCGTCCCCGAGCACGAGACGCGCATACGCGTCGCCAGGCTGCACCACAACGTAAACGTGGTCGACCGCCTTGCAGTGCAGAAACGCGCGCACCGTGTGCGCGACGATCGCCGCGCCCGCGACAACACGATATTGCTTGGGCAGGTCACCCGCCATGCGGGCACCCGAACCAGCGCAAGGAATCAAGGCATGAATGGTCATGGATGATGGTCGATTGGGACGACGAGCGCCGCTCCTGCGAAAATTCTAGGGATGTCTGAACAAACCACCCCGCAAACGTCCTTTCTCGCGCCGTCGTTGCCCGCGCTCAAACCAGGCCTGCGGCACGCCCTGCCTCGCCCCCCCGGCAGCGCCGACGCGCTGCTGGTCGCCGAACTGATTCGCGCCGCGCCCGCGACGCGACAGCAGGGCGGCCCCTGGCTGATCGTCACCGCTGAGCCCGCGGATGCCCAGCGGCTGCTGGCCGAAATCACCTGGTTCGCGCCGACGCTGCGTTGCGGCGTGCTCCCAGACTGGGAAACCTTGCCTTACGACGCATTTTCCCCGCACCAGGACCTGGTGTCGGAGCGGCTGTCGACGTTGTGGACCTTGCACCAGCGCAACCTGGACGTGGTGATCGCGCCAGCGGCGACCGCGCTGCAACGGCTTCCGCCCGCCGTCTTCCTGGCTTCGACCACCTTCACCTTCGCCAAAGGCCAGGCCATCGACGAGGCGGCCTTGCGGGCGCAATTGGTGCTCGCCGGTTATGCCCACGTGACCCAAGTCGTCGCCCCGGGAGAATACGCGGTGCGCGGAGGTCTGCTCGACCTGCATCCGATGGGCTCCACGCTGCCGCTTCGAGTCGACCTGTTCGGCGACACCATCGACTCCATTCATACCTTCGATCCCGACAGCCAGCGCAGCCTGTATCCGGTGGACACGGTGCGGCTGTTGCCGGGGCGCGAGTTTCCGCTTGACGACACCGCCCGGCAGCGCTTCCGCGCGCAATGGCGCGAACGCATCGAGGGCGACCCGAGCCGCAGCCCCCTTTACAAGGACATGGCCAACGGCGTCGCCGGTCCCGGTATCGAGTACTACCTGCCGCTGTTTTTCGAACGCACTGAGACCCTGCTCGATTACGTTGGCGCCGATGCGCGCGTCGTGCTCGTGGGCGACGTGGCCGAGGCGATGCGACAGTTCTGGACCGACACCACCGACCGCTGGAGATTGCTGCGCCACGACCCTGAGCGCCCGGCGCTGGCGCCCACCGAGCTGTACCTGAACGAGGAGGAATTCTTCGTCGGGGTCAAATCATTGCCGCAACTCGCGCTGCGCGCTCCCGCCACCGGCACGGACGGCGCCTTGCCGGTGGCGTGCCTGCCTGACGTATCCATCGAGCGCCGGAGCGAGACGCCCATGCACCGTCTGCGCGACTGGCTGACCGCCGGCCGCACGGGCGGCAGGCGCGTTCTGCTGTGCGCGGATTCGGCTGGACGGCGCGAAACGCTGCTCGACATGCTGCGTGACGCTGGCCTGCACCCGCGAACCTTTGACCATTGGGCTGCTTTTGGTGACAGCGATGCCCCCTTCGGCATTGCCGTGGCGCCACTTTCCGCCGGCTTCGCACTGGCAGGCGCTGAACTGGCCGTGTTGACCGAGACCGAGCTGTTCGCGCTGCAACCCGGGCAGCGGCGTCACCGCCGTCAGGAGCGCGCCAGCGACGTCGAAAACCTCGTGCGCGACCTCTCCGAGCTCAAGCCAGGCGATCCGGTGGTGCACCAGCAACACGGCATCGGCAGGTACCAGGGACTGGTATCGCTTGACCTCGGTGACGGTCCTGCCGAGTTCCTGCACTTGCTCTACGCCAAGGAAGCCTCGTTGTATGTGCCGGTGGCGCAGTTGCACTTGATCGCGCGCTACAGTGGCGTCGATCCTGACAACGCCCCGCTGCATGCGCTGGGTTCGGGCCAGTGGGACAAGGCACGCCGCAAAGCCGCTGAACAAGTCCGCGACACCGCCGCAGAGTTGCTCAATGTTTACGCGCGTCGAGCTGTGCGCCCCGGCCACGCGTTCCGTTTCCCCGCGCAGGACTACGAGGCCTTCGCGGCCGGCTTCGGCTTCGAGGAAACACCCGACCAGGCGGCCGCGATCCACGCCGTGGTGCAGGACATGATCTCCCCGCGCCCGATGGATCGCCTGGTGTGCGGCGATGTCGGCTTCGGGAAAACCGAGGTGGCGTTGCGTGCCGCCTTCGTCGCCGTGCTGGGTGGACGGCAGGTTGCTGTGCTCGCGCCCACAACTCTGTTGGCCGAGCAGCATGTCGAGACATTCCGCAACCGATTTGCCGATTGGCCGGTGAAGATCGCTGAGCTTTCGCGCTTTCGCTCCGCCCGCGAGGTCAAGGCGGCGCTGGAAGGGCTGGAGGCCGGGACGGTGGACATCACCATCGGCACGCACAAGCTTCTGTCCGCGGAAGTGAAGTTCCAGCGCCTCGGCCTGGTCATCGTCGATGAGGAGCACCGCTTCGGCGTGCGCCACAAGGAGGCGCTCAAGGCCATGCGTGCCGAGGTGGACATGCTCACCCTCACGGCCACGCCGATTCCCCGCACCCTGGGGCTGGCGATGGAAGGGTTGCGCGACCTCTCGGTCATCGCCACGGCGCCACAAAAGCGCCTGGCGATCAAGACTTTCGTGCGCAACGAAAGCCGGGCGGTGATGCGCGAAGCACTGTTGCGGGAAATCAAGCGCGGGGGGCAGGTCTATTTCCTCCACAACGACGTCGAGAGTATCGAACGCCGCCGGGAAATGCTCACCGAGCTGGTTCCCGAGGCACGCATCGAAATCGCCCACGGCCAGATGCACGAACGTGAACTCGAACGCGTGATGCGCGACTTCCACGCCCAGCGCTTCAACCTGCTGTTGTGCTCGACCATCATCGAGACCGGCATCGACGTCCCCACCGCGAACACCATTGTCATCAGCCGTGCCGACAGGTTCGGACTGGCCCAGCTTCACCAGTTACGCGGACGGGTCGGACGCTCGCACCACCAGGCCTATGCCTATCTGCTCGTCCCCGACATGCAGTCGCTCACCAAGCACGCGCAGCAGCGGCTGGATGCCATTACGCAAATGGAGGAGCTTGGAGCGGGCTTCTACCTCGCCATGCACGACCTGGAGATACGCGGCGCTGGTGAAGCCCTCGGTGAGGCGCAGTCAGGCAATGTCCAGGATATCGGCTACCAGATGTACGTCGACATGCTCGGTGCCGCAGTGAAGGCGCTCAAGGCCGGGCGCGAGCCCGACCTGCTTCACCCTCTGGGCGTGACCACTGAAATCAACCTGCATGAACCAGCCTTGCTGCCCGACGTGTATTGCCCCGATGTGCATGCCCGCCTCAACCTGTACAAGCGTCTGGCCAGCTGCGCGGATGAGGCCCGGTTGCAAGACGTTGCTGAGGAAATCGTCGACCGCTTCGGTCGCATGCCGCCGGCTGCGCAAAACTTGCTCGAGACGCACCGCCTGCGTCTGCTCGCTGCGCGCTATGGTGTGGCGAAGGTCGATGCCGCCGAGACGCAGACACTGGTGCAGTTCGTTCCCGACCCGCCTATCGACGGCGCCCGCATCATTGCACTGGTGCAAAAACACCGATACGTCAGACTTGCCGGGACCGACCGCCTGCGCATCGAGCGCAACGCCCCGGACGCCGCCGCGCGCGCGCGTCTGGTGCGCGAAACACTGCAGCAGCTCGGCGAGCCGCGCACCCGCGCCTGACCCGCGCACCTCCCCTGCTCGCTCCTTTCATCCGCCCCTCCATGCTCATGCACGATCTCGTCCTTCAAGCCGCACCCGGCACCGCGCTTCCCATCGACCTTTCCGACCGCATCGCGGCGCAAGTCGGCGCTGGACGCCTCGAGCCTCTGCAGGGCGCGGACACCTCGCGGCGACGTTTGCGCCTGCGCGCCATCGAACCCGCGGCGCTGCGCGCCAGCATGGATGCCCTCGCGCACGATGCCGGCTACGACTGGGCCGTGGTGCGCGCTGACATGCGCCTGCGCGACTTCCGGCTGCTGGTCCTCGACATGGATTCCACCCTCGTCTCGATGGAAACCATCGACGAGCTTGGCATGGCCACCGGGGTCAAGGCACAGATCGCCGCCATCACCGAGGCCGCGATGCGTGGCGAAATCACCGATTACGCCGAAAGCCTGCGTCGCCGCCTGGCACTGCTGGCCGGCGCGCCGGTCGCCGTGCTGGAAACGACCTATGCGCGCATGCAGCTCAACCCCGGAGCCGCCCGCCTGATCGACACTGCGCGCGCGGCCGGCCTGCGGGTTCTCCTCGCCACTGGTGGTTTCACCTGGTTCGCCGAACGCCTGCGCGAGCGCCTGGGGCTGGACTTCATAGCCGCC
>DAICZP010000093.1 GCA_027311065.1 Thiomonas sp. | reverse complement strand
CCCGAACGGCTGCAAAGAGCCCAAAACCTTGCGGCCCCATGTTGTCGTTGTCAGGCGTTGATCGCACACGACCAGGACGCCCCAGTCGAGCTCGCTGCGAACCAGGCGTCCTGCGCCCTGCTGCAGGGCCAGCGCTGCCTGCGGCAGTGAGTAGTCCATGAACCCGCTGCGACCTGCTGCCTCGAGGCGTCGGATCCGTGCGGCGACCATCGGATCATCGGGCGGCGCGAACGGCAGCTTGTCGATGACGACCAGCGTCAGGCGATCACCCGGAAGGTCGACGCCCTCCCAGAAGCTGTGACTTCCCACCAGGACGGCGCGCGGATCCGCAGCGAAGCGCTGCAGGAGGACGGACTTGGCTTCGCTCGCTTGTGCGAGAACCGGGCGTGTTGCGGGAAGAAGTTCACGCAATCGTTCGGCGATCCGTCCGATCGCGCGCACGGTCGTCGTCAGCACGAAACTTCCCCCTGGATTCACGTCGATGAGCCGCGCTGCGAGATCAGCCACGTTGTGCGCGTGATCCGCGTTTGAGGGATGGAAACCGCTGCGCGGAATGAACAGGCGCGTCATGCCCGCGTAATCAAATGGACTGGGTACCCGGAGCTCCCGCAACCGAGGTTGAGCCACGCCTTCCATCGGCGCCAGCGCGGGACTGGATTCGCCTAATCCGAGACGCGCGCGCGTCCAGCGGAAATCACCGTCCAGGGTCAGGGTCGCCGACGCCAGCACCCATGCCTGCGGGCGCTGCGCGAGCAGGCTCGAGAATGCGGCACCAACGCCCAACGGGGTCGCCAGCAGACGGATGTGGTGTGTTCCGACCTCAAGCCAGCGCACCATGTCCTGCGCCCGGGGACCGGCCGCGGCATCGGCGGCGTCGCGCTGCCAATCCGCAAGCAGGGCGGATTGCTCCCGGCACCGCTCGCGCAAACGCGTGAACTCGGGTGCCGCCGCCTCGACCGGCTCCATGGCCGCATCGATGCGGCCCAGCGCATCGACCCAACGCGCGACCACATGATCCCAATCCGGGAGTTCGCGGGCATGGGCGTAGTCGAGTCGTTGCGAGCCGGGCGCAGCGCACAATCGCAAGTCGCGCAGTGCTTGCTGCAGCGGTGACACCACCGTCGCCCAGTCCATGATGCCGCGCGCATGCTGCAGCCCGTTGGCGAGGACGTCCCGCGCGAGTTCATGCCCCTGCGCGGTACCAACGGCGACCCCCAGGAACTGGGCACCGATATCGGGCAACTGGTGTGCCTCATCGAGCACGATGGTGGAGGCGTTGGGGAGCAGCTCGGCCACGCCCTCGTCGCGAAGCGCCAGGTTGGCGAAAAATAGATGGTGATTGATGACAACGACGTCAGCGGCCAGTGCCTCGCGCCGCGCCTTCATCACGAAGCATTTGCGCAGATCCGGGCATTCGGCCCCGAGACAGTTGTCGCGCGTGGACGTCACCGATGGAATCACCGGCGAGTGCTCGTCCAGTCCGCCCAGAGACGACAGATCGCCGTCGGACGATGTTCCGGCGAACACCGCCACGCGCCGCAATTCCTGGACGGCGCGGCGGCTGTCAAGCTGCCCTTCGGCCTGGCTACGCTGGAGGCGATGCAGGCAGACGTAGTTGGCACGCCCCTTGAGTCGCGCAACCTGGACCTGCACGCCGAGTACCGCGCGCGCCAGTGGAAGATCCTTTGAAAACAACTGGTCTTGCAACGCTCGCGTTGCCGTGGAGACGATCACGCGTTCTCCCTGGAGCAATGCCGGCACGAGATAACCCAGTGTCTTCCCGGTACCCGTGCCCGCCTCGGCGAGCAGGATGCCCCGCCGCTGGATCGCCTCGGAAACCGCAATGGCAAGTTGGCGCTGGCCTGCGCGCTCACGCCATCCGGGCAGGACTGCAGCGAACGCGCCGTCAGCGGCCCAGATCTGGTCCGACGCAACCAAGGGATCGGGTTCAGGTGCCGAATCCTTACAATGCGTACAGACTTGGCCCTGTTCAGGATCGACGGAGCTCAAGCGGGTTCATCCGGCCGCGAGGCCGCTTCCAGGAGCGCAATTTGATCCCGAAGCAGCAGTCGCTTCTTCTTGAGCCGGCGGAGCAGGAATTCCTGTTCGGGTTTGGCTGTTCCGAGGTGATCGATGGCGTCATCCAGGTCGGCATGCTCGATGCGCAATTCGATCAGCCGGCGGTTGGCGGATCGCAGGTCGTTGTCCATTCAGACGTAGGGCTTGACGTAGGACGGGATTGTGGGTGCCGAGGGAGGCGCGTCACGCCGCGCGCTTCGCGTCCCCACGGCTGGATCGCCCCATTGTATGGATCGATGCCGGTCCGGTGCGCTGGCGCACGGCCCTTGCGCGCGGGTACCCGATGACAACCAGCGCCCCGAGTTTGCGGCTGCGCCTGCAGGCTGCCACCGGAACACACCGCGGGGATCGCGACTACCAGCAGGATCGCGTTGAAATCCTCGCGCATCCCCACCAGGCGGGTCTGCTCCTGGCGGTGCTCGCCGACGGCATGGGCGGACGCAGCGGTGGACGCATGGCGTCCGACCAGATCATCCTGACATCTCGTCAGCTATTCGAGCGCTACCACCCCGAGCAACAGTCCCCGCGCCAGCTCCTGGCTTCCATTGTGCGAGAAGGCCACCTGATGATCCGCCTCAACGCCATGTCGTCGGAGCAGGAGCCACACTCGACCATCGCCTGCGTTCTCATCCAACCCAATGGCTATTGCACATGGGCACATGTCGGTGATTCACGCGTCTACGTCTTCCGCGGTGAAACGATCCTCGGCCGGACGCGGGACCACTCCTACGTGCAGGATCTGGTCGACCGTGGCGACATCTCCGCAAGCGCCGCCCGCAATCACCCGATGAGCAATGTTCTGACAGCAAGCCTAGGCACCGCGGAAGATCCACCCGTGGCGACCGACGCCGTGGCCCTGCTTCCGGGCGACGCGGTGCTGTTGTGCACCGACGGCATCTGGCATTATTTTCTTGACACTGATTTTGGCAAGATCGTCAGTACTATCGAGCCAAGGGCAGCCTGCGAGTTCCTGGTCAGTGCAGCGCGCCAGCGCGGGGGTGGACGTGGTGACAACCTGTCGCTGGCCATTCTCAAGTTGCAAGCCCGGGACAAAAGAGCCGGAAGCCCACCCGCGACCTGATCTCGCTGCGGGATGGGCAACACCCGGTGGCATCACCGACGCGCGCCGGGCAGTGGCAGTGGCGCGGCATCGGGGCGCTGTGCTTGCCGGATCCGGGCCTGCTCGCGTCGCTGTGCGTATTCAGCTTGCTTGGCGAGGTAGGCGGCACGGGCCTCGCTCGATGCCAAGGGCGGCGCGGCGTGTGTGCGGCCACGCTGCCGCGCCTCGAACGCCTGGCGACGTGCTGACGCCTGCGCTGCCTTCTCCCGATGATCGCGCTGTTTTTCATCGAGCTGGCGCTGGCGACGCGCGCGGTGTGAGCGGGCCGCGTGCGGGCTCAAGGGAGGCGCTGCCGCTGCGGCTGCCGACGCGATCGAAGCGCGCAGTGTGGCGGCGCGGCGCGCGCGCTCGCGCCGGTCGACCACCGCCAGCCGCAACCGAAGGTCTGCCGACGCGGCACGATATGCCCCGTCCTCCCTGTCGAGACAACGGTTGACGAGAAACTTGCGCATGCAAGCTGCGCGGGCAAGAGCATGGGCGGCATCGAGTTGCGCCTGCCGCGACCCCAGTGCAACCCTGGAGTCGGCGGGCGCTTGCTCCGCGGTCGCGGCAAGGACTCCGGCAGGCGCTGCCAGCGCCGCCAGCAGCAACAAGACACTGTGCCATCGATGCGCGGCGAGACGAAGAAGACTGGACATCGGATCAGGTCAACTCGGTCTGTACCTCGCGCCTGGATTGGCTGAGGTAGGTGGCAGTCTGCATTTCGAGCAGCCGGGAAACCGTACGCTCGAATTCATGGGCCAGCGGCCCGCGCGCATACAGCGCCGCGGGCTGCACCGCCGCCGAAACCACGAGATTGACCCGGCGGTCGTACAGCACATCGACCAGCAAGGTGAAACGCCGGGCCGCACTGGCGAGTTCAGGCCCCATGCCTGGCACGTCGCTGACGAACACGGTATGGAATTGCTGCGCGATTTCAAGGTAGTCGTTTTGCGAGCGGGGCGTGTTGCACAGGGTCTTGAAATCGAACCACACCACACCGCCGCTGCGCCGCAACGCGATCAGCTCCCGATGTTCGATGGTCAGCGTAGGATCGTCTTCGGCCGCTTCGGCAACACGATCAAACGCCATTTCCATGGCGGCGTCCGCTGCTGGACCCAGTGGCGTGTAATACAAGGGCATGCCCTGCATGGCGCGAAACCGATAGTCGATCCCGGCATCGACGCACATGACGTCCATACGCTCCTTGATACGCTCCAGGGCCGGCACGATGCGGTCGCGATGCAGGCCGTCCGGGTACAACGCATCGGGGTGGAAGTTGCTCGTCGCCATCAGAACCACGCCATCGTCGAACAAGGCCTGCAAAAGCCGATCGAGGATCATCGCATCGGTCACGTCGCTGATGTGGAACTCGTCGAAACAGATGAGCCGGAAGCGTCGGGCGATGCGCCGGGCGAGCTCGAGCAGCGGGTCCTGGGTTCCCTGCAATGCCGCGAGCTCGCGGTGAACTTCACGCATGAACTCATGAAAGTGCAGCCGCGTCTTGCGTACCAGGGGCACGGTGACGAAGAACGCGTCCATGAGGAAGCTTTTGCCACGCCCCACGCCGCCCCAAAGGTAGACCCCACGCGGCAGTTCGGGGTGGACGAGCAAACGCCGTACCGCACTGGATCGGCGTGACTTGTAGGCGACCCATTGATCGAAATTGCGTTGCAGGAGCTCGATCGCGGCGCGCTGCGCCGCGTCGGGCTCAAAGCCGCGTTCGCCCAGCTCACGCAGGGCGTACTCGGTCACGTCCATACGCTCAGAAGTTCAGGCTGCGGCCATCCGTGGCCAGCGCTGCTTCCTTCATGGACTCGGACAAGGTCGGGTGCGCGTGGCAGATGCGTGCAATGTCTTCCGCTGCGGCCTTGAACTCCATGGCTACCGCGGCTTCCGCCACCAGTTCGGACGCCATCGGGCCGATGATGTGCACGCCGAGAATTTCATCGGTCTCCGCATCCGCCAGCATTTTGACGAACCCCGTCGTATCGCCAAGCGCGCGCGCGCGCCCATTGGCCATGAACGGAAAGCTTCCCACCTTGAAGGCGCGACCAGCAGCTTTCAAGGCCTGCTCGGTCTGCCCCACCCACGCGATCTCGGGGCTGGTATAGATCACCCACGGCACAGTGTTGAAATCGACGTGCGGCTTCTGGCCCGCGATGCGCTCAGCCACCGCGACACCTTCTTCCTCTGCCTTGTGGGCCAGCATCGGCCCGCGCACCACGTCACCGACGGCCCACAGCCCGGGCACTTCGGCGCGGCAATGGTCATCGACCGGGATGAATCCGCGGCCATCGAGTTCGACGCCCAATGCCGCGAGGTTCAGGCCTTGGGTATTGGGTACGCGCCCGATCGAGACGATCAACCGGTCAACCTCCAGGGTACGCGCTGCACCCGTGGCATCTGCATACGCGATCGTGACGCCATCCGCGCCCTTCGTCACCGCATCGATCTTCACGCCGAGCTGGATGTCGAGACCCTGGCGGTTGAACTGCTTCAACGCCTCCTTGGCAACCTGCTGGTCCGCGGCACCGAGAAACTCGGGCAGCGCCTCGAGCACCGTGACCTTGGCGCCAAGGCGACGCCAGACCGATCCCATTTCCAAGCCGATGACACCCGCGCCGATCACACCCAGCCTGGCAGGAACCGCGTCGATCGCGAGTGCGCCAGCATTCGACAGGATGGTGGCTTCATCGAACGCCGCGCCCGGCAGCGCACGCTGGATCGAGCCCGTCGCCACGATGACCTGACGGGCGCTGATGCGCCCCGCGTCTTTTCCGTCGACATCGATCTCGAACACCGCGTCCGTGCGTCCCACAAAGGACGCACGCCCGTGCAGGAACCGGACCTTGTTCTTCTTGAACAGGTAGAGGATGCCTTCGTTGTTCTGGCGCACGACCTGGTCCTTGCGGCGCAGCAGGCGGGGGAGGTCGAGCTTCAGGCCCTCGACCTCGATACCATGCTCGGCGAAACCATGCCCGGCGTGTTCGTAGTGCTCGCTGGATTGCAGCAGCGCTTTGGAGGGGATACAGCCAACATTGGTGCAGGTCCCTCCTGGCGCCGGACCCCCCTGGGCGTTGACCCAGGCGTCAACGCAAGCCACCGACAGACCAAGTTGCGCCGCGCGAATGGCGGCGATGTACCCACCCGGGCCAGCGCCGATGACGACGACGTCGAATTGCGTGCTCATGGTGTCCCCTTACAGGTTCAACAGCAGGCGCGCAGGATCTTCGAGCGCTTCTTTCATGGCCACCAGACCCAGCACCGCTTCGCGACCGTCGATGATGCGATGGTCGTAGCTCATGGCCAGGTAATTGATGGGACGGATCACGATCTGACCATTCTCGACCACCGGGCGGTCCTTGGTCGCATGCACGCCCAGAATGGCCGCCTGCGGGGGGTTGATGATCGGCGTCGACAGCATCGAGCCGAACACACCGCCATTGCTGATGGAGAACGTGCCGCCGGTGAGATCCTCGATCGCAAGCTTGCCGTCGCGGGCCTTCACACCGTAGTCCGAAATCTGCTTCTCGATCTCGGCGAAGCTCATCTGGTCAGCGTTGCGCAGGATGGGGACCACCAGACCGCGCGGGCTCCCAACCGCGATACCGATGTCGAAGTATCCGTGGTAGATGATGTCGTTGCCATCGACCGAGGCGTTGAGCACCGGATACTTGCGCAACGCGTGCACCGCAGCTTTCACAAAGAAGCTCATGAATCCGAGCTTGACCCCGTGTTCCTTCTCGAAGCGGTCCTTGTGCAGATTGCGCAGGTCCATCACCGGCTTCATGTTGACTTCGTTGAAGGTGGTGAGAATGGCGTTTTCGGACTGTGACTGCAGCAGGCGCTGCGCGATGCGGGCGCGCAGGCGGCTCATCGGTACGCGCTGTTCGGGACGCTCCGAGAATGCCGACAGATCGACCGAGGCCGTCACTTCGGCCAATGCCTGCGGGGTGTTGAACGGCGCGGCCGCTGCTGCGGTTGCTGCGGGTCGCGCAGCCGCAGCCGCGGCGCTGGCAGCCGTGCGCGCGTCAGTCTTGGTAATGCGCCCGCCACGGCCGCTCCCGGACACATCGGCAGCGGCAATGCCCTGCTCTGCCAGGATCTTGGCGGCGGACGGCATCGCCACGGCCGCGGCCGTCGCCGGCGCCGTGGGTGCGGTTGCCACGGGGGCAGACACGGGCGCAACCGACGCCGCCGGGGCGGTGGCGCCAGCTGTGGCTTCGGTGTCGATGCGGGCGATGACCTGCTCGGCCGCCACGGTGGCGCCATCCAACTGAAGCAACGCAGACAACACGCCTGAGGCGGGCGCGGGGACCTCAAGGACAACCTTGTCGGTCTCGATTTCAATCAGGATTTCATCCTGCTTCACTGCCTCTCCGGCCTTCTTCTTCCACTGCAAAAGCGTGGCTTCGGCCACAGATTCGGACAACTGGGGAACCTTGACATCGATCAGTGCCATGGTGATCTCTTTCTGAATTGGGTGTGAACGGGTCGGCCGCTCGCACGTCCACGCGCCGCGGCGCAGCGACGAACGTCGGCGGCCTCTGAATTATTTGGCGAGGATGAAGCCCTTGAGCTTGCCAAACGCCGCGGACAGCAGGTCCTTTTGCTGCTCAGCGTGTTTCGCGTAGTAGCCCACCGCGGTCGACGCCGACGCAGGACGGCCCGCGTAGCCAAGCCTCTGCCCTTCCTGCATGTTCTCGTGAATGTGATGCTGGATGAAGAACCAGGCCCCCTGATTCTGTGGCTCGTCCTGGCACCAGACGATGTCGCGCAATTGCGGGTAGCGCTTGAGTTCGGCAGCGAACGCCTTGTGCGGGAAGGGATACAGTTGCTCGAAACGCACGATGACAACGTCTTGCAACTCGCGCGTCCTGCGCTCCGCGAGCAGGTCGTAGTACACACGTCCACTGCATGCGATCATGCGCTTGACTTTGGCAGGATCGATGTCATCGCGCTCCGGAAGCACGGTGTGGAAGTGGCTCGCCGAAAAGTCGGTCAGCGCGGAACGCGCCTCCGGATGGCGCAGCAGCGACTTCGGTGTCATGACAACGAGCGGCTTGCGGAACGAGCGGAGCATTTGCCTGCGCAGCAGGTGGAAGATCTGCGCTGGGGTCGTCGGCTGGCAGACCTGCATGTTGGTCTCGGCGCAAAGCTGCAGATAGCGCTCCAGACGCGCCGACGAGTGCTCGGGTCCCTGACCCTCGTAGCCATGCGGCAAGAACAGGGTCAGGCCGGACGCGCGACCCCACTTGACTTCGCCAGCCGAGATGAACTGGTCGATCAGAACCTGCGCACCGTTGGCGAAGTCGCCGAACTGTGCTTCCCAGATCACCAGCGTATTTGGATCAGCCGTGGAGTAGCCGTATTCGAAACCGAGCACCGCCTCTTCGGAGAGGATGGAGTCGATGACGACGAAAGGCGCCTGACCCTCGGCGACGTTTTGCAGCGGGATGTAGCTGCCCGCATCCCAGCGCTCGCGGTTCTGGTCATGCAGCACGGAGTGACGATGGCTGAAGGTCCCGCGGCCGCAATCCTCGCCCGAAAGGCGCACCGGATAACCGTTGGACACCAGCGACGCGAACGCGAGATGCTCTCCCATGCCCCAGTCGAGGCTGAGTTCCCCTCGCCCCATCTTGGCGCGATCGGAGACAACCTTCTCGACGAGTGGGTGAAGCTTGAGCTCGGGCGGCAGGGTGGTGATGCGCTCGGCCAGGCGCTTGATCTCGGTCAGGGGCAGTGCCGTATCAGCGCTGTCCGTCCACTTGCGATTGAGAAAGTTGGACCAGTCGACGGCGAACTTGCTCTTGTAATTCGACAGCACCGGCTCGACGGCACGCTCACCATCGTCCATCGCCTTGCGGTAGGCCTGGACCATGGCATCGCCTTCATCGTCCTTGATGACGTTCTGGCTCACCAGCCTGTCGGCATAAAGCTTGCGGGTGCCTGGATGCGCGCTGATTTTCTTGTACATCAGCGGCTGGGTCACGGCTGGTGTGTCCTGCTCGTTGTGGCCCAGCTTGCGGAAGCAAACGATGTCGACCACCACATCGTGATTGAACTCGAGACGGTAGTCGACCGCGAGCTGGCAGCACAGCGCCACCGCATCCGGATCGTCGCCATTGACGTGCAATACCGGCGCCTCGATCATCTTGACCACATCGGTGCAGTACAGCGTCGAGCGCGTGTCGCGGGGATCCGAGGTGGTGAATCCAATCTGGTTGTTGATGACGATGTGCACCGTACCGCCGGTGGAATACCCGCGGGTCTGCGCCAGCGCCAGGGTTTCCATGATGACGCCCTGACCCGCGAACGACGCGTCCCCGTGGACCAGCACGGGCAACACCTGCGCCGCGCTGCTGTCTCCACGACGCTCCTGACGAGCGCGCGCCGACCCCTCGACCACCGGGTTGACGATTTCCAGGTGCGACGGGTTGAAGGCCAGCGAAAGGTGCACAGGACCTGCCGGGGTCGACACATCGCTGGAGAAACCCTGGTGGTATTTCACGTCTCCCGAGGGCAGGTCGGCAGCGTGATGTCCTTCAAATTCAGCGAACAGGTCCTTGGGACGTTTGCCGAGCGTGTTCACCAACACGTTCAGGCGCCCGCGGTGGGCCATGCCAATGATCACTTCCTGGGTGCCGCGCTCACCCCCATGCTGAATGACTTCATCCATGCCGACAATGAAGCTTTCCCCGCCTTCCAGGGAAAAGCGCTTTTGCCCAACGTAGCGTGTGGCGAGGTAACGCTCCAGACCTTCGGCCGCAGTCAGCTTTTCGAGGATCTCGCGTTTTTTCGCGGCATCAAAACTCGGCCGCGCACGGATGCTCTCCAGCCGCTGCTGCCACCAGCGCTTCTGACCCTGATCACTGAGATACATGAACTCGGTGCCGATGGTGCCGCAATACGTTTCGCGCAGATTGTTGAGCAGCTCACGCAAGCTCATGCTTTCCTTGCCGAAATACGTATTGCTGGCGTTGAACACCGTTTCCAGATCGGCGTCGGTGAATCCATAAAAGGCCGGATCCAGATCAGGAATGTCATGGCGCTCGGCGCGCTTGAGCGGATCGAGGTCGGCCCAGCGGGCACCGACGTTGCGATACGCGGCGATCAACTGCTGGGCGGCGACACGCTTGCGCGCAAGTTCGAGGTCGGCAGCCACGTTGATGGCACGCGGCGGCGCGCTCTTGGCGCGCAGCGCAAACGCCGACACGACGGGCGCGTGGGGAATGTCGCGCGCGTTGCTGCCATCCACTGCGGGGACATGCTGCAGCGCGTCAAAATAGTCCCGCCAGTGATCCGGGACGGCACCAGGATTGGCAAGATAGGTTTCATACAGCTCCTCGACATAAGGAGCGTTGCCGCCGAACAGGTAGGAGTTGGCGCGTTGCTGCTGGATGGTCATAATGAGCTCACTGGTGCTCCGGGCATCCCGGAATGGAGTGGGTGAAACACCATGCGCGAGACCGGGTCTCCCGTTCTGGCGCACAGCGGTCCGTAGACGAAAGACCATGTCTTACTTTAACAGCGCCCATGACACAACGCAAAAAAGGAAGGGTCACGAGATGTATCGACATTGCAAGGAATCGACCGGAAAAGACCGGAAAAAAAATGGCCGGGGTTGCTCCCGGCCGGATATTGGCGTCTGAAATCGAATCGCAGCAGGTCAGACCTTGTATTCAGCCAACCCCGGGTCGGCCGGCATGCCGATCAACCTGGGACGGTTCGGCGTCAGCGGCTTGACGACCTTCTGGTGCTTGAGGTACTGCTCGACAATATCCCAGATCGGCGGGTTGCTGGAGGTCGCTGCGGCCTGACTCACCGGCGCCCAGCCAGCGACCTTGTAAGTCTTGTTCATGTCGATGGGCTTGCCGTGCAGACGCATGTCCTGGATACGGTTGCCCATCTTCTCGTCGGGTGCGCAGGCATAGGTCAATCCGCCCAGCCGCACCATATCTCCGCCCTGCTGATAATAGGGATCAGGGTTGAACAGGTTATCGCAGACATCTTCCATCACCGACTTGACCTCGCTGCCTTTCATGTCGGTCAGCGTGCAGTAGGGGTAGGTGATCGCCAGCTGGGTCATCATGGCTTCACGGGTGATGGCATCGCCCGGCAGCACACTCCCCCCCCAGCGGAAGCCCGGGGAAAATGCCAGATCGCCACCTCGCACGGCCAGCATTGCGTCCACCACCAACTGGTCCCAGGTTCCGTTGAAGTTGCCGCGGCGATACAACACGCCCTCGGTATGCGCAAGAACCTCGTCGAGCTTCGCGGCGTACGGAGAACGGTGCCTGGAAATGAGCGCCTGCATGTCGGCATCAGCCGGCAGCAGGTTGGAGAACACCGGCAGCAAGCGATACTTGTAACCGACCATTTTGCCGCCACGCACGTCGAAATCCATCACGCCGAGAAATTTTCCGTGCGAGCCGGCATTCGTGACCAGGGTCATGCCACCCGAGGCGCGACGCACCTCGACCGCGACCGCTTCACCGTCGTGCGTGTGGCCGCCAAAAATGCAGTCGACACCTTCGACCTGCGACGCCAACTTGCGATCCACGTCCATGCCGTTGTGCGAAATCACGACAACCAGTTGGGCGCCGTCCTTGCGCGCGCGGTTGACCACGGTCTGCATGTGATCGGGTTGGATCCCGAAAGTCCAGTCGGGCATCATGTAGCCCGGATTCGCAATCGGGGTGTAAGGGAAAGCCTGACCAATCACGGCCACCGAGACCCCGTTCATCTGCTTGATGACGTAGGGCTTGAAGACTTGATCGCCGAAGTCGTTGGTCTGGATATTCTGGGCGAGAAAATCGATCTTTCCCTTGAAATCCTTGTTGACCACTTCCTTGACGCGGTCCTGGCCGTAGGTGAATTCCCAGTGACCGGTCATCACGTCCACGCCCAGCAACAGCTGCGCGTCGGCCATATCCTGACCCTTGGTCCACAGCGACAGCGCCGTGCCCTGCCACGTGTCTCCGCCGTCGAGCAGCAAAGCTCCCGGGCGCGTACCACGCAACTTCTTGACCAGCGTGGCGATGTGGGCGTATCCCCCCATCTTGCCGTACTGCTTTGCCGCGCGCTCGAAATCCAGGTACGTGAAGGCATACGACTCGCGGCTGTTGGGCTGAAAACCCACGCGCTTGAGATAGTTGCTCCCGACCATGTGTGGCAGGTGGCCGCGCATCGCCCCGACGCCGATATTCACGTTGGGCTCCCGGAAATAGACCGGATCCAGATGCGCATGACTATCCGTCATGTGCAGGATGTGCACATTCCCTGTCACGGGCGGGTTGTACAGACGATCCACCTCGGCGGCGCTGGCTTCGCGCATCATCGGGAAGCCATTGACCCCGGCGGCGGCCAGGACACTCAGAAATTCGCGGCGGGAAATGCTCATACGGGTCCTTGATCGGAAAACGCCCGCCTCGCAGCTACCAGGCGGGCGGCGGCGGGGGGGGGGGGGG
>DAICZP010000082.1 GCA_027311065.1 Thiomonas sp. | reverse complement strand
GGGACGCATTGCGCTGCACCAGCGAAACGTCGACGCCTTCAGCGCGCAGAGCCTCGACAATGTTGTCCCCGAACGGGTCCGTTGAGCAGCTGCCGAGAAAGCCGGCGGCCTGGCCCAGCCGCGCCAGGCCAATGGCCACGTTCAGCGGCGAGCCGCCGCGGTGTGCATCCAGGGTGAACCCATTTGCTGTTCTGTGTGTCGCAAAAACGTCGAAAAGTGCCTCGCCACAAATCACAATCATGTTGGTCTCTGCAGTGCGGTTCAGACTCAGTGCTGCGCTGTCGCCGGGGGAACATTCGGTGCGTTCACCGCCAGGTAACGCTCGATGAGGCGCCGGGTGGATGCGTCATGTGGTTGTGGCGCACAGGTGCCACGCAGTTCGGCGTGAATCGTCGAGGCGAGCTGTTTGCCGAGCTCGACGCCCCATTGGTCAAACGAGTTGATGTTCCAGATCACGCCCTGGACAAAGATCTTGTGTTCGTACAAGGCGATGAGGGCACCCAGGCAACTGGGGTCGAGGCGTTCCAGCAGCAGGGTATTGCTGGGACGATTGCCGTCGAAGACGCGAAACGGCAGGATGCGTCGAACCGACGCGGCATCCAGGCCTTGCGCGCGCAGCTCCGCGATCACTTCGTCGGCGTTGCGTCCCCGCATGAACGCCTCGGCCTGGGCAAACATATTGGCCATCAGGATCTCATGATGGCCCGGCAGCGAACCGTGACTGTCGAGCGAGGCAATGAAATCGATGGGGGAGATGTGGGTGCCCTGGTGCAGCAGCTGAAAGAACGCATGCTGGCCGTTGATTCCGGTTTCGCCCCAGATGATGGGTGCGGTTTCATACTCGACGCACTGTCCCTCAAGCGTGGTGCGCTTGCCATTGGACTCCATGTCCAATTGCTGAATGAACGCGGGGAGCCGGTGCAGATCCTGGTCATAGGGTGCGATGACATGGCTGCCGGCGCCAAAGAAGTTGATGTACCAGATGCCGAGCAGCGCCAGCAGAACCGGCATGTTCGCTTCTGGCGGCGCCTCACGGAAATGGCGGTCCATCGCATGCGCGCCGTCGAGCAGTTTGAGGAAATTCTGCTCGCCGAGGTAGAGCATGATGGGCAGTCCGATTGCAGACCAAAGGCTGAATCGTCCGCCGACCCATTCCCAGAATTCGAACATGTTCTCGGGATCGATGCCGAATTCCGCGACTGCCCGGCCGTTGGTCGAAACAGCGACGAAGTGACGGGCAATGGCGCGGTCGTCGTGCGCCCGGTGCAGGAACCACTCGCGTGCCGTGTGCGCGTTCGTCAGTGTTTCGTGGGTTGTGAACGTCTTGGACTCGATGATGAACAGCGTCGTCTGCGCATGGACGCGGCGCAGGGTTTCCTTGAGTTGCGAACTGTCGACGTTCGAGATGAAGTGCATGTTCAGGCGTGGATGGCTGAACGCCTTCAGCGCCTGGCAGACCATGAGCGAGCCGAGATCCGATCCGCCGATGCCGATGTTGACAATATCGGTGATGGGCTGGTTCGTGTAGCCAAGCCAATCCCCGGAGCGCACGGCGCGCGCGAATCGCGCCATGCGCTCGAGCACGCTGGAGATCCGTGGCATCACATCTTCGCCATCGATGGACATCGGTTCGTCACTCCGGTTGCGCAACGCAACGTGGCATGCCGCGCGATCCTCGGTACGGTTGATGTGCCCCCCGGCGAACATTTCCGTGATGCGTGCGTCGAGGTCCGACTCCTTTGCAAGTTGCTGCAAAAGGGTCATGGTCTGGCTGGTAATGCGGTTTTTTGAGTAGTCCAGAGTCAGGCCGCATTGCTCGATGGTGAATCGCGCCGCACGCTGCGGATCCGCATCGAACAATGCGCGCATGTGCCAGTCGCGGGCGCGGGTGAAGTGGCTCCAGAGGGCCTTCCAGGCGGGGCGTTCAGTCAGTGGGGTCATGCGGTGAGACTCCGTGCGTCTAGTCGTCAGCGCCTGCGGCGCGATGACGCTTCAGGCTTTGTTTGGTTTTTTCCAGTTTTGCAACCAGCCCTGGGCCCAGTTTGAGGGCAACGCCCACCGCGATCACATCGATCAGCGTCAAGTGCAGGATCCGTGACGTCATCGGGCTGTAGACGTTGCCGTCCTCCTGGGGCTCCGCGAACACGCCAACCGTGGCCAGGCGCGCCAAGGGTGAACCGGGCGCGGTGATGGCGACGACGCGGCAGCCACCTTCCAGGGCGATGCTCACCGCCTCGAGAAGCTCCTGGCTGCGTCCTGAACTCGAGATCGCGATCACGACGTCGGCGGGGCCGAGTAGCGCTGCAGCCATGCATTGCGTGTGGGGATCCGCGTACGCGATGGTCGAGATGCCGTAGCGGAACAGCTTGTGCTGCGCGTCGGCCGCGACGATGCCCGAGTTGCCGAGGCCGTAAACCTCGACGCGCCGCGCCTCCGAGATCAGCCCGACGGCGTGTTCAAGCGCATGCGCGCTGGCCGCGTTGCGGCATCGAACGAGCGCACTGATGACATTGTCGAAGATCTTCTCAGAGACGTCGGAGATTGCGTCGTCCTGACTGACCCGTGCATGGACGTACGGCACACCGGAGCTCAGGGAGGCGGCGAGCTTGAGCTTGAAATCCTGCAGCCCGGCGTAGCCGAGTGAACGCGCGAAGCGAATGACGGTTGGTTGGCTGACGCGGGCTTCACCCGCGATGGTCGCAACGCTTGCCCGGACAAAACGGTGAGGACTGTCAAGCAGGTACTGTGCCACCTTGGCCTCGGCCGGGCTCATGTCGGGTACTGCCCGAGCGATCTGCTCAAGCATTGGCGACGTTCCTCAGGCTTTCGTGCAACCTGGCGAAGCGCGTCCGTGTTTTGCCCATCACGCCACCCGGGTGCCAAACCTGGTCACGGTGCCCAGTACACATCGATTGGTGTCTCGGATTGGTTGAGGACATGCGAGACCGGAACCGTGTTGCGCAGGAAACTGGTATCGGTGTATTCTGCCGCGGTTTGCAGCACTGCCTGTTTGTGCTCCCCCTGGATCGGGAGCAAGATCGCTGCGCTGCGCAGCACGGCGCGCTTGGTGAGCGAAATCCGCGCATGGGGCGCGGACTGCGGGTGCAGGGCGATGTAGTCACCAACGCGCCCTGGATCCAGTGCCTGCGTGAGTTCAGGTGCGTCCGGGAACCATGAGGCCGTATGGCCGTCGTCGCCCATGCCAAGCACGACGAGGGTGCGCTCCCGGGAATGCGGCGGGCGCGCGTTGGCACGCTCGACACACGCTGGCAGACCCAGGTCGTCGACAACGAGTTCATCGAGCGCGGCCGCCGCAGCTTTGTGTTTCAGCAAGTGGCGACGCACGAGTCCCGCATTGCTGTCGGGATGGTCGGATGGAACGAAGCGCTCGTCGACCAGACCCACGCGTACGCGGCTCCACGCCAGATCGGTGTGGCTCAGGCGTTCGAACAGATCGATCGGTGACCGGCCTCCCGACACCATCAGGTTGGCCGCAGGCCAGGTCTTCAGGCACTGCGTGAGCCAGGTGGCAATGGCGCTGGCAAGCGCGGTCGCCTGCGCCTGGGAATCCTTGAAGGTGGCCCAGTTTGGCATGGGTCAGATCTCCTCGTGCCACGCCGCGCCGCTGCGTGACAGCAGTGCGTTCGATGCCGCCGGTCCCCAGCTTCCAGCGGCGTAGGGGCGCGGAGGCGTGTCCTCGCGGGCCCAGGAATCGAGGATGGGTTCGACCCAGGACCACGCCGCCGCCAACTCGTCACGACGCATGAACAGGCCCAGGCGGCCATGGATGACGTCCAGCAGCAAGCGCTCGTAAGCGTCGGCACGACGCCGACGCGATGCGGCGTGCAAATCAAGGTTCAGCACCGTGGGTTGCAGACGCATGCCTTCCCCCGGCTCCTTGCCAAGCATGTGAAGGCTGATGCTCTCCTCCGGTTGGAGCCGGATCACCAGGCGATTGGTGGATTGCAGCGAGTTCGGGCGCTGGAACAGGTCCAAAGGAACGTCGCGGAAGCTGATGACGATTTCCGCGAGGCGCGCAGCGAGGCGCTTTCCCGTACGCAGGTAAAACGGCACACCGCTCCAGCGCCAGTTGCTGATTTCAGCACGCAGGGCGACGAAGGTTTCAGTGGAACTTTCCGGCGCCACATTGGGCTCGTCCTGGTAGCCCGGCACGGCTTGGCCATCCGCAACGCCGGCACGGTACTGACCGCGCACCACGCGCAAGGCGAGATCATCCGCGCTGAAGGGACGCAGGGCTTTGAGAACCTTGAGCTTCTCATCACGCACGGCGTCGGCGGAAAAGTTCGCCGGCGGCTCCATGGCCACCATGCATAGAAGTTGCAGAAGGTGGTTCTGCATCATGTCGCGCAGCGCGCCGGTCCGATCGTAGAAATCCCCCCTGCCTTCGACCCCGATTTCCTCGGCAATCGTGATCTGCACGTGATCGATCCACTCGCGGCGCCACAGCGGTTCGAGCAGGACGTTGCCGAATCGCAGTGCCATCAGGTTCTGCACCGACTCTTTGCCGAGGTAGTGATCGATGCGGTAGATCTGGTTCTCGGCAAAGTGCCGAGCGACGTCGGCGTTGATCTCTTCCGAAGATTGCAGATCGTGGCCGAGCGGCTTCTCGAGAACGACCCGCACTCCCGCGTGGTTGAGACCGACATCGCGCAGGCCGGCGCAGATCTTGGTGAACAACCTGGGGGCCGTCGCCAGGTAACACACAGTGACGCGGTCGGGACGCACCCCCAACGTGTCAGCCAGGCGCTGGAAGTGGTCCTTCTCGCCAGCGTCGAGCGGAAGGTAGCTGATGCGTGCGGCGAATGCGGCCCAGTCGTCGCCGATGTCCTTGATATGCGGCATCGATTGCGCCTGCACCTGCGCGAGGTAGTCGCTCAGGTCCCCTGCGGTGCGGCCAAGTGCAACGATACGCCCATCCGCATGCAAAGCGCCCGATCGGTGCGCCGCATACAGTGAGGGCAGGATCTTGCGCATCACGAGATCTCCCGTCGCGCCGAAGAGAACCATGTCAAACGGTTGGGTCGTGGCCATTGCAGGTGCTCGAAACTGGTTGATATGAAACTATACTACATTCTTTTGCTGTCGCGGGATGGATCGCACGTCGATGCAACGGCGCACTGTTCCACATATACAAACGTTTGTATCTCGAAAATAGGCGGCACGCCGCTAAGCGCGCCTTGATTTGAAGGCTGTATTGTCGCAAAATTACATAAAGGAGTGCGCCAATTGACTGCTCAACTTCACCCCAGGGTTGCCGCCGTGACTGCGCGCATCGTCGCGCGCAGCCAGGTGACACGCAAGCTCTACCGCGAGCGCGTCGCGCATGCGGCGCATGGACGGACGCAGCGCGGTGCGCTGTCCTGCACCAATCTTGCCCATGCGGTCGCCGCCATGCCGCAAGTCGCGCAACGGCGCCTCATCGACATTCGTGAGGTGGCGCCACCGAATCTGGCGATCGTCTCGGCCTACAACGATATGCTCTCGGCCCACGTGCCGCTGCGCGAATTTCCCGACTGGATCAAGCAGGCAGCGCAAAGCGTTGGCGCCACCGCCCAATTCGCGGGTGGGGTGCCGGCCATGTGCGATGGTGTGACGCAGGGGCAGGCTGGCATGGAGCTGTCTTTGTTCTCGCGCGACATCATCGCCATGAGCACCGCGATCGCGCTCAGTCACCAGATGTTCGACGCCGCGCTTTACCTCGGTGTATGCGACAAGATCGTTCCCGGCTTGCTCATCGGGGCCCTGAGCTTCGGGCATCTTCCGGCGATTTTTGTCCCGGCAGGGCCAATGACCAGCGGACTGCCCAACGATGAGAAGGCCAAAATCCGTCAGCAGTACGCGAAAGGTGAAGTCGGGCGTGAGGCGCTGCTCGAAGCCGAGATGAAGGCGTACCACGGCGAGGGAACCTGCACCTTCTATGGCACGGCGAACTCGAACCAGGTGCTGATGGAAATCATGGGCCTGCACCTGCCTGGAAGCGCGTTCGTGCCTCCAGGGACGGGGCTGCGTCGCGCGCTCACGATGGAAGCCGCACGTCGTGCCGTCCAGATCGCAGCGCCGGGCGATGGATTCCTGCCCGTGGGTGAGATGGTCGACGAGCGCACGATCGTCAATGCCATGGTGGGACTGCTGGCGACAGGAGGATCGACGAATCACACGCTGCATCTGGTTGCCATCGCGCGTGCCGCCGGGATCGCCATCGACTGGACCGATTTTGACGACCTGTCGCAAGTTGTGCCACTGCTGGCACGTATCTACCCGAACGGTTCCGCCGACGTGAACCAGTTCCATGCCGCGGGTGGTACTCCATTCCTGATTCGGCAACTCCTGGCCGGGGGCATTGTCCACCGCGACGTGCTCACGGTCATGGGGCGCGGGCTCGACAAGCAGGTCGCCGAGCCGTGGCTCGATGGCGAAGTTCTGCGCTGGCGTGCGGCCGTCGACCAGTCGCTTGATCCGTCTGTGCTGCGTGGCATCGACAATCCGTTCACACCGGATGGCGGCTTGCGACTGCTGCGCGGAAACCTCGGCCGCGCAGTGATCAAGGTTTCGGCAGTGCAAGCGGCGCACCGTGTGGTGACCGCCCCGGCGCGCGTGTTCGACGAGCAGGATGCCTTGCTGCAGGCGTTCAAGGATGGACAGCTCGAACGCGATTTCGTGGCCGTGATCCGTTTTCAGGGACCGTCTGCGAACGGGATGCCCGAACTGCACAAACTCACGCCCACCCTCGCGGTGTTGCAGGAGCGCGGCTTCAAGGTGGCGCTGGTTACCGACGGGCGGATGTCGGGTGCTTCCGGCAAGGTCCCGGCGGCGATTCACGTCACGCCTGAGGCCATACGTGGCGGCGCGCTGGCACGCGTTCGCGACGGAGACATGCTGACCGTGGACGCGCAGCAAGGCCTGCTCGCATTGCATGTCGACGAGGCAACCCTGGCGGCGCGCGAGAACGCCGTCCCGCAGCACGGGCACCACGAGCAAGGTGTGGGCCGTGAACTCTTCGCCGTGTTCCGCCGCCACGTGGATGGTGCTGAGCAAGGCGCCGCAAGCTTTCAACTTCCTGATTGGACCGTGTGATGACGAATTGGATCGAACCTGGCCCGGTCATGCCGGTCATCGTGCTCGAGGACGCCGGGCTCGCGGTGGATTTGGCGCATGCATTGGTCGACGCAGGAATTTTTCATCTGGAAGTGACGTTGCGGACGGCATCGGCACTCGATGTCATTACCCGGATACGCACTGCGGTGCCAAAGGCGCTGGTCGGTGCGGGTACCGTGCTCGGTGCCGATCAGTGGCGTCGTGCCTGCGATGCCGGCGCGACGTTCGGAGTCAGTCCGGGTTTCACAGCTGAACTGGGCGAAGCGATCCGCAAGCAGGCGATTCCATTCATTCCTGGCGTCTCGACAGCCAGCGAAGCCATGCGTGCCATGAACGAAGGGTTCCACTTGCTCAAACTGTTCCCCGCTGAAGCGGTGGGGGGACGCGCGTTGCTGCGTGCACTGCACGGTCCGCTTCCACAGTTGCGTTTCTGTCCGACGGGTGGCATTGGCTTGCACAACGCCGCCGACTATCTCGCCTTGCCGAACGTGCAGTGCGTTGGCGGATCCTGGCTGGTGCCGCAGCATGCGCTCGACACCCGCGACTGGGCCGGCATTGGCGCCCTGGCGCGCGAGGCTGTGGCTCTGCGCCGCGCATGACGCGCAACGCCGGTACTGGGGGACGGCGCGATTGGTCGCGCTCAGTGATCTACCAGGTTTATCCACGAAGTTTTTCTGACTCGAACGGCGACGGTATTGGAGATTTGCGCGGGCTGACCTCGCGGCTCGACTACCTTTCGGCGCTGGGTGTCGATATCGTTTGGATTTGCCCGGTTTACGCGTCGCCGAATCGAGATAACGGCTACGACATCAGCGACTACCGCGCGATCCATCCAGATTTCGGCACCATGGCTGACTTCGACGCCATGCTCGCGGCCATGCATGCCCGCGGCATGCGCTTGATGATGGATCTTGTCGTCAACCACACCTCCGATGCCCATGCCTGGTTCGAAGCTGCGAAAAGCTCGCGTGACGATCCGCATCACGATTTCTACATTTGGGCCGACGCTGCGCAAGGGTGTGCGCCAAACAACTGGGAGGCGGCCTTCGGTGGGTCGGCGTGGACGTGGAATGCGGCAACGCGCGAGTACTACCTGCACTTGTTCTCCCACCACCAGCCTGATTTGAATTGGGACAACCCGCGCGTTCGAGCGGAAGTCTACGCACTGATGCGATTCTGGCTGGATAAAGGTGTGGATGGCTTCCGCATGGATGTCGTGACACTCATCGCGAAGCCCCGCGACGCCAGCGGCCGTCTGCCGGACGCACCCCGCACGCGGGCTGGTGATCTGCAACCAGCTTTCGATCTGGTGTCGAACTGCCCACGGCTTCTCGACTATCTCGGTGAGATGAAGCGCGAGGTGCTTGATCACTACGACGTGGTGACCGTGGGTGAGGCGCCAGGGATCAGTCCCGAGCGGGCGCGGTTATTGACAGACGCGCGTCACGGCCCGCTCGACATGCTTTTCCAGTTTGACCACGTGGATATCGATACGCAGCCCGGGCGCAGTAAGTGGCACCTGCGCGCGTTCAGTGTAGATGCGTTGCGCGACAGCTTGTCTCACTGGCAAGCGGCTCTCGCCGATCATGGGTGGAACAGCCTGTATTTCAACAATCATGACCAGCCTCGGGCGGTGTCGCGCTTCGGTGATGATGTTCGCTGGCGCGACCGCTCCGCGAAAATGCTCGGCCTCCTGCTCCACGGAATGAAGGGAACCCCGTTCGTGTATCAGGGCGAGGAGTTGGGGATGCGCAATGCGCAGTTCAGCGACATCCGTCAGTGTCGAGACGTCGAGTCGCTGAACTTCTACCACGACGCGATCGAGCGCCAGGGCTGGAATGTGCAGCAGGCATTGCATGCGATCCGCGCCAAGGGGCGCGACAACGCCCGTACACCGATGCGCTGGAACTGTGCCGCCAATGCCGGATTCAGCGCGGGCGTGCCGTGGATGGAGGTGCCGCCGGACGACCCCGATGTCAATGCCGAAACCGAGATGGCGGATCCCGATTCGGTCTTCCACTTTTATCGCCGGCTCATTGCGCTGCGTCGAACCTGTCTGGCACTCGTCGAAGGGCGCTACGAACTTCTGCTGCCGGATCATCCGGACGTGTTCGCCTATGCCCGCCGGCACGCAGGCGCAGACCTCCTTGTGCTGTGCAATATGTGCGGCAGGGAGGTCGCTTTTGCCTGGTCCGCGCCTGCCGTCGTCCTGCTCGCCAACACCGACCGGACAAGGCTGCCTGATCAAGGTGATCTCGTTCTCGAACCCTATGAAGCGGTCCTCGCTGTGCAGGTGCGGGAGCCGGTCGAGCGCGCCGCTGCCGCGTGAGCTCTGCGAGAGCTCGCCTCAAGCTGATTCACGTACCACGAGGTCGGTGGGCAGGATCGTCGATACGCTTGCCTTGCCATCGATCACGTCCAGCAGGGTGTCCACCATGACACGTCCGGCTTGTTCGATGTGCTGACTGATGGTGGTCAGTGGCGGGTTGAACGTGCGCGCAAGTGGCACGTCGTCATAGCCGACCACCAGCACATCGGCTGGAACCTGCAGGCCGATCCTGCGTAACGCCGTGATCGCCAGCATCGCAAGCAGATCGCTGCTGGCGACGATTGCATCGAACCGTGGCTTGACACGCAGAATTTCGTCGATGCGTGCTTGCGCGAGGTCGGCGGCGAAGGGAATCTGGAATGCGAGGCTGCGCTGCAGGCGCATGCCACGCTCACGCAGGCCTTCGGCATACCCGGCATAACGCAGGCCGACTTCGGGGAGTTCGATGTCGCCAAAGAACGCAATGTGTTTCGCGCCGCGGTCGATCAGGCGCAGTGTCGCGTCTTTTCCACCCTTGATGTTGTCGCCACCAACGGTGCTGTAGATCTGACCTGGAAGCGCGCCGCCCCAGACGACCAGCGGGACACCAAGCGAGGCCAGGTCGTTGAGCTCCTTGTGCTGGTGCCACTGCCCGATGAGGATCACACCGCAAACCCTTCCGGTCTGGTAAAGGCTGGCAATTTCATCCAGATGGCTCGCTTCGACGCGCGAGACCAGCAACTCGAACTGACGTTCCGTCAAGGCGTCAACGACGTTGCCGAGGATGTTGAGCAGGAAAGGATCCGAAATGGCCTGGCGGGAACCGGTCTCGAACGGTATGACGAACGCCACAGTGCGGTTTGTGCGCCGTCGCAGATTTTTCGCCGCCACGTTCACTGTGTAATTCAGGTCCCGCACGATCGCCTGAATGCGGGCCCTGGTCGTTTCATTGACCAACGGGCTGTCACTCAGCGCCCGCGAAACCGTGGCAACCGAAACGCCGGCGATACGCGCAACGTCGGTCATTTGCGGCCGACGCGGCATGGCGTTTTCGAGTTCGGAGCGTTTGGACGGTTTCATGAGGGGGCGCCATGCACGTTGCGAGCCACATGCCGCGGTGGCCAAAAAACCTTCATTTTGCCGGGCGGGGAACATGCGCATTTCATGGGCCCCATGCTACGAGATGTCATTGGTGCCAGCAATCGATTGCTGCATCCGGCATGCGCGCGTCAAGGCGGCGTGGGCGAGCGTTTGCATGAGCCGGGCTGGAGATTCAAACCCGGGTAATCCCTATTTGCAAACGATTGCAGGCACACCTAAAGTGCAGTGCAGGGAAGCCAGCACCGTGACGAGTCACGCGAACGCTGGAGCATTCGCAGCATCGAGGAACCGCTGTCAACAGAGGCGACGCATGAGCTTCGTGAATCCAAAGGTGAATACAGGCAAACGCTCGATTGGAATCGGCGTGGCCGTGGTGTTCCACATCGTCTTGATCTGGGCGTTGCTCGAAGGGCTTGCGCAGAAGGTGGTGCATGCGATCGCCGTGCCAATCCAGACCAAAATCATTCACGAGGTGAAGCCACCACCCCCCCCGCC
>DAICZP010000081.1 GCA_027311065.1 Thiomonas sp. | reverse complement strand
TAGTAATACGCACCCACGACCGACAGCAACACGGCCAGCACAACCAGCCAGATGCGCCCGGTGACCATCAGCACCGTCAATACTTCGAACTTTGCATAGAAGCCGGCGAACGGCGGGACACCGGCCAACGAAAACATCAGGAAGGTCATGATGCCGGCCAGCCACGGATGGGTCTTGCCAAGGCCCGCGAAATCGCGGATCTCCTCCGCCTCAAACCCCTGGTTCGCCAAAAACATGATGACACCGAACGTGCCAAGCGTCGTCAGCACGTAAACGACCAGATAAAACGCAGCCGCGCTATAGGCAACCGACGCCGATGTGCCATTGCCGTTGACCATGCCAGACATCAGGCCCAGCAGCATGAAACCGATCTGTGCGATGGTGGAATAAGCCAGCATGCGCTTGAGATTGGTCTGGGCGATGCCGGCGAAGTTGCCGATGATCATCGACAACACCGCGAGCACGACCAACATCTGCTGCCAATCCGGCGCCAATGGGAAAATCCCCTGCACCAGCAGACGGATCGCCATTGCAAACGCCGCCAGCTTCGGCGCGCCGCCAACGAGCAGCACCACAGCAGTAGGCGCCCCCTGGTAGACGTCGGGAATCCACATGTGGAAGGGTGCCGCGCCGAACTTGAACGCTACCCCCGCCACCAGGAACACGATGCCCATGACGAGCGCGGCCCGGTTCACCGGTTCGGTGGCGACGGTCTTGAACACCACCGCCAGGTCCAGCGAGCCGGTAGCGCCGTAAAGCATGCTCATTCCGTAAAGGAGAAACCCCGACGCGAGCGCACCGAGGACGAAGTATTTCATCGCCGCTTCAGTGGCAAGCGCGGAGTCACGCCGCAGTGCCACCAGGGCATACAGTGACAGCGACAACAGCTCAAGGCCCAGATAGAGCATCAGGAGATTGTTGCCCGAGATCATGACGTACTGCCCGAGCAGCGCGAATAACGAGAGGCTGAACAGTTCGCCTCCCCACATGCCGCGATCCATCGCGTAGCGGCGCCCATACAGGAGGCTCATGAGTGTCGCCAGCGCCGTGAAGGACTTCAGCAGCATCGCCATGGGGTCGACCACCACCATGCGTTGCATGGCAAAGGTGGACATTCCCCCGGCGTAATAGGTCAGGCATCCGAACACCAGCACCGCCAGGGTCATGACGGTCAGGCTGTAAGCCAGGCGGTGCTCAGGGTCCTTGGTCCAGAGGTCGGCAAGCATGACCACGCAGGCCATGACCAGCAGGAAGATCTCGGGATAGATCGCGATCCAGTTCATCATTGGGACGGCTCTTTACTGCAGTTTGGATGCAGCCACATGCTGCAGGAGATGCGAGACGCTGGCCTGCATCGGATCGGTGAAGAATTTCGGATACAAACCGAACCACAGCACACTGACGGCGAACAGCGTCAGCACCAGGAACTCGCGAGCACTGATATCGGTCAGCGCGGCGACGTGGTCATTGCGAACCGGTCCGAAGAACACGCGCTTGACCATCCACAGGGTATACCCGGCCGCAAGCACCAACGTGGTGGCTGCGGACAGGCCCAACCAGAAATTGCTCTTGACCGCCGCGAGGATGACCATCCATTCGCCAACGAACCCGCTGGTGCCAGGGAGTCCGGCATTGGCCATCGCAAACAGCACCGCAAATGCGGCAAAGCGCGGCATTGCAGTGGTGACACCGCCGTAGTCGGCAATATTGCGTGTGTGCATGCGGTCGTAAAGCACGCCAATGCTCATGAACATGGCGCCGGAGACGAAACCGTGCGAAATCATCTGCACCAGACTGCCCTGCATGCCGAGATCAGAGAACAGGAACAGCCCCAGTGTCACGAAACCCATGTGAGCGATCGACGAATACGCGACCAGCTTTTTCATGTCGGTCTGGACCATCGCAACCAGGCCGATATAAATCACGGCAATGATCGACAAGGTGATGATGACCGGCGCCAGTTCATGGCTGGCATCAGGCACGATGGGCAGCACGAAGCGGACGAAACCATACGCGCCGAGCTTCAGCATGATCGCCGCCAGCACGATCGAGCCACCGGTGGGCGCCTCGACGTGCGCGTCAGGCAGCCAGGTGTGAACCGGCCACATCGGAATCTTGACGGCAAACGCGAAGAAGAAGGCAATGAACAACAGGATCTGGGAAGCCCTCGACAGCGGCACTGCATACCAGTCCAGAATGTTGAAGCTGCCACCGGACTGGAAGTACAGGTAGATGAGCGCCACCAGCATCAGCAGCGATCCCAGCAAGGTGTACAGGAAGAACTTGAACGCGGCATACACGCGACGCTGACCTCCCCAAATACCGATGATCAGATACATCGGGATCAAGGTCGCCTCGAAGAACATGTAGAACAGCATCCCATCCAGCGCACAGAACACACCCACCATCAGACCGGAGAGGATGAGGAACGAGGCCATGTAGAGGGAGACGCGCTCCGTGATGACCTTCCACCCCGCGATCACGGTCAGCACCGTGATGAACGCGGTCAGCGGCAGGAACCAGAGCGAAATGCCGTCGATTCCGAGGTCGTAGCGAATGTTGAACGGCTGGATCCAAGCGCCCTGTTCGACGAACTGCATCCCCGCCTGGCTGGTCTGGAAATCACCCACCAGCGGCAATGTGACGAGCAGGCTGACCACGGCGCCAAGCAGCGCCAGCCAGCGCATCGCGGCGGCGTTGGACGCGCGCCCGAGCAGAAGAATCAGGATGCCGAAGGCAATGGGCGTCCAGATGGACAGGCTCAGCAAGGGTAGCGATTGCATAGATGTGGATGAAAAGCCGCGGGCCTTGTTGGAGTTATCGGATGAACCAGCCGGACAGCAGCTTGCCCGGGACATACAGCCACATGAACACCACCACGCCACCAATCATCGCCAGCGCGTAGTAGTAGATGAAGCCCGTTTGCAACTGGCGAATCAAATACGCCGCCATGCCGACCGCGCGCGCGGTGCCGTTGACCAGGAACCCATCGATCAGACCCGCGTCGGCGCCTTTCCAAAGGCCGTTGCCGAGCAGCCGTGTACCGGCGGCGATGCCGTGCTCGTTGATCCAGTCGATGTAATACTTGTGATTCAGCACCGCATGGAGGGGACGGAACATGCGGGATACCGCCGCCGGCAACTTCGGGTTGACCAGATAGCCATACCAAGCCACGACACCACCCGCGATGGCGAGCCAGAGCGGAAGTGTCGTGAGCGACGCGAGCGCCATGTCCACGGGGCCGTGAAAGTGTGCCGCGAGATCCGCCATCGCCGGGTGCGCGGGGTTGACGAAAATCGCGCCCTGGAAATATGTCCCGAACAGAAGCGGCTGGATCGTGAAGTAGCCGACGAGCGCCGACGGAACGGCCAGCAGCACCAGCGGCAGGGTCACGACAAACGGCGACTCATGCGGCTCGTGCACGGCGTGGTGATCGTCGTGACCATGGCCGTGTCCATGCCCGTGATCGACATGTCGGAAACGTTCCTCACCATGGAACACCAGGAAATACAGACGGAATGAATACAAGGCGGTCACGAACACGCTTGCGGTCACCGCAAAAGTCGCGAAACCTGCACCTGCGAGATGGCTGCTCGAGACGGCATCGATGATGCTGTCTTTCGAGTAGAAACCCGAGAAAAAGGGAGTGCCGCACAGCGCCAGCGTGCCGATCAGAAACGTCAGCCACGTAACGGGCATGTACTTGCGCAGGCCGCCCATATGCCGGATATCCTGATCGTGATGCATGCCGATGATCACTGAGCCGGCGGCGAGGAACAGCAGTGCCTTGAAAAACGCATGGGTCATCAGGTGAAAAATCGCAACCTGATAGGCGGAGGCGCCCAGCGCCACCGTCATGTAACCGAGTTGCGAAAGCGTCGAGTATGCGATCACGCGCTTGATGTCATTCTGCACCACCCCGAGGAAACCCATGAACAAGGCGGTGATGGAGCCAATGATCATCACGAACGACAGCGCAGTGTCGGACAACTCGAACAACGGCGACATCCGCGAGACCATGAAGATTCCGGCGGTGACCATGGTCGCCGCGTGAATGAGCGCCGAAATCGGTGTCGGACCTTCCATCGAGTCGGGAAGCCAGACATGAAGCGGAAATTGCGCACTCTTGCCCATCGCACCGATGAACAGACAGATGGCAATCACCGTGACCAACGCCCAGCGCGTGCCAGGGAACGTCAGGTTGGCGAGAGCCGGCGCCTTGGCGAAGATGTCCGCGTAATGCAAGCTGCCCGTGTACGACAGCACGAGCCCGATGCCAAGGATGAAGCCGAAGTCGCCGACCCGGTTGACGATGAAGGCCTTCATGTTGGCAAAGACCGCCGACGGCCGTGTGTGCCAGAAGCCGATCAACAGGTAAGACACCAGCCCGACGGCCTCCCAGCCGAAGAACAGTTGCAGCATGTTGTTGCTCATCACCAGCATCAGCATGCTGAACGTAAACAGGCTGATATAGGAGAAAAAGCGCTGGTAGCCGGGGTCGTCCGCCATGTAGCCAATGGTGTAGATGTGGACGCACAGCGACACGAACGTCACCACGACCATCATCAACGCCGACAGACTGTCGATGAGAAACCCGACATTCATCTGCAGGTCACCAACCTGCATCCAGGTATAGACGTTGCCATCGTAGTGCGCGCCGCCAAGCACCTGGAGCAACACCCAGGTCGAAAGTGCACAGGACAGGGCGACACCGGCGATGGTGACGGTGTGCGCGCCCGCGCGGCCAATGGCGCGCCCGAACAGGCCGGCCAGAATGGCGCCGACCAGTGGAGCCAGCGCAATGACCAGCAGCACCGATGGATTGAGCGTGGACGCCATGCTTAGCCCTTCAGATGATCGAGTTCGTCCACATTGATGGTGGACAGGTTACGGAACAACACAACGAGAATCGCCAACCCGATCGCGGACTCCGCGGCTGCGACGGTGAGAATGAAAAACACGAAAACCTGACCCGCCATATCCTGCAGGTAGTGCGAAAACGCGATGAAATTGAGATTCACCGCCAGCAACATCAACTCGATCGCCATCAACAACACGATGAGGTTGCGGCGATTGAGGAAAATACCTACCACCGAGATGGCGAACAGGATGGCGCCCAGAACGAGATAATGGGCAAGCGTGAGGGATCCAAGCATGACTTATTCCTTCGCCTCGACGTTGATCTGAACCAGGCGAACGCGATCTTCGCGCCGAACCCTGATCTGCTCCGAGGCTTGCATGGCCTTGCTGTCCTTGCGGTGTCGCAAGGTCAGCGCAATGGCCGCGATGATGGCAACCACGAGTATGACCGCAGCGATTTCCACGGGGTACAAGTACTGCGTGTAAAGCACCTCGCCGAGCGCATTGGTGTTGGGCACACCCGCCAGCGCGTGCTGCAACGCGGCGCCTCCAACCTGGGCAGCAGCGGTCTGACCGCCGATCTCGAACGCCTGCATCAACACTGCGGCCATTTCGAGCACGATGAATACGCCAACGACCGCCGCCAGGGGAAAGGCCCGCCAGAAACCCTGCCGCATGCGGTCGAGGTTGATGTCCAGCATCATCACCACGAACAGGAACAGCACCATCACCGCCCCGACGTAAACCAGCACCAGGGTGATGGCCAGGAACTCGGCCTCAAGCAGCATCCAGATGGTGGAAGCCTGAAAGAAGGCGAGGACGAGAAACAGCGCCGCGTGCACTGGGTTTCGCGCCGTAATGACGCGGAAACCGGCAAACAGCAGCACGGCCGAAAATACGTAGAACAGCGCGGTTTGGATGGTCATGGCTTGGTTCGTGTTCGACGGCGCGGGCGAGACCCTGGCAGGCGGCTAGGCCGGATACCCTACAGACCCTTTTTGAGCCTGACGGCACCGCGGACGCGAGGTCGCTGCGCTTCGGGTCTCAGCGATATTTCGCGTCGGCCTCCTTGTTGGGCGCGATTTCGTGCTCGTAGCGATCTCCGACCGCCAGCAGCATGTCCTTGGTGAAGTACAGATCACCGCGCTGTTCACCGTGGTACTCGAAAATGTGGGTTTCGACGATCGAGTCGACCGGGCAGCTTTCTTCACAGAACCCGCAGAAAATGCATTTGGTCAAATCAATGTCGTAGCGCGTGGTGCGACGCGTCCCGTCATCGCGCTGTTCGCTTTCAATCGTGATGGCCAGTGCCGGACACACTGCCTCGCAAAGCTTGCAGGCAATGCATCGCTCTTCGCCATTCGGATAGCGGCGCAGAGCGTGGAGGCCGCGGAAACGCGGTGACATGGGGGTCTTCTCTTCCGGGTACTGCACCGTGATCTTGCGCTTGAAGGCATACTTGCCCGTCAGCGCCAGACCCTTGAAGAGTTCGACCAGGAAAAAACTGTTGACGGTGTCGAGGACAGCGGACATGGTTGGGCTCGCGTTTAGTTCCAGATCGACAGCGGGGTCTGCATCCAGGCGGCGATCAGCACCAGCCAGACGAGAGTCACAGGGATGAAAATCTTCCAGCCCAGACGCATGATCTGGTCATAGCGGTAGCGCGGGAAGGTCGCGCGCACCCACAGAAACATCGAGACCACGATAAATGCCTTCGCACCGAGCCAGATCCAGCCCGGAATGAAGTTCAGGAACGACACCGGTGCATCCCACCCGCCAAGGAACATGATCGTGGCCAGGAAGGACACCAGAATCATGTTCGCGTATTCGGCGAGGAAGAACAGCGCGAACGACATCCCCGAATACTCGACCATGTGCCCGGCAACGATTTCCGACTCACCTTCCACCACGTCGAACGGATGACGGTTGGTCTCGGCGATTCCCGAAATGATGTAGACGACGAAAATCGGCAGCAACGGCAGCCAGTTCCAGGACATGATGTTCAAACCCATGGAAGCGAAGCGACCGTGCTGCTGCGCCTGCACGATTGCGGTGAGATTGAGGCTTCCGGAAACCATCAACACGATCACCAGGCAAAAGCCCATGGCGATTTCGTAGCTCACCATCTGCGCCGATGCGCGCAACGCACCAAGGAACGCATATTTGGAATTCGACGCCCAGCCAGCGATGATCACCCCGTAGACCTCCATCGAAGTGATCGCCATCACCAGCAGCAAGCCCGCGTTGACATTGGCCAACGCAAAATCCGGGCCGAATGGCAGTACGGCCCACGCTGCGAGTGCGGGCGTGATCGTCATGATCGGGCCGAGCACGAACAGGACCTGGTTCGCCTGCGTCGGAACGACGATCTCCTTGAGGACGAACTTCAGGCCGTCGGCAATCGGCTGCAACAGGCCGAAGGGTCCGACGCGGTTCGGGCCGATGCGCACCTGAATCCAGCCGATGAGCTTGCGCTCCCACAGGGTCAGGTAGGCCACCGCACCGAACAGCGGCAGCACGATCACGAGGATCTTGATGATGTTCCAGACGACCGGCCAGGCCAGGGGCCCGAACAGGTTCAGTCCGCCGGAATTGATCGTGTCGAGCATGGATCAGGCCTTGTGCACGGTAACGGAGCCGAACAACGGCCGGAGGGCGGCCGTCGCGGACAATGCGGTGGGAATGCGCACGACGCCGGAAGCCAGCGTCCGGTCATGGCGGGCCGGCAATTCGACGACCACGTCGCCTTGCTGCACCCGCACGTGCGCCCCGGGCTCCAGACCCAGGTCGCGCCACGCATCCGAAGGAAGGCCGATCTGCGCCGCTTCCCTGGCGTCACGGGTACGCTGCAACGCGGCGGCACGACGCACCACCGCGTCGGTGGCATAAATTGGGACCTCGGCCAGCCGTTCCATCACGCCCGTCAGAGGATCGCCACCGACATCGAGCATGTTCGGCAGATCCACCAAAGCTGGCGGCGCAGCACGCACCAGGCCGTCCTCGATCGCGACGCTGGCCAACGCCGCAGCGCGGACCGCTTCGACGCTGTCGTAATCGAATCCGGCCAGACCGAGCTGGTCAGCCAGCACACGCAGCACCTTCCAGGCCGCGCGCGACTGGCCAACCGGCCCAACGACGGCGTTGAAGGTCTGGACACGGCCTTCGCAATTGATCATGGTGCCGCCGTTCTCGCTGAACGGCGCAATCGGCAACAGCACCTGGGCGAACGTCTCGACGCCAGGCTTGTAGGCGCTGAGTGCAACCACGAGGGCCGCTTTCCCGAGGGAGTCCACCCGCGGCAGGTCGAGCTCCGGCTCGATCCCAAGCAGCAGCAGCGCCGCCGGAGGCGAGGCCAGCATGTCCGCGCTCGCGCGACCTGACACGCCCGGTCTGGCGTCCACGAGGTAGGCGCCGAGCGCGTTGGCGCCGTCACCCAGGTGGCCGAATGCAGCGCCAGTGTTTTGCGAGATCCAGCGTGCGAGTGCACGGATGGTCGATGCCTGGGGATGACGCTCCGCCAGTTGCCCGAGCCACACGGCCTTGCGCTCACCGTCCAGCAATGAGCGTGCAATGGACTGCGCCGCTTCCGACGGCACCAGCGCGACCAGTGCCGGGGGGCGCGCGCGACCGGTATGGTCAGCCACCGCGGCGGCAATGCAGGCGAGCTCGCGCACCCAGGCACTTGGCGGCGCTGCGACCGTCGCATGCAACGGCATCAGAAGATCGTCAGCCGCGGCGTGCAACACACTCACGCGCGCACCTGCCTTCGCCGCGCGGCGGAGCCTGGAAGCGAGCAGCGGGTGATCCTTGCGCAAGGTCGTCCCGATCAACAGCGCCGCCTGCAGGCGGGGCACATCGGCGAGGCTCACGCCCAGGGACGGCATCGCGTCGAGGCCGGCTGCATCCGCATGGCGCAAGCGCGTGTCGATGTTCTCGCTGCCGAGAGCGCGAACCAGTTTTGACAGCAGGAACAACTCCTCGACCGTGCTCTGCGGCGAAGCCAACGCTCCGAGCGCCTGCGCACCGTCGCTGGCGATGATGGTCCTGAGCGCCTGCGCCACGTATCCCAGCGCCGTGGGCCAGTCGACCTCGCGCCAGTTGCCGTCATCATGAATCATCGGCACCGTCAACCGCTCGGGGCTGTTCAATCCCTCGTAACTGAAGCGCTCGCGATCGGAAATCCAGCACTCATTGACGTCTTCATTGGTCTCTGGGACGACGCGCAACACCTTGTTGTTCTTGACCTGCATGATCAGGTTCGCGCCAAGGCTGTCGTGGGGACTCACAGATGCACGGCGCGTCAGCTCCCACGTCCGCGCCGCGTAGCGGAACGGCTTGCTCGTCAACGCACCGACGGGGCATACGTCGATCATGTTGCCCGACAGCTCGGAGTCGACGGAACCCTCGAGAAACGTCGTGATCTCGGAATGCTCGCCGCGCATGGCCATGCCGAGCTCCATGATTCCCGCGACTTCCTGACCAAAACGGACACAGCGGGTGCAGTGGATGCAGCGGGTCATCTCTTCCATCGCGATCAGCGGCCCGGCGTTCTTGTGAAACACCACGCGCTTCTCTTCCTGATAGCGCGATGTCGACGCTCCATAGCCGACTGCCAGATCCTGCAGCTGGCATTCGCCACCCTGATCGCAGATGGGGCAATCCAGCGGATGGTTGATCAGCAGGAATTCCATCACGCCCTTTTGCGCCTGCACCGCACGCTCCGACTGCGTGCGAACGATCATGCCTTGCGCCACTGGCGTCGCGCAGGCAGGCAGCGGTTTCGGAGCCTTCTCGACCTCGACCAGACACATGCGGCAGTTCGCCGCGATCGAAAGCTTCGGGTGATAGCAGAAGTGCGGCACGTAGACGTCGAGCTTGCGCGCGGCGTCCATCACCATCGAGCCCTCGGGCACTTCGACCTTGCGGCCGTCGATTTCCAGTTCAACCATGATGTTCAATCAATCTCGGTGGCAGGTGACGGACTCAGAAATACGCCGGCACCATGCAGGTCTTGTGTTCGACGTGATGCTCGAACTCGGCGCGGAAATGCTTGACGAAGGACTTCACCGGCATCGCAGCCGCATCGCCCAGCGCACAAATGGTGCGCCCGGCAATGTTGTCCGACACCGAGTTCAGCAGGTCCAGGTCGTCCGCCCGGCCCTGCCCATGCTCGATGCGGTGCACGACCCGCCAAAGCCAGCCGGTTCCCTCCCGGCACGGCGTGCACTGGCCGCACGATTCGTGTTGATAGAAGTACGACAGCCGTTCCAGGGACTTGACCATGCAGCGGGTATCGTTCAAGACGATCACGGCCCCCGAGCCCAGCATGGAACCAGCCTTGGCGATGGAGTCGTAGTCCATCGTGCAATCCATGATCACCGACGCCGGCAACACAGGGGCTGACGATCCGCCGGGAATGACGGCCTTGAGCGCGCGCCCGTCGCGCATGCCGCCGGCGAGCTCGAGCAGCTGGGCGAAGGGTGTCCCCATCGGCACTTCATAATTGCCCGGACGCGCGACGTCGCCCGACACCGAGTAGATCTTGGTCCCACCGTTATTCGGCTTTCCGACCTCGAGGTAGGCCTGACCGCCGTTGCGGATGATCCAGGGCACAGCCGAGAAGGTCTCGGTGTTGCTGATCGTGGTCGGCTTCCCGTAGAGCCCGAAACTCGCAGGAAACTGCGGCTTGAATCGGGGCTGGCCCTTCTTGCCCTCGAGCGATTCCAGCAACGCGGTTTCCTCACCGCAGATGTAAGCGCCGAACCCGTGCGCGGCGTGCAGTTGAAAGTTGAACCCGCGACCGAGAATGTTGTCACCCAGCAAACCCGCGGCGCGCGCCTCGTCCAGCGCCTCCTCGAAACGTTCGTAGTCTTCGAACACTTCGCCGTGGATGTAGTTGTAGCCGACCGTGGTCCCCATCGCATACGCGGCAATCGCCATCCCCTCGATCAGGATATGCGGATTGAAGCGAACGATATCCCGATCCTTGAATGTCCCGGGCTCCCCCTCATCGGTATTGCAAACGAGGTATTTCTGGCCGGGAAACTGTCGCGGCATGAAACTCCATTTCAGCCCGGTTGGAAAACCGGCACCGCCGCGACCGCGCAAACCCGACAGCTTGACCTCGGCGATCACCTGCTCGGGCGTCATGCCGCCGCCGCCATCAGCACCGAGGATCTTGCGCAGCGCGTCGTAACCGCCGCGCGCGGCATAATCCGTCAAGCGCCAGTTGCGACCATCGAGATCCGCCAGAATCTGCGGGGAAATATGACGGCCGTGAAAACAGCCTTCGGCTCCCGTCGAGCTGAAATTCATGCTGCCCCTCCCTGCGCGCGCGCTTCGTCGCGCAACTGCTCGATCATCGCATCCAGCCGCTCCCTGCTGAGGAAGCTGCACATGCGACGATCGTTGACCAGAGCCACGGGCGCATCTCCGCAGGCCCCGAGGCATTCGCTTTCCTGCAGCGTGAACATGCCGTCGGCGGTCGTCTCGCCCAAGGCAACGCCGAGCTTTTCGCTCAGGTACTGGGCCGCTTGCGCGCCTCCGCCGAGCTGGCAGGGCAGATTGGTACAGATGTTCAGCTTGTAGCGACCGACGGGCCGGGTGTTGAACATGTTGTAGAAAGTGACGACCTCGTGAACCGCGATCGGCGGCATGCCGATGTACTCGGCGATTTCGCGCTCGGATTCAGGCGAGACCCAGCCTCGCTCCTGCTGCACGATGGCCAGCGCCGCAATGACCGCCGACTGGCGCTGGTCGGCCGGGTACTTGGCCAGTTCACGATCGACGCGCTGGCGGGTGGATTCAGACAACATGGAGGTTTACCGATCGATTTCGCCGAACACGATATCCATCGTGCCGATGATCGCCACCGCATCCGCAATCATGTGGCCGCGCGACATTTCGTCCATCGCAGCCAGATGCGGAAAGCCGGGGGCACGGATTTTCATGCGGAATGGCTTGTTTGCACCATCCGAAACAAGATAAATACCGAATTCGCCTTTGGGATGTTCCACCGCAGCATAGGCCTGTCCTTCGGGGACGTGGAAGCCCTCGGAAAACAGCTTGAAGTGATGGATCAGGTCCTCCATGCTCGTTTTCATCTGCACCCGCGACGGCGGCGCAACCTTGTGGTTGTCGGTGATCACGGGGCCAGGGTTGACGCGCAGCCAGTCGACGCATTGCTTGATGATGCGATTGGACTGCCGCATTTCCTCGACACGGACCAAGTAGCGGTCGTAACAGTCGCCGGTCTTCCCGATCGGAATATCGAATTCCATGCGATCGTAGACGTCGTAGGGCTGATTCTTGCGCAAGTCCCAGGCGATGCCGGAGCCACGCAGCATCGGTCCGCTGAAACCGAGTTGCAGCGCGCGCTCAGGCTCCACCACACCGATGCCCACCGTACGCTGCTTCCAGATGCGATTGTCGGTGAGCAAGGTCTCGTACTCATCGACGTAGGCAGGGAAACGCTGCGTGAAATCATCGATGAAGTCGAGCAACGAGCCTTGACGGTTACTGTTGAGCAGTTTGACGTCCTTCGGGCCGTGCACGCTCGAGGTGCGATAGTTCGGCATGCTGTCGGGCAGATCGCGATACACACCGCCCGGACGGAAATAGGCGGCGTGCATGCGCGCACCCGATGCTGCCTCGTAAATATCGAACAGATCCTCACGCTCACGGAAAGCGTAGAGGAAAATGGTCATGGCGCCGCAATCCAGACCGTGTGCACCGATCCACAGCAGGTGGTTCAACAGTCGCGTGATCTCAGCGAACATGACGCGAATGTATTGCGCGCGAACCGGTACCTCAATGCCCAGCAGCTTCTCGATCGACAGCACATAGGCGTGCTCGTTGCACATCATCGAGACATAATCCAGCCGATCCATGTACGGAAGCGCCTGGATGTAGGTTCGCGTTTCGGCGAGTTTCTCGGTGGCGCGATGCAGCAGACCGATATGCGGATCGGCACGCTGGATCACCTCGCCGTCGAGCTCGAGGACCAGACGCAGCACGCCGTGGGCGGCGGGATGCTGAGGCCCGAAGTTGAGGGTGTAGTTCTTGATCTCGGCCATGTTGAGCTCAGTGTTTCAAACCGCCGTAACCTTCCTCGCGCACGATGCGCGGGACGATCTCGCGCGGCTCGATGGTCACAGGCTGGTAAATCACCCGACGCGTCTCGGGGTCATATCGCATCTCGACCGTGCCGCTGACGGGGAAATCCTTGCGGAAGGGATGTCCGATAAACCCGTAGTCGGTCAGCAGGCGGCGCAGATCCTCGTGCCCATCGAAGACGATGCCGTACAGATCGAAGGCTTCGCGCTCGAACCAGTCGGCGCAGCTCCAGACCCCTTTGACCGAGGCGACACGGGGAAGCCCGTCATCTTCGCACCAGACCCGCACGCGAACGCGCTGGTTGCAGTGCACTGAAAGCAGATGCAGCACGACGACGAATCGTCGCCCTTCCCAGGGTTGGTTGGCGTAGCCCTGATAGTCGACGCCGCAAAGATCGATCAACTGCTCGAACTGCAGACCCGGGGTATCCCGCAGCAGCGCACAGGCCTCGAGATAGTGTTGCACAGGGACGTCGATGGTCATTTCACCGCACGCAACCGCGAGCAACGCAATGCGGTCGCCCAGGGTCTGTTGCAGCGCTTGCTGGAGTCGTTCGAGTTTGCTGGACATCGTGGCAGGCCGGGACCGGCGGTGAATTGATCAGCGGGCGATGGTGTTCGTACGACGGATCTTGTTTTGCAACTGGATCAGACCGTACAACAACGCTTCCGCCGTCGGCGGGCAACCCGGCACGTAGACGTCCACCGGAACGATGCGATCGCATCCCCGAACGACCGAGTAGGAGTAATGGTAATAGCCACCTCCGTTGGCGCACGAGCCCATCGACAGCACCCAGCGGGGCTCGGCCATCTGGTCGTAGACCTTGCGCAAGGCCGGAGCCATCTTGTTGCACAGTGTGCCGGCGACGATCATCAGATCGGATTGACGCGGACTGGGGCGAAACACGATGCCGAAACGGTCGAGATCGTAGCGGGCAGCGCCCGCATGCATCATCTCAACCGCACAGCAAGCCAACCCGAATGTCATGGGCCACAACGACCCTGTTCGGGTCCAGTTGATCAGCTTGTCGGCGGAGGTTGTGATGAACCCCTCGTTCAGAATGCCTTCGATACTCATAGTGGATCCCTTGCAGGCCCGGAAGGGATTACTCCCAGTCGAGCGCCCCTTTCTTCCATTCGTAGATAAAGCCCACGACGAGAATGGACAGGAAGATCATCATCGCCCAGAAGCCTGTCGCCCCGATCTTCCTCAATGCGACCGCCCACGGAAACAGGAAGGCGATCTCGAGATCGAAAAGTATGAACAGAATGGCGACCAGGTAATAGCGCACGTCGAACTTCATGCGCGCGTCCTCGAAGGCCTCGAAGCCGCATTCGTATGGGGAGTTCTTGGCGCTGTCGGGCCGGTGCGGACCGATGAGGCGACCGGCAACCAGAGGACCGATGCCAACACCGATTCCCACAAGGATGAAGAGCAACACGGGCAGGTACTGCTCAAGAAACATCTCGCTCTCCTCCGCAGATCCATCGCTTGCAGGCCGGACCCTCCCGACCTGTGGAAACCACCGCACCCCCCGGGTGCACGCGGCCGCTCGTTTTTTACGACACCGGGGCACGCATGTGCCACGGCCAATCAACGTCTGGTGCCGACGGCGAGACTCGAACTCGCACAGCTTTCGCCACTACCCCCTCAAGATAGCGTGTCTACCAATTTCACCACGTCGGCATGCACAACTTCGGCAAATCCAGCAACTCTTCCATTCTCGACTTTACGCAAAACGCTCCCACTTGGGGCAGACATTTTCAGTGTCGTGCACCGGGGTCTTCCGTTCAGCCTTCACCGTTCAGCCTTCAACGCAAACGGATCGTTCATTGAAATCATTGCAATGCAACTAAGCATTCTATCCTGTCACGCGACTGCTCGGCAACGCTTGCAAGGGCCTATTTGCGTAATCACAAATTTCCGGCCCGAGCTGGATTGACACGCTGGATCAATCGTGTTGTGCGTTGCAACATCAATGCTTCGCGGCAGAACCGCCCCCCGTGGGACCGGCCCCCGGGACAGCCGCCATGCCGGCGGGCGCGCTGGCAAGTGCCTTGGGTGTTGCCATCACACGATCCATCACCCCCGCGCTGTCGCTCGGGTGCGAATCCAGATAGCCGAGCGCCAGGGTGGTGACGAAGAACACGGTGGCGGCCACAGCGGTGCTTCGGCTGAGGAAGTTTGCCGAGCCAGTGGCTCCGAACAAACTCCCCGACGCCCCCGAACCAAACGAGGCCCCCATGTCTGCACCCTTGCCATGCTGCAGCAGGATCAGGCCGATCATGGCCATGGCAGCGATGATCTGGATGAGAAGAATGATATTGAAAAGGAATCCCATGATGATGACCAAAAAAGTTAAATCGTGCCAGGATCGGCAGTCGCCGCGGCGACGATGGCCAGGAAATCGGCCGCCTTCAGGGAAGCACCTCCGATCAGACCGCCATCGATGTCCGGCTGCGCGAACAGCTCCCCCGCATTGTCGGGCTTGACGCTGCCGCCATAGAGAACGCGCATCGATTGCGCGTCGACGTGGTGTCTTGCCGCGCGGGTACGAATGAAAGCGTGAACATCCTGCGCCTGCTGTGGCGATGCGGTGCGCCCCGTACCAATGGCCCAGACCGGCTCGTATGCAACAACCAGCTCCGACAGACGGTCACCCAGCAAATGCAAAATGGCGTCAAGCTGCATCCCGATCACGGCTTCGGTCGCGCCAGACTCGCGCTGCGCCAGCGTCTCCCCGACACAGATGATCGGAATCATTCCCGCCAGCAGCGCGAGCCGTGCCTTGGCCGCCACCGCCAGATCCGCTTCGCCGTGATGGGCACGGCGCTCGGAATGTCCGACGATGACGTGGCTGCAACCGAAATCACGCAGCATCGAGACCGAGACTTCACCGGTGTAGGCGCCTTCCGCGTGGATCGAACAATCCTGCGCGCCAAGACCGATGGCTGTGCCCGCGAGACAGGACTGGGCTTGCGCCAGATAGGGAAATGGAACGCAGACGACGACGTCGCATGCGGTTGCCGGCGCGGCGTGAAGCCCGCCGAGCAGGACGGCGTTCGACTGCAGCGAGCCGTGCATTTTCCAGTTACCAGCCACCATCTTGCGGCGCATCGTTGGATCTTCCTCGTCAACGTTGAAAGAGTGAGTGTCTTGCGTCAGCTCGCTGACGCGTCCCAGCGCAACACCACCTTGCCGATCGCCTCGCCAGCTTCCAGGATTTCATGGGCGCGCACGAGTTCAGCCGCAGGCAATACAGCGTGCACGCGCGGCCGTACTGTCCCGGCTGCCAGAAGTGGCCAGACCTTCTCGCGCAGCGCCCGCGCGATCCCGGCCTTGAACGCCAGAGAGCGTGGACGCAGGGTCGAACCGGTGATGGTCAGACGCTTGCGCATCAGCAGCGAAGCGTCGAACCCGGCCTCGCGCCCGCCCTGGACGGCAATGATGACCAATCGCCCATCTTCGGCAAGGCACGCAACATTTCGCGCGACGTAGCCGCCTGCGACCATGTCCAGCACCACGTCGACTCCGCGACCATCGGTTTGACGCAGCACCTCGGCGACGAAATCCGCCTCACGGTAGTTGATCGCACCAGTCGCGCCAAGATCGACACAGGCCCGACATTTCTCGGCCGTACCCGCTGTTGCAAACACGTTCGCACCGTGCGCCACGGCGAGCTGGATCGCTGTCGTGCCGATGCCGCTGGAGCCGCCATGTACCAGCACCGACTCGCCACGGCGCAATGCGCCGCGCTCGAACAGGTTGTGCCACACGGTGAAAAACGTTTCGGGAAGCGCCGCCGCTTCAACGTCATCAAGGTTGTCCGGCACCGGCAGGCACTGCCCGACTGGCGCGAGGCACCAATCGGCATATCCACCCCCCGCCACCAACGCACACACGCGTTGCCCCGGACGCAGATCGCTACCGGCGAGGTCACCCTCGACAATGTCCCCGCACACTTCCAACCCCGGGATATCCGGGGCTCCGGGTGGCGGCGGGTAAAGCCCCTTGCGCTGCAGCAGATCGGGTCTGTTGACACCGAACGCCCGCACCTTGAGCAAAACTTCGCCCGCCCCGGGCGCCGGACGCGCGCGCTCGACCCAGCGCAGCACATCGGGAGTACCCGGCTGGCTGATTTCGGCGACGTGCATGATCATCGACTGCGACATGGTGGTCGTCTCGCGAAGGCAGCAATGGAACTCAAGCGTCGGCGGGAGCCTCAGCCACACTTTCGGATGTGCCGATCAGCGCTTTGATCGACAGCCGGAAGCGCCCCTTGTCGTCCGTCTCGATCACCTTCACGCGCACCTTCTGCCCCTCTTGCAGCACGTCCGATACCTTGTTGATGCGCTCATTGGCGATTTGGGAAATATGCAACAAACCATCCTTGCCGGGCAGTACGTTGACGAGCGCGCCGAAATCAAGCAACTTGACGATGCTGCCGTCGTAGATCTGGCCGACTTCGACCTCGGCGGTCAGGTCCCCGATGCGACGCATCGCCTCCTTGGCGCGGTCCGCGTCGATCGAGGCGATGGTGATGGTTCCATCCTCGCCGATGTCGATCTGGGTGCCCGTCTCCTCGGTGAGCGCGCGAATGACTGCACCACCCTTGCCGATGACATCGCGGATCCGCTCGGGGTTGATCTTCATCGTGTAGAGGCGCGGAGCGTACTGCGAGACCTCCTCGCGCGCACCTCCGACAGCTTGCTGCATCAAACCCAGGATGTGCATGCGCCCTTCTCGCGCCTGCGCCAGCGCCACCTGCATGATTTCACGGGTGATGCCCTGGATCTTGATGTCCATCTGCAGCGCGGTGATGCCGGTCGCGGTGCCAGCGACTTTGAAATCCATGTCGCCAAGGTGATCTTCGTCACCGAGGATGTCGGTCAGCACCGCGAAACGGTTGCCGTCCTTGATCAGACCCATCGCGATGCCGGCGACATGGGCCTTCAGCGGCACCCCGGCGTCCAGCATGCTCAAGCAACCACCGCATACTGAGGCCATCGACGACGAACCATTGGATTCGGTGATTTCGGACACCAGTCGCATGGTGTAGGCGAAATCTTCCTTTTTCGGAAGTACGGCCAGCAGCGCGCGCTTGGCCAGGCGGCCATGTCCGACCTCGCGGCGCTTGGGCGCACCCATGCGGCCGGTCTCACCCGTCGCGAACGGCGGCATGTTGTAGTGGAGCAGGAATCGGTCCCGGTATTCACCCGAGAGCGCGTCGATAATCTGCGAGTCCTGGTCGGTCCCCAGCGTGGCCACAACCAGCGCCTGGGTTTCACCGCGGGTGAACAGTGCGCTGCCGTGGGTGCGTGGCAAAACCCCGGTGCGGATCTCGATGGGACGTACGGTACGGGTGTCGCGTCCGTCGATCCGCGGATCACCGTTGAGGATCTGGCCACGCACGATGCGCGCTTCCATGTCGAACAGAATCTGCTCGACCTTGGTGCCGTCGACCTCGCCACCATCGGCCGCCAGCGCCGCGTGCACCTGGGCATACGCCTGCCGCAGGGCATCGGTGCGCGCCTGCTTGCTGGTGATTTTGTAAGCGGCGCGCAGCGCATCGCCACCGGCGGCATCGATGCGCGCAATCAGGGCCTCGTCGCGCGGCGCCGGCACCCAATCCCACGCCGGCTTGCCGCCTTCACGCACGAGCGCATGGATGGCGTCGATCGCCACCTGCATCTGCTGGTGCCCGAACATCACGGCTTCGAGCATCACGTCCTCGGACAACTGGTCAGCCTCGGACTCGACCATCAGCACCGCAGACTCGGTCCCGGCAACGACGAGGTTCAAGCGCGAGTCAGCCTGTTGCGCCTTGGTCGGGTTGAGCAGGTACTGGCCATTCGCATAACCGACGCGCGCGGCACCGATCGGGCCGTCGAACGGAATGCCCGAGACGGAGAGCGCGGCGCTCGCCGCGATCATCGCGGGAATGTCTGCATCCACGTCCGGATTCAAGGACATGACGTGAATGACAACCTGCACCTCGTTGTAGAAGCCTTCGGGAAACAGGGGGCGGATCGGGCGGTCGATGAGACGCGAAGTCAGGGTCTCGCCTTCACTGAGGCGTCCTTCGCGCTTGAAAAAGCCTCCCGGAATCTTGCCCGCGGCATAGGTTTTTTCAACGTAATCCACCGTCAGGGGGAAAAAGTCCTGACCCGGCTTCGGGGTTTTTTGCGCAACCACGGTGGCCAGCACCACGGTGTCGTCCATGTTGAGCAGCACAGCGCCGCCGGCCTGACGGGCAACTTCGCCCGTTTCCATCGTCACCGTGTTGTTGCCCCACTGGAAAGATTTGGTCACCTTGTTGAACATTGACATTGCGTTCTCCGGTTCTGGGCGCTCTCGGCGCCGGTTATCCTCGATGCGCAACGGCGTATCGCCGCGCGTCGCGCGCGGACGCTGCACAAGGGAAGCACAATGCCATTCCAGCGCGGCTCGCATTCGCAACCGCCCTGGAATGACACAGCAGCACCTCCCGCCGGCCTCGTCCATCCTGGACGCGCGCGAAACGCGCACGCCGAACAGCAACAAGGCGCCTGATCGACACGTCGACGCAGGCGCCCCGTTGCATGTGAAACACTTACTTGCGCAGACCCAGCTTGCCGATCAGGGCACGGTAACGGTCAGCGTCACGGTCTTTGAGGTAGTCGAGCAGCTTGCGGCGGCGGCTGACCATCTTGAGCAGACCACGGCGGCCATGGTGATCCTTGGCGTGGGTCTTGAAGTGACCCGTCAGCTGGTTGATGCGCGCGGTCAGCAGCGCAACCTGGACCTCGGGGGACCCGGTGTCCTTGCTGGCACGGGCATTGTCGGCGACGATCTGCGCCGTTGCGTTTTTGTCGAGACTCATATGTCGGGTTCCAATGAAAAAGACAGGCGAACGCGGAAGAACCATTCCACGCCGTGGGATGAAAGGTGCATAGTTTAACCGATCCGATGGCAACGCTCGTAACCGCGCTTGCGACGTGACAGATTTCACGCCGCGGGCCGGTTTGCACGAACCCCTGAGCCTGCTGACAGGCTGCGCGCCGTATTTGCGGCTAAAGTCCAGCGTTGCGGAGCGAGACACGCGCCGCGTGATCCTGCCATGCGCATCCAACTGCTTTCAGATCTTCACCTCGAATCCGAAACCTTTGCGCCCCGCCCCGCCCCCGACGCGGACGTCCTGGTGCTTGCCGGCGACATCGACGCCCGTCACGTGGGCCTGGAGAGCTTCGCCAATTGGCCTGTCCCGGTCCTCTACATCGCGGGAAACCACGAGTTCGATGATCGTGACTTCGACGACACGCACGCTGCACTGCGCGCGCGGTGCACAGCGGCCGGCATTCGCATGCTCGAACGTGAAAGTCTGATCCTGGAAGCCGGTGACAGGCGCGTGCGCTTTCTTGGTACCACCCTCTGGACGGATTTCGATCTGTTCGGGGCGCGCGAGCGCACGCGATGCCAGCGGGCCGGGAAATACTACTTCGAGAGGATCCAGCGCTCCTCGCGGGGCGGATCGCCGATGGACACCCATGCGATCCGCACCGAGAGCGTGATCTGCCGCGATTGGTTGCAAACACAGCTGCAGCAGGTCGCCAGCGGCGCCGGATCCTATGACCGCACCGTGGTCATCACCCACTTCGCACCCACGCTGCGCAGCAACGATCCCCGCTATCCGATCAACGCCGCAACGGCCAGCTTCTGCAATGCCCTCGACACCCTGGCGGAGCGCTGCGACCTGTGGTTGCATGGTCACCTCCACTGCCGCCACGACTATCGCGTGGGCACTGCCCGGGTCGTGTGCAATGCCCGCGGGCACGCGTCCAAAGGCGAGGACTTCGACTTCCGGCCCATGCTGACCCTCGACATTTGACGCGCTTCGCCTCGATCGCGCTCAGTCCGCCAGGTCTGTCAGGTCCCACCGTGGACGCACATCAAAAGCGTAATCGCGCCTTGGGTGTGCAAGCCCTGCCACGACGCGCCGGCACGCGGCGTGGGCGATCATGGGGCCATTGTCCGTACACCACTGCAGATCGGGGTAGCGCACGCGTGCCCCGATCCGGGAACAGGCGATGTCAAGTTTGTCGCGCAGGCGCCGGTTCGCCCCCACGCCTCCCGCCACCACGAGGGTGTCGCGCCCGGCAGCGGCCAGCGCATCCACGGCTTTCGCGGCGAGCACGTCAGTGATGGCCTCCTGCGTTGACGCCGCCAGGTCGGCACGCCGTTGCGCCGTCAAGTCCCCGCCGATTCGGTTCACCTGGGTAAGGACTGCGGTTTTCAAGCCTGCGAATGAAAAATCCAGATCGGCACTATGCAATTTCGGCCGTGGCAGCGCGAACGCCCGCGGGTTGCCCTCCGCGGCCAGGCGCGCCAGAGCCGGCCCCCCAGGGTAGCCGAGACCGAGCAATTTCGCGGATTTATCGAACGCTTCGCCCGCCGCATCGTCGACGGTTTCACCCAGCAACCGGTAGTGGCCCAACGCCCGCACATCGAGGAGCATGGTGTGGCCACCCGAAACCAGCAGCGCCACGAAGGGGAAGTCCAGACCGGGGTCGGACAGCAAGGGCGACAACAAATGCCCCTCGAGATGATGCACACCGAGCACCGGCTTGTCTGTCGCCATCGCCAGCGCGCACGCCAGCCCCGCGCCGACCAGCAGCGCGCCCGCCAGACCGGGTCCGCGCGTGTAGGCGATCACGTCGATTTCCGCCATTCCGCACTGCGCCAGCTCCAGCGTCTGCGCCAGCAAGGGCAGCGTGCGGGCGATGTGATCGCGCGACGCCAGCTCGGGCACGACGCCGCCGTAGGCTTGGTGCATCGCGACCTGTGAATGCAGCGCATCCCCCAGCAGGCCGCGATGACTGTCGTACACGGCGACGCCCGTTTCGTCGCAGGAACTCTCGATGCCAAGCACGCGCAGCCGGGGTAAGTCGTTGTTGAATTGGAACATTCCAGAAATTTTCACCCCAGACCTGCGGCGTTGCTGACGGCGATACGCAGCAAGCCAGACCAAAAACGCTATACTTTACCGGTTTCGTCCGTCCAACTGCTGCACGAGGCGCCCAAGGTGCCGTGCAGCCATGATTTCGAGCCATGATTTCGGATTCCAGGTTTTGGATTCGAGTTTTGAAAGGTAGCTGCTTGCAATGACCATGATTCGCGTGAAAGAGAACGAACCCTTCGACGTCGCCCTGCGCCGCTTCAAGCGCACGATCGAGAAGCTGGGCCTGCTGACCGATCTGCGTGCCCGCCAGTTCTATGAAAAGCCCACAGCAGAGCGCAAGCGCAAGAAGGCTGCCGCAGTCAAGCGCCACTACAAGCGCATCCGTTCGCACATGCTGCCCAAGCGTCTGTACTGAGCCGAGTCAGCCGAGCCGAGCCGGGCAAGGCCCAGCCCCGGCGATGCGATGCAACTGCAGCCCGCTGCGCTCATGCGCACGCGGGCTTTTGGTTTGATCGTCTCAACACGTTGAATCTGAAATCATGCGCACAATCAAGACCCGCGTCCAGGACGACATGAAGAACGCCATGCGCGCCAAGGATAGCGCGCGCCTCGGCACCATTCGCATGCTGATGGCGGCCATCAAGCAGCGTGAAGTCGATGAGCGCATCGAGCTCGACGATACCGCCGTCATCGCCGTCATCGACAAGATGATCAAGCAGCGCCGCGATGCCATCGCCCAGTTCCAGGCCGGCGGTCGCGACGACCTCGCCGCGACCGAAGCGGCGGAGATCACGACGCTGGAGCCCTACCTCCCCGCGCGGCTCACGGCAGAGGAGCTCGACGCCGAAATTCACGCAGTCATCGCCGAAGTCGGCGCTGCCGGACCGCAAGCGCTGGGCAAGCTCATGGGCCCGCTCAAGGTGCGCCTCGCCGGCCGCGCCGACATGGGGCAGGCATCGGCACGCGCCAAGGCACTGCTGGCCGGAACGTAAGCCGCAGCTTCGCGTCGCGCAGCCTGCGCTGCTCAGCCCTCGATGCGTGCGTATGCCGAGTGGTTGTGGATGGATTCGAAGTTCTCGGCCTCGACCACGAAGCCTTCGATGCGTGGATCGGCAGTCACTCGCCCCGCCACGTCACGCACCAGATCCTCGACGAACTTGGGGTTCAGATACGCCCGCTCAGTGACGTATTTTTCATCCGGGCGCTTGAGCAGGCCCCAAAGTTCACACGATGCCTCTTCCTCCGCCATGCGGATGAGTTGCTCGAACGCCACCGGTGCGGCGAGCCTGGCGGTAATGATGACGTGGGAGCGCTGGTTGTGTGCGCCATACTCGGAGATTTCCTTCGAACACGGGCACAACGCCTTCACCGGCACCAGCACTCTTGCGGTGATGCTGGTCCCCCGGGGACCAGCATCCGCAATCCAGTCGATCTCGTAGTCCATGAGGCTGGACACGCCGCTGACCGGCGCCGACTTCCGAATGAACAAAGTGAAGCGAAAGGCGAGGCGGCCGCTTTCCGCCTGCAGTCGCATCAGCATTTCCCGCGACAACGCATCGAACGCGGCATGATCGAGCGGAGCGGGCATCCGCTCCAGGACCTCGACAAAGCGCGACATATGCGTGCCCTTCTTGTCGGCAGGCAACGCCACATCGGCGTCGACCGTGGCAACCGTGGACTGCTCGGTACCGTCGGCCATCCGCACGCGCAAAGGGTAGCGCAGGCTCTTGATGCCGACGCGCTGGATGGGCAGTCGGCGATGGTCTGCGCTGCTTTGAATGTCAGGGATGCTCTGCACTGCTTGGTCCATGCTGTATCGTGAAGGGCGCGAAGGTCCGCCCCGCTTTGTTGACTAAAACGTTCAACATTATCCGCGAAGCGAAGCCGGCGCGCAGGGCCTCGTCGCGCGAGCACAGATACCGCGCCACGACGCTCATCCGGCTTGCGTCGCCGCCAGCGCCGGAAAGCGGGCACGGATTGCGCGCAGGAGCCCATCTGCGTCGAGGCTGATGGCCGCGCATACCTGCGCCGGATCCCCATGTTCGAGCCAGACGTCTGGCAGACCGAGCGTCAGCACGGGGATGCATACGCCCATGGCCTGCAATGCCTCCAGGCAGGCTGATCCCGCCCCCCCGAGCACCGAACCCTCCTCGAGGGTGACCAGCATGTCGTGCTCCGCGGCAATGCGGCGCAGCAGATCGAGGTCCAGCGGCTTGATGAAACGCATGTCGGCCACCGTCGCGTCCAACGCCTCCGCCGCTTGCAACGCCGCGTGGACCAAAGGTCCGAACGCGAGCATGCCAACGCGCTGCCCGGCAGACGCGTGCGAGGCGCGACGGACCGTGCCGCGCCCCAGCGGCAAGGGTTCGAGACGCATGCGATCGATGGCAGCGCCAGTTCCTGCGCCGCGCGGATAGCGCACCGCGCTCGGCCCATCAAGCGCCCAGGCCGTGCACAGCAGGCGCCGACATTCAAGTTCATCGGACGGTGCCATGAGGGTGAGGTTGGGAACGCAGCGCAAGGCCGCGATATCGAACGCGCCCGTATGGGTGGCACCGTCCGCCCCGACCACGCCCGCGCGATCAATGGCGAACAACACCGGCAGATTCTGGATCGCCACATCATGGATGACCTGATCCCATGCGCGCTGCAAGAATGTCGAGTAGATCGCCACCACCGGCTTCAGTCCCTCGCATGCCAGCCCCGCTGCGAACGTTACCGCATGCTGCTCCGCGATACCGACATCGTGATAGCGACCTGGAAACCGGCGCGCGAACTCAACCATGCCAGACCCCTCACACATGGCGGGGGTAATAGCCATCAAACGCGTGTCGGTGTTGGCCATATCGCACAACCAGTCGCCGAACACCTGCGCAAACGTGGGCTTGGGAGCAATCGCGGGCGGTTGCACCCCTTCAGCTGGATTGAAACGACCGGGCCCGTGATAGGTGATTGGATCAGCCTCGGCCAGCTTGTAGCCGTAGCCCTTCCTGGTCACCACGTGCAGCAGTCGCGGACCGGTGCGCGCGCGCAGGTTCTGCAAGGTCGGAATCAGCGACTGCAGGTCATGGCCATCAATGGGGCCGACGTAGTCGAGCCCGAACTCCTCGAACAGCGTACCGGGCGCAACCATGCCTTTCGCATGCTCCTCCAGACGGCGCGCCAACTCGAACAGCGGCGGCGGCGCAACCCTCAGCACCTGCTTGGCCGCGTCGCGCGCACTGGCATAGAACCGCCCCGACAACAGGCGAGCCAGGTAGCGATTGAGTGCGCCCACCGGTGCGGAAATCGACATATCGTTGTCGTTGAGCACGACCAGCAGGTCGGCCTCGGGGTGCACTCCGGCGTTGTTCAACGCCTCGAACGCCATGCCACCGGTCATCGCGCCATCACCGATGACAGCGACCACCTTGCGCTTTTCACCTTTGGCGTTGGCCGCCAGCGCCATGCCCAGCGCCGCGGATATCGACGTTGACGCGTGCGCCGTGCCGAAGGTGTCATAGAGCGACTCGTCGCGCCGCGGAAATCCCGAGAGGCCGCCGTACTGGCGCAGCGTGCTCATGCGGTCACGCCGGCCGGTGAGAATCTTGTGCGCGTACGTCTGGTGACCGACATCCCAAACCACCCGGTCATGGGGCGTATCGAACACATAGTGGAGAGCCAGCGTGAGGTCCACCGTACCGAGGTTTGACGACAAATGCCCCCCGGTGCGTGAAACGCTCTCGAGCAGGAAGGCACGCAACTGCTCGGCCAACGCCGGCAACTGTTCCGCCGGCAGGCGCCGCAAGTCTCGCGGTTCGTGAATGGTGTCGAGCAGATTCATGGTTTCAATGGCCGCGCGCGACAATGCGCCGCGCCAATTCCGACAAATATCCGGCGCGTTCTCGCTGCAACCGCGGCAGTGTTTCAAGGGCGTTCTCGGCTTCGATTGCCAGACGTTGGGCCAGACCACGCGCGGCATCCAACCCCATGGTTGTCACGAAAGTCGCCTTGTTCTGGCGCGCGTCCTTGCCCGCAGTCTTGCCCAGTGTGGCCGAATCGACGCTGGCGTCGAGTACGTCGTCAACGACCTGAAACGCCAACCCGATCGCGTCTGCATACACATCGAGCGCTCGCGCGCAGGCTGCCGCGCAATCGGGCGCCAGCGCCGGCGCGCACGCCAAACCCATGCGTACGCTGGCGGCGAGCAATGCGCCGGTCTTGCGCCGATGCATATCCGTCAGCGCTTCCTCGGACAGCACGCGTCCGGTGGCGGTCAGATCGATGGCCTGCCCGCCCGCCATGCCCTGGGCACCGGAGGCGACGGCAAGCAATGCGCACAAGCGCGCCCGCAGCGCCGGCGCAATGGCCTGGTCGCACGCGACGACCTCGAACGCGCGCGTCTGCAACGCATCACCGGCGAGAAGCGCCATGGCCTCGCCGAACTTCACATGGGTCGTGGGAAGACCCCTGCGCAGGACATCGTTGTCCATGCAGGGAAGATCGTCGTGCACCAACGAATAGGCATGCACGAGTTCAACGGCGCAGGCCGCAGCGTCCAGGGCGGATGCGTCGCCATCGACGCAATCGCCGACGGCCCAGACCAGCATCGGCCGCATGCGCTTGCCGCCAAGCGCCGCCGCATAATGCATGGCGTCGGAGAGCACCGGGCTTGCTCCCTCGCCAGCCGGAACATGACGTCCGATCAGGTCGCGGATACGCTGCGCGCAAGCGGCCGCCCAGGCGTCAAAATCGACTGGCGCGCGGTCAGTCGCCGCTGCCGGGTGGGGTTCCACCATCTGCATAAGGTTTGAGTTCGCCGCCGTCAAGCACCTGGATCTGCTGCTCCACCGCATGCAGTCGCTCCCGGCACGAACGCAAGAGTGCCGCTCCCCGCGCGTAGGCGCCGAGGGTTTCATCCAGGCTCATCTGGCCGGACTCGAGTCGCTGCACCAAGGTCTCGAGCTCGGCCAGGGCGTCTTCGTAACGGGCCGGGATCACACCGGCACCGGCGGCATCCGCGGCAGGGCTGAGGGAGGAGTTGCGCGAGCTGGCAGTCATTGGCGTGATTTTAACGTTTTTTGCTCTTACCCATCCCCTGCGAGCGGCATATGGGTTTCAAAATCAGCCCGGCCGTCTACAATGGCGCCCCTGGTTACATATTTGATTTTTCAGGAGATTGTGGCGCCATCATGTCGGATTTGAGCGTGCAGAACGTGGACAGCATGGACAGCCTGGGTCTTGCCCCGCGCAAAACCCAGTTGCCGGTAACGGCCTATTTCGATGTCGATCTGTATGCGAAGGAGCAACGTCTCATCTTCGATGCCGGCCCGCGCTACCTCGGCCACACCCTCGCCGTGCCGAACGACGGCGACTACTACGCACTGCCCCAGGAGGGTGAGGGGCGTGCGCTTGTGCGTAACCCCGACGGCATCGATCTCATTTCGAATGTGTGTCGGCACCGGCAAGCCGTGATGCTCAGGGGTCGTGGTCAGACGGGTCGCAACATTGTGTGCCCGCTACACCGCTGGACCTACAAGACCGACGGCAGGTTGATAGGCGCCCCGCATTTTTCAAAGGATCCTTGCCTGCACCTGCAGCGCTTCGAACGCCCGCAGGAATGGAACGGCCTGCTGTTCGAGCGCAATGGATTTGATCTTGCGCGCGGGCTTGCCGGCGTGCAGCTGCGTGAGGAACTCGACTTCAGCGGCTACGTGCTTGACCATGTCGAACAACACGTTTGCGACTACAACTGGAAAACCTTCATCGAGGTGTACCTTGAGGACTACCACGTGGGGCCGTTCCATCCCGGCCTGGGCGGTGTCGTCACCTGCGATGACCTCGCCTGGCAATTCGATGCCGAGTACAGCGTGCAGTCGGTTGGCGTCAACGATGCCTTGCGCCGCCCCGACGGCCGTGGCGGCAGCAAAGCCTACGAGCGTTGGCGCAAGGCATTGCTGGACTACCGTCAGGGTGTCCCGCCAGAGCGCGGAGCGATCTGGCTGACGCTCTATCCGACCGTCATGGTCGAGTGGTACCCGCACGTCCTCGTGGTGTCGGCGCTCTACCCGCAAGGCCCGCAAAAGACCTTGAACGTGGTCGAGTTCTATTACCCGGAGGAAATCGCCGCCTTCGAGCGCGAGTTCATTGACGCGGAACGCGCCGCTTACATGGAAACCTGTGTGGAGGACGATGAAATCGCGCTGCGCATGGATGCCGGGCGCAAGGCCTTGATGGAGCGCGGGGTCAACGAGGTCGGGCCTTACCAGTCACCGATGGAGGACGGCATGCTCCATTTCCACGCGTGGTACCGTCGCAAGATGGGGATGCCCGCGGACTGAGCGAGGTGAAAGTACACCTGCAGGGCCGGGAGGCGATAATCGCTTCCTGGTGATTTTCTTGAAATGGGTTTGCTCATGCCACGTCATTCCACGCTGATTCCGGTTTCCGCACTGAAGGCGGAGCTGTCCGACGTGTTCATCGCCGATTGCAGTCACGACCTCGCGGCGCCGGCTGCCGGTGAAAACGCGTACGCCGAGTCCCACATCCCGGGGGCGCTCCACTTTCATCTCGATCGCGACCTCTCCGGGCGCTCCGACGGGCGGCGCGGTCGTCACCCCCTGCCCACCCGCGAAGCGCTGACCGCAACGCTCGCTGCGCGCGGCCTGCGCGACGGACAGCAAGTCGTGGCCTATGACAGCAGCCAGGGCGTTTACGCAGCGCGCCTGTGGTGGTTGCTGCGCTGGCTCGGCCATGCCAACGCTGCCGTGCTCGATGGCGGCCTGCAGGCATGGACCGCTGCCGGGGGTGCGACCGAAGCGGGAGCTGCGGCGCCGCGACCCGCGGGCGATTTTCGCGCGCGCGAGCCCCTGGTAGCGTTCGTCGAGGTGGACGCCGTACTGGCCAACGTCCGGACGGGCGCGCATCTGGTGATCGACGCCAGGTCGGCGCAACGCTACGCGGGTATCGGCGAGACTCTCGATCCGGTTGCCGGTCACATTCCAGGGGCGGTGTGCAGATTTTTCCGGGACAACCTGACCGATGATGGCTGCTTCAAGCCTGCGTCCGAACTGCGCGATGCGTGGCGAGCGCGGTTGGATGGGCGCGATCCAGCCACGGTGATCCATCAATGCGGATCGGGAGTGTCGGCGTGCCACAACCTGCTGGCAATGCAGCACGCCGGACTTTCAGGCTCCGTGCTTTATCCCGGATCCTGGAGCGAATGGTGTTCGGATCCGGGGCGCCCTGTGGCGACAGGGCCGGAATCCGCCACCTAACCTTGCACGAGATCAAACCACGACAACCCGACGCGCTGCACGATATCCTTGTGTCTGTCGCCAATTTTCACAAGGAGAAGAAGATGTACAAAAAGATCCTGGTTCCCACGGACGGGTCGGACACCGCGGCGAAGGCCATCGGCCCCGCGGTCGAACTCGCGCGGCTGTGCCAGGCCAGCATCGTGGGTGTATCGGTCAGCGATCCGTATCCATACACGGGGCTTGCCGACTCGGTGCCCGTCACTGCCGACGCCTATCGCGCCAGCACCTCCCGCGCCGCTGAGGAGGCCTTGCTGCCGCTGCAGGAAGCCTGCAGGGCTGCCGGTGTGGCGTGCGAGTGCCTGGTATCCGAAGATATGCATCCGTGGAAGGCCCTGCTCGATGCCGCAGTGGAAAAAACATGCGACCTCGTCGTCATGGCGTCCCATGGACGACGCGGGGTACAAGCGGTGCTGCTTGGCAGCGAAACCCAGAAGCTTCTCACCCACTCCAACCTGCCCGTGCTCGTCGTG
>DAICZP010000077.1 GCA_027311065.1 Thiomonas sp. | reverse complement strand
CTTGGGTGGGTCGCGTCTACCCAGGTGCACGGCACCTGGGTCGCGCCCACGGACGCAGCCGCCGCCGCGTAATCGACATCGCGCCCGGCCACGGGAACGAAAGGATGCAAGCCGCGATCGACCATGAGCACGGCGTGGGGCTTGTGCGTAGCGCGCTCGATGGCCTCGTCAAGCAAAGGTTTGTAGGGAACAACCCGGCCGCCGCGCGAACCAGCATCGCTGCTGATGACGACCTTCGGGGCGGCGTCGTCGATACGTGTGGCCAAACTGACGGCCGCGAACCCGCCGAACACCACCGAATGGATCGCTCCCAACCGCGCGCAGGCGAGCATCGCGAACGCCGCCTCGGGCACCATGGGCATGTAGATCAGAACACGATCGCCCTTTTCGACACCTTGACGCTGCAGGACCGCCGCCATGCATTGCACCTCGCGGTGAAGTTCCGCATAGGTGTAGCTGCGGCTCGCATCGACCTCGGTCGACTCCCACACCAGTGCTGCCTGTGAAGCGCGCGTGGCCAGGTGCCGGTCCACGGCGTTATGGCAGAGATTGGTCATCCCACCGACAAACCACCGCGCGAACGGCTTGCGGCTGCCGTCGAGCACCTGGTCCCAGGGCTTGTGCCACTCGATCAGCGCCGCCTGTTCAGCCCAGAACTCCTCAGGCTGCTCGATGGAACGTCGGTGGTAGCTCGCGTAGTCCATGTCTGTCTCCTCCTTGTTGGTTGTGCCCGCAAATTAGGCACAAGAACTGACATGGCACTGACCGGGGCAGCGCAACTCGACCCGGCGCCGCCACGCGGCATCAGATCGCGACCACCGTGCGCCCCCGCGCGCGCCCGTCAAGGATATCCCGCGCCGCGTCGAGCACCTGGTCAAACCCAATGTCACGCGCCATGCAGGCCAGATGCGCAGGCTCCAGCTCCTCGGCGAGCGCCGCCCAGGCAGCCCGTCGCGCCGCCAGCGGCTGCATCACGCTGTCGATGCCCGCGAGCGCGACGTTGCGCAGGATGAACGGAGCTACCGTGGCCGGAAAATCCATGCCCTGCGCGAGACCACAGGCCACCACGATGCCGCCCCAGCGTGTCTGCGCGCAGGCGTTGGCCAGGATGTGGCTGCCGGCGGTATCGACGACGGCTGCCCATCGCTCCTTCTGCAACGGCTTGCCCGGAGCCGCGAACATGGCACGGTCGAGAACCTCCGCTGCGCCCAGCGAACGCAAATAATGAGCCTCCAGTGGTCGGCCGGTCAGCGCCGTGACCTTGAACCCGCGTCGCGCCAGCACGCTCACGGCCACGCTTCCGACACCGCCACTGGCTCCAGTGACCAGGACGTCGCCGTCGCCCGGTCCGACACCATGACGGGCAATGGCCTGCGCGCACAGCATCGCGGTGTAGCCGGCCGTGCCAATGATCATGGCGTCGCGACTGTCGAAGCGGGTCGGAATGGGAACCAGCCAGTCCCCCTTGAGGCGTGCGCGCTCCGCCAGGCAGCCCCAATGGGTCTCACCCAAGCCCCATCCGTTCACAATCCAGCGATCACCCGGTGCCCAGTCGGGATGGCTGCTCCGCAGCACTTCGCCTGCACCGTCGATGCCCGGAACCATGGGCCATCGTCGTACGACCGGGCCACGGTCGGTCAATGCCAACGCATCCTTGTAGTTCAACGAGGAGTGCAGGACCCGCACCAGCACATCCCCATCCGGCAACGCTTGTTCGTCAAGCGCGCGCAGCTTCGCCTCGAATACGCCATCGGGCTTGTCGAGCATCCATGCCTTGAACATTGCCGTCTCCTTTCATCGTCCCCGGTGCAGCGATGGTAGACCGATCCTTCCGCTTCCGGAACGCACATTGGTCCCAAACGTCCCCACGGATCAAGGGACATGCCGGGAAATTGTTGACGTGATGAAATGGTTAAGGCTACATTCCACGGATGCCATTTATCTCGGTCCGTCACGCCTGCCTTGCCCTGTGCCTTGCCATGTCTGGCGCGGCCGCGGGCGCGCAGGCCGACCCGGTGGCTGCGCAGGAAATCCAGGCAACCCCGGCACCGGAAGCGCCGCAAGACGCCATCCAGCAGTGGATCGACCGTCACCACATGGCGGACAAGGTTTCACAAGTCTCGACGCGCGCCTCTGACCTTGTCCTCACGGCCATGAGCTTTATCGGGGTGCGCTACCGCTACGGCGGCAACAGCGCATCCACCGGCTTTGACTGCTCAGGTTTCGTGCGCCATGTTTACGAAACAACCCTCGGCATGGCACTGCCCCACAATGCCAAGCAGCAAAGCCGCGAGGGAGAAAAAGTCGCCGAGAACGCGCTGCGTCCCGGCGATCTCGTGTTCTTCAACACCCTGCGCCGTGCCTTTTCCCACGTGGGAATCTACATTGGCAACGGCCAGTTCATCCATGCACCTCGCCCTGGCGAGCGCGTGCAGATCGATAACCTCGATGCACCGTACTGGGCTCGCCGCTTTGATGGGGCTCGACGCCTGGTGCGCCGCGCCGCCGAGAATCTCGTTCCGACCGCTGAGGCTGCAGCGCCCGCGGACGCTGCGCCAATCGGCACTGAAACGCGTTGATGCAGCCGCCCCGAGGGGCGGCCACGCAGAATCAGCGCCGCGGCGGGGGCAGATCGGTACAAGCTCCCTCTGCCACCTCGGCTGCCAGACCGATCGATTCTCCGAGTGTCGGATGCGGGTGGATCGTCCGACCGATGTCAACCGCGTCTGCTCCCATTTCAATTGCGAGCGCGACCTCCCCGATGAGATCCCCTGCATGCGTGCCGACGATGCCCCCGCCGACGATGCGGTGGGTCTGTGCGTCGAACAACAGTTTGGTGAAACCTTCGTCCCGACCGTTGGCGATGGCGCGGCCCGATGCGCTCCACGGGAACAGTCCCTTGGTCACAGCCACACCCTGCTGCTTCGCGGCGTCTTCAGTGAGGCCGACCCAGGCGATTTCCGGATCTGTATACGCGACACTGGGAATCACGCGCGCGTCGAACGCGCTCCGGGCAAGCGTGTCATCGCCCCGCAACTCGCCCGCGCAAACCTCGGCTGCGACATGCGCTTCATGCACCGCCTTGTGCGCCAACATGGGTTGGCCAACGATGTCCCCAATTGCATGAATGTGCGCAACGTTGGTCCGCATCTGGACGTCAACGGGAATGAAACCGCGCGCGTCCACGGCAACGCCCGCATGCTCTGCCCCGATTTTGCGACCATTGGGAATGCGCCCCACCGCCTGTAGTACCAGGTCATAGCGCTGCGGCCCCTGCGGAGCGCCTTCTCCCTCGAACGTGACCCAGATGCCGTCGGACCTCGCCTCCGCGCCGATGGTGCGTGTGCGCAGCATGATGCGATCGAAACGCGGAGCGTTCATCTTTTGCCAGACCTTCACCAGGTCGCGGTCAGCGCCGGGCATCAGTCCGTCCAGCATTTCCACCACATCCAGTCTGGCGCCCAGGGTCGAATACACGGTGCCCATTTCGAGTCCGATGATTCCCCCTCCGACGATGAGCATCTTTTGCGGCGCATGCGCGAGCGCAAGCGCGCCGGTCGAATCAACGATCCGCGGATCGTCCGGCAGGAATGGCAACCGCACTGCCTGGCTCCCCGCCGCGATGATGGCGCGGCTGAACCCGACGACTTGTGCCGCCCCGTTGCGCTGCTGGCCGTCCCCTTCGGTGAGTTCGACGCGCACGTGGTGAGGATCCATGAACGCGCCGACCCCACGCACAACGGTGACCTTGCGCATTTTTGCCATCGCAGCCAAGCCACCTGTGAGCTTGCCAACGACCTTGGACTTGTGATTCGCGAGCTTGTCCCGATCGATCCGGGGCGCATCGAATGCGACACCGAGATCGAGGAAATGCGCTGCCTCGTCGATCACGGCTGCCACATGCAGCAGTGCCTTGCTCGGAATGCAGCCGACATTCAGGCACACGCCTCCCAAGGTCGCGTAGCGCTCCACCAGCACGACTTTGAGCCCGAGGTCGGCTGCGCGAAACGCCGCCGAGTATCCACCCGGTCCCGAGCCGAGCACAAGCAGATCGCACTGCAGATCCACGGCTCCTGCGTACGTCGCGCGTGGAGCTGGCGGATCAACGGCGGCCACAGCACTGGCAGACGCAGCAGCGATGCCAACCGCTGCTGCCGCGTCGGACTGCGCCGGCGGCGGCGACGACCCCACCTGATCCTGCGCTTCCAGGTCGAGCAGCACGCTGCCCTCGCTGATCTTGTCGCCAAGTTTCACGCGTACGTTGCGAACCACGCCCGCAGCGTTGCTCGGAATTTCCATGCTCGCCTTGTCGCTCTCGACCGTCACCAGCGACTGCTCGACAGTCACGGTGTCACCAACCTTGACGAGCAACTCGATGACTTCCACGTCCTTGAAATCCCCGATGTCGGGAACCTTCACCTCGATCACTGCCATCACAAGTCTCCGTTCACAACAGCACGCGGCGCAGGTCCGCGAGCAGTTCGCCAAGCAGGGTGGTGAAGCGCGCAGCCATCGCGCCGTCGATGACGCGGTGGTCGTACGACAACGAAAGCGGCAGCATCAGGCGCGGCACAAAAGCCTCGCCGTCCCAGACCGGCTTGTGCTGGGACTTCGACAAACCGAGAATTGCAAGCTCGGGAGCGTTGATGATGGGCGTGAACGCGGTTCCACCAACTCCGCCGAGGCTGGAGATCGTGAACGTGGCGCCCTGCATGTCCGAGGGCTTGAGCTTGCCCTCACGCGCTGTCGCCGCGAGTTGGCCCATCTCCGCTGCGATCTGCGCCAGTCCCTTGCGGTCCACGTCCTTCAGCACCGGGACGACCAGACCCTGCGGCGTATCCGCCGCAAAACCGAGATGCACATAGTCCTTCAGAATCAGATTTTCACCGGCTGCGTCGAGCGAAGCATTGAAGGCCGGCATGGTCTTCAGTGCAGTGGCGCATGCCTTCATGACAAAGGCAAGCATCGTCAGCTTGACGCCACTCTTGCCCAATCGCGCATTGCTCTCCTGGCGGAAGGCCTCAAGACCAGTGATATCGGCCTCGTCAAACTGGGTGACATGGGGGATCATCGCCCAGTTGCGCGCCAGATTCGGCCCGGAAATCTTCTTGATACGCGACAGCGGCTCCGTGCGAACCGGGCCAAACTTCGCGAAATCCACCTTCGGCCATGGCAAAAGATCCAGTCCACCCCCGCGACCACTGCCCGCCCCGGATCCGGCGGTTGCGGCGCTCGCGGCCGCCACGGTCGTGCGCGTGCCGGCCATCACGTCCTTGACGAATGCGTGGACGTCCGATGCGCTGATGCGCCCCTTCGGGCCCGTGCCCCTGACTTCTGACAGCGGCACGCCGAGTTCGCGCGCCAGGCGGCGCACGCTCGGCGACGCATGCGCCAGTTGCCCGGGCGACGGGGGTGCCGACACTGGCGGAAGCGCCGCCGTCGGCGGGACGTGCTTCACCGGCTCGGAAGCGAACCCGACGCCGACCTCGGCTGGAGCTGGAGCTGGAGCTGGAGCTGGAGCTGGAGCTGGAGCTGGAGCTGGCTTCGGGGCTTCGTTGGCCGACAAGGCCCCAGCGCCCTCGCCTTGGGGCTCCAGGTCCAGCAGCACGCTGCCTTCATTGATCTTGTCACCAAGCTTGACGCGCACATTGCGCACCACCCCCGCAGCACTGCTCGGGATCTCCATGCTGGCTTTGTCGCTCTCCACCGTGATCAGCGACTGTTCCACCGCCACCGTGTCGCCGGCCTTGACCAGCACTTCGATGACTTCGACGTCCTTGAAATCCCCAATGTCGGGAACTTTTACTTCGATGACTGCCATGGTCCGTGTCTCCTTCGATCGCCGATGCTCAGGCCAGCAGCGGGTTGATGCGGTCGGCATCGATGCCGTAGCGAGCGATCGCCTCGGTCACTTTGGCCGCGGGAATGCTGCCCTCGTCGGCCAACCCGCGCAGGGCGGCGAGCACCACGAAGTGACGGTCGACCTCGAAGTGCCGACGCAGTTTGGTGCGGGTATCGGAGCGTCCAAAGCCGTCGGTGCCGAGAACCTTGTAGTGACGGCCCTTGGGCAGATATGGGCGGATTTGCTCGGCGAACAGCCGCACGTAGTCGGTGCTCGCGACAATGGGGCCGGGATGTCGGTCGAGCTGTTGCGCGACGAAACTCTGGCGTGGCTCGGCACCGGGGTGCAGCAGGTTCCAGCGCTCGGTGGCGGAACCGTCGCGGGCCAGTTCGTTGAAGCTCGGGCAGCTCCACACGTTGGCGGCCACGCCCCAATCCGCTTCGAGCAAGTCGGCCGCAGCCATCACTTCACGCAGAATCGAGCCCGATCCCAGCAATTGAACCCGCGGGGTGAGCTTCGGGCCCTCCTTGAGCAGGTACATGCCCTTGAGAATTTCCGCCTCGGTGCCCACTTTCAGACCTGGCTGCGCGTAGTTCTCGTTGAGCAGGGTCAGGTAAAAGAACACGTTCTCCTGATCCTGCACCATGCGCTTGAGGCCGCTGTGCAGGATGACCGCCACTTCATGGGCGAAGGTTGGGTCATAGCTGACGCAGTTTGGAATCGTGCCAGCGAAAACCTGGCTGTGACCATCCTCGTGCTGCAACCCCTCGCCGTTCAGCGTCGTGCGGCCTGATGTTCCGCCAAGCAGGAAGCCACGCGCCAGCATGTCGCCTGCGGCCCATGCCAGATCGCCGATGCGCTGGAATCCGAACATCGAGTAGTAGATGTAGAACGGGATGGTGATGCGGTTGCTGTGGGAGTAGGCGGTGGCCGCCGCAATCCAGGAGCACATGCCACCAGCTTCGTTGATGCCTTCCTGCAGGATCTGGCCCGACTTGTCCTCGCGGTAATACATCACCTCGCCGCGATCGACCGGGGTGTACTTCTGGCCTTCCGGCGCGTAGATGCCTATCTGGCGGTACAGCCCCTCCATGCCAAAGGTGCGCGTTTCATCAACCAGGATGGGCACGACGCGCGGCCCGAGAGCCTTGTCCCGCAGCAACTGGTTGAGACACCGGACGTAGGCCTGGGTCGTTGAAATTTCGCGCCCTTCCGCCGTGGGCTCGAGCACTGGCTTGAACAGTTCGTGCAAATCCGCGACGGGCAATTGCTCGTCGGCCTTCTGGCGACGCTGCGGCAGGTAACCGCCCAGCGCGCGGCGCTTGGCATGGAGGTATTGCATTTCCGGGGTATCGTCCGCCGGCTTGAAGAACGGCAATGTCCCCAGTTCGTGATCCGGCACGGGTATATTGAAGCGATCCCGGAATTCACGAATGTCCTCGTCGGTCAGCTTCTTGACCTGATGGGCGATGTTGCGTGCCTCGGCCGCCTGGCCCATGCCATAGCCCTTGACCGTCTTGACCAGGAGCACGGTCGGCTGGCCCTGATGGTTCGCTGCGGCATGGAAAGCCGCATACACCTTTTGCGGATCGTGGCCACCACGGTTCAGACGCCAGATATCGTCGTCGCTCATGTGTTTGACCATTTCAAGCAGGCGCGGATCGCGGCCGAAGAAATGCTTGCGCACAAACGCTCCATCATTGGCCTTCATGGCCTGATAGTCGCCGTCAAGCACATCCATCATCACTTGACGCAGGATGCCGTCCTTGTCCCGCGCCAGCAGCGGATCCCAGTACGATCCCCAGATCAGCTTCAGGACGTTCCATCCCGAACCGCGGAATTCGGCTTCGAGCTCCTGGATGATCTTGCCATTGCCCCGCACGGGTCCATCGAGGCGCTGGAGGTTGCAGTTCACGACGAAGACGAGGTTGTCGAGTTTTTCGCGCGCGGCCAGTCCGATGGCCCCGAGTGACTCCGGCTCATCCATTTCGCCGTCGCCGCAGAAAACCCAGACCTTGCGTTGCGACGTATCGGCGATGCCGCGCGCGTGGAGGTACTTGAGGTAGCGGGCCTGGTAGATCGCCATGATCGGCCCCAGGCCCATCGAGACGGTCGAGAATTGCCAGAAATCGGGCATCAGCTTCGGGTGCGGATAGCTTGACAAGCCTCGACCGTCGGATTCCTGCCGGAAGTTGAGCATTTGCTCCTCGGTCAGGCGCCCTTCCATGTAGGCACGTGCGTAGAGCCCGGGAGCGGAATGTCCCTGAAAGTAAATCAGGTCACCACCGTGATCCTCGGTCGGCGCATGCCAGAAATGATTGAAGCCCGTCCCCAACATGGTCGCCAGCGAGGCGAACGAGGCAATATGCCCGCCAAGATCGCCGCCATCCGCCGGGTGCAGCCGATTGGCACGTACCACCATGGCCATCGCGTTCCAGCGCATGTAGGCGCGCAGCCGCTCCTCAACCTCGACATTGCCGGGATTGCGGGCCTCGAGTTCCGGGGGAATGGAGTTCACGTACGCAGTGTTGGCCGAAAACGGCATGTCCACGCCGTCCTGCCGGGCGCGGTCAAGCAGGGATTCCAGCAGGAAGTGCGCGCGCTCGCGCCCCTCGGTTGCAATCAGCGCCTCCAGGGCGTCGAGCCATTCACGGGTTTCCTGTGGATCGGCATCAGAAGACGGGAATTCGGGAACTGCGGACATGTGGCCTCCTCGTTTGAATTGGGCGCGAGTATTGCAGGTAATTTCCCGAATCGCAAGATTGCTTTTCACAATATGGTATCTTGCGATTGTTTTGCGCGAATTCCGCGCCTTCGTTGCGCCGCGCCGCGCCTCATGATGCGCTTCGCGTCCGGGATTGCATAGACTGCTTTACGTGAACACCAAGAACCTGCTCCCGAAAGCGCTACGCATTCCACTGCCCCGCGTACGCAGTCCACGACGCATTCCCAACGCCGATCGCGCCCTGCTTTTCGGGCCGCTGCTGTCCATCGTGCTGTTTCTGGGCGCTGCTGCGGCACTGCTGCGTTACACCCAGCAAACAGAGTTGCAACGTGAAAGGGATACCCTGCAGCGTGACAGCGAATGGGCAGCGCAGCGCATGAGCCTGGAGATGGGCTTGATGCTCGAGCAACTCCAATCCATGGCCAACAGCCAGGAGACTCCGAGCGGGCGACGGCGTTTCAGGCCTGGGGCGGTGGCGTTCGTGCGTCAGCATCCGAGTGCGCTGCTCGTGTACCGCGTCGATGCGTCGACCAAAGTGCACGACATCGTGACCAGTCCGAGCCTCCCGCGCGAACTTCACTGGCTGCGGGACGGACACGCAGTCACACAGCCCTACACGATCAACGCCATCACCCAGGCCGAGGCCACCACCCACTCCGCATACACCCTCCCGTACACCATTCCGGGCGTCGGCTGGGTGGTCGAATCAGCGACGCCCGTGGTTGACGATACGGGCGACACCGGAAGCATCGACGCCGTCTTCGCCGTGCCGGGATTGCTGAGAGGCGGCGTCGCGCAGGAACTGAGCACCCGCTACGCGGTGGCGCTGGTCGATCGGCACCAGCGAGTCCTGGCCAGCGGCGCTTCGGCCGAAGCGGGTGCCAAGCCCTTGCGGGAGATCATTCCTGTCCAGCCTTTTGACGCCGGGTTGCAATTGCGTGTGAGCAGTTATCACACCAATCCAGGCTGGGGTGTGCGTGGCCTCTACTGGGCTGTGTTCGTGCTGTCCGCGTTGATGCTTTGGATGCTTTGGGGAACATGGCGTCAGATGCGCGAGCGCCTGCGCACGCAGGAAAGCCTCTCGCGGGAAACGGCATTCCGGCGGGCGGTGGAAAATTCATTGTCGACAGGGATGCAGGCCATCGACATGAAGGGCCGCATCACCTACGTGAACGCTGCTTTCTGCCGCATGACCGGATTCACCGAGCAGGATCTCATCGGCCACGGCCCTCCGCACCCTTTCTGGCCTTCGCGTCGATCGGCTGAAATGGCACTGGCGTTGCAGCAGATCATTGATGGTCTCGCGCCGCCATCGGGCTTCGCGTTGAAGCTCGCGCGGAAGGACGGCACCGAATTCGACGCCCGCGTGTACGTCTCCGCGCTCATCGATGCGCGCGAGCGGCAGACAGGCTGGATCACGTCCGTGACCGACATCACCGAACCCACGCGCATCCGGCAGGAGCTCGCCGCCAGCCACGAGCGCTTTGTCGCCGTGCTCGAGGGTCTTGACGCCGCGGTGTCCGTGCTGGCCCTTGATCGCAATGAGCAGCTGTATGCAAACAAGCTGTATCGGCAGTGGTTCGGCGCGTCGGCGCACGGGCACTACCTGCTCAGCGGTATCGAACCGCCTCCGTTCGCGGGCCAGGATGGCGCCGATGAGGTCGACGCGTTTGCGGGACTTCCAGCTGGCGAGTTCCTCAATCCGCAGGCGCAGGTGCACGAAATCCGCGTTGCGATGCTCGACCGCTGGTTCGACGTACGCCAGCGTTACATCCAGTGGGTCGACGGGCGTATCGTGCAGATGCTCATCGCCACCGACGTCACCGCGCGTCACCAGGCTGAAGACATTGCCCGCAACCAGGAAGAGAAAGCGCAAATCACAAGTCGTCTGATCGCGATGGGAGAAATGGCGTCATCGCTCGCGCACGAACTCAACCAACCACTGACGGCGATCAACAACTATTGCTCCGGGATGATCGCGCGCATCCGCAACCACGCCATGGCCCCAGAGGAACTCGAAGCCGCACTCGAGAAAACCGCACGTCAGGCCCAGCGCGCCGCCGGCGTCATCAAGCGTGTGCGCGACTTCGTCAAGAAGAGTGAACCGCATCGTGTCGCCTGTCGCGTCCAGGATATTGTCCAGAACACGCTTGAACTTGCCGAAATTGAACTGCGTCGTCGCAATGTACGGTTGTTCACGCATATCGCCGCGGGCATTCCGCGTCTGCACGCCGACCCCATTCTGATCGAGCAAGTGCTCCTCAACCTGTTGCGCAATGCCGCCGAGGCGGTCGACAAGGCTGGTCGAAGCGGTGTGCGTCGGAGTATCGATCTGGATATTCATGCCGACGCTACGCAAATCACCTTCGCGGTGCGTGACAACGGCACCGGCATCCCCGAGGATGTCATGGGTCACTTGTTCGAGGCTTTTTACACCACCAAGGCGGAGGGCCTGGGCATCGGGCTCAATATTTGCCGCTCCATCATCGAGTTTCACCAGGGCCGGCTATGGGCCGAGAATCAATACAATGAAGAAGGTCTGGCGGGTAGCGTGTTCACCTTCACGTTGCCCTTCCAGCTCGCGGAACCCGCGGACCAAGCGCCGGCGCCGCCGGCCGGATCCGGGGGCCTGCAAGATTCCACCCACCGGACGAGCCCATGAAACCTGCAAGCAAAGGGACCGTGTACGTCATCGATGACGATGAAGCTGTGCGCGATTCGCTCCAATGGCTGCTGGAGGGCAATGACTACCGCGTGCGTTGCTTCGATTCGGCCGAGGTGTTCCTGACCCGCTTTGATCCACGCGAGGTTGCCTGCCTCATCGTCGACGTGCGCATGCCCGGCATGACGGGTCTCGAATTGCAGGACCGGCTGATCCAGCGCGGACTCAATATTCCGCTGGCGTTCATCACCGGTCACGGCGACGTTCCCATGGCCGTCACCACCATGAAAAAGGGCGCGATCGACTTCATTGAAAAACCCTTCAATGAGAACCTGTTGCGCGATCTGGTCGATCGCATGCTCGAGAAGGCGCGCGTCGATCTTGAGGAACACGTGCAAAGCGCAAGCCGCGAAGCCCTGCTGTCCAAGCTCACCGGCCGGGAGGCGCAGGTGCTCGAGCGGATTGTCGCCGGACGGTTGAACAAGCAGATCGCGGACGACCTCAACATCAGCATCAAGACCGTCGAGGCGCATCGCGCCAACATCATGGAAAAGTTGGGCGCCAACACGGTGGCCGACCTTCTAAAGATCGCCCTCGGCGCCGTGAAATAACACCTCTCCATCTTCTGACCACCACGATGACTGCTCGCTTGATCGACGGAAAAGCCCTCGCGGCGCAAGTTCGCGCCGAAGTCGCTGCGCGCGCTGCCGTGCTGGCGGCGGCTGGCCGCAGGCCCGCGCTGGCCGTCATACGCGTCGGCGCCGACCCCGCCAGCGAGGTGTACGTGCGTAACAAGGTTGCAGCGTGCAAGGCTGCCGGCATCCATTCGATCCACGAGTCGTATGGTGACAGCCTCACGGAGGCCGAACTGCTTGGCCGCATCGACGCGCTCAACCGCGACGATGCGGTACACGGCATCCTCGTGCAACTTCCCTTGCCAGCCCACATCGACGCACAGCGGGTAATCGAAGCGATTGCCCCGAGCAAGGATGTCGACGGCTTCCACGTCGCCAGTGCCGGTGCCTTGCTGGTGGGCCGCCCGGGCTTTCGCCCGTGCACGCCGCTGGGATGCATGCGGATGCTCGCGCACATCGGCATGGCGCAGCTTCGTGGCAAGCACGCGGTCGTCGTCGGCCGTTCCAACATCGTCGGTAAACCCATGGCCCTGATGCTGCTGGCGGCCGATGCGACCGTCACCATCGCCCACAGCGGAACCCCCGATCTCGCCGCAACCTGCCGCCAGGCTGATGTCCTGATCGCGGCGGTGGGAAAGCAGCGCATGATCACCGGCGACATGATCAAGCCGGGCGCTGCCATCATCGACGTTGGAATCAATCGCCTCCCCGACGGCACGCTTTGCGGCGACGTCGACTTCGCAGCGGCATCGGAGGCGGCAGGGTGGATCACCCCAGTGCCCGGCGGCGTCGGCCCAATGACCATCGCCATGCTGCTTTCCAACACGGTGCAGGCTTGCGAACAAGCCTGAACGAACATGGACGCGTCCAATCCGCTGCTCGACTTTTCTGGTCTCCCTGCCTATGGCAAGGTCGATCCCCTGCATGTGCGCCCGGCCATGGAGGTGCTGCTGTCCGACGCCCGTCGCGCGCTGCGCTCCGTCACCGCACCGGGCTTTCCCGCGCGCTGGGACACGGTGGTCGACACCCTGAACGTCGCCACCGAGCGGCTGGCCCGCGGCTGGGGCATGGTCGGTCATCTGAACGCCGTCGCCGATACGCCTGCACTTCGTGACGCCTACAACGCGATGCTGCCCGAGCTCACGCAGTTCTGGACCGAACTCGGCGCTGATGAGGCCTTGTTCGCGCAGTACAAGCGTCTGCCGCTGGCGGAGCTTTCGGCGACGCGGCAACGCATCGTCGCGCATGCTTTGCGCGACTTCCGTCTCGGCGGCGCGGATCTTCAGGGCGAGGCGCGCGCACGCCATGCCGCCATCCAGGAGCGCAGTGCCGAGCTGGAGCAAGCGTTCTCGGAGCACCTGCTCGACGCCACCAACGCGTTCACCCTGGACGTCGACGAAAGCGCCATCGCTGGCATCCCGGATGATGTGCTCCACGCTGCCGGTGACGCGGCGCGCGCGGCGGGATGCCAGGGCTGGCGCTTCACCTTGCACCAGCCAAGTTATGTGCCCGTGATGCAGTACGCGCACGATCGCGACCTTCGCGCGCGCATGTATCGGGCCTATGTCACCCGTGCCAGCGACCTTGGCGACGCCGCGCTGGACAATTCATGGGTGATGGCGGAACTTCTCGCGCTACGCGACGAGGAGGCCCGACTGCTCGGCTTCGGCAGTTTCGCCGAGCTGTCGCTGCAGGCCAAGATGGCCCAAGGCCCCGCGCAGGTGGAAGAGTTTCTGCTTGACCTGGCGCGGCGCGCGCGACCCCACGCGCAATCAGACCTCGACGATCTCCGCGCGTTCGCGGCGGCTGAGCTCGGCCTGACCGAACTGAGAGCCTGGGACATCGCCTTCGCCTCGGAACGCCTGCGGGAGTCGCGCTACGCGTACTCCGAGCAAGAGGTCAAACAATATTTCACCGAGCCGCGCGTGCTGGAAGGCTTGTTCGACCTCGTGCACCAATTGTTCGACGTGCGCGTGCGCCCGGAGGCGGCGCCCCCCGGCGTGGCCTGGCACCCCGAGGTCTGTCTGTGGCGCGTCGAAGACGCCGCGGGGCGCCTGCTGGGTCAGTTTCTCACCGATCTACATGCCCGTGCCGACAAACGCTCGGGGGCCTGGATGGACGACGCGCGCGGTCGCTGGCTGCGTCCCGACGGCGTGCTGCAGACCCCTGTCGCGCTGTTGACGTGCAATTTCGCCGCGGGCGTCGGTGGCAGACCCCCGTTGCTGACGTTTGATGATGTACAGACCTTGTTCCACGAATTCGGCCACGGCCTTCATCACCTCCTGACCCGGATCGACGACCTCGACGCCTCCGGCCTGAGCGGTGTGGAGTGGGACGCGGTCGAACTCCCCAGCCAGTTCATGGAGAACTTCTGCTGGGATTGGAATGTTCTGCAGCGGCTGACCTGTCATGTCGACAGCGGCGAAGCACTGCCGCGCGCGCTGTTCGAACGCATGCTGGCCAGCCGCCATTTCCAGGCCGGTCTGCAGACGTTGCGGCAAATCGAATATGCCCTGTTCGACTTGCGCGTCCACCATGTGCTGCGCGCAGCCACGCCCCAGGCCGTGGCTGCGCTGGCCAGCGCGGTGCGCGCCGACGTCGCCGTCTTGACCCCACCAGACTTTTCCAGGTTCCAGCATAGTTTCTCGCATATATTTGCTGGCGGCTATGCGGCCGGCTACTACAGTTACAAGTGGGCTGAGGTCCTCTCAGCCGATGCCTACGCATGCTTCGAGGAGTCCGGCGTGATCGACCGGGCATCGGGCGCGCGTTTTCGCGACGAGATTCTCGCCCGCGGCGGGAGCCGTGATGCCCTGGAATCGTTTCACGCTTTTCGAGGCCGCGCGCCGACCATCGATGCCCTGCTGCGCCATCAGGGCATGGCTGACGACCCACCGCGGCCGGCCTGACATGGCGGGCGCCAAACCCACGTGTCCCTGGAGGAATAGATGGTGATGCGGCTCATGTCCATCCGAATGCGTGATGCACTGATCCTGGCGACCCTGCTCGTGCCGCTGCACAGTGCCTGGGCCTTGTACAAGATCATCAGTCCAAGCGGAGAGGTCACGTTTACCGACGTCCCGCCCGCCATCCCCGGGCAACTGGCGCAACGCGTCGACACCACCGCTGCCGGCGACGAAGGGCCGGTACTACCCTTCACGCTGAAGCGGCTTGTGCGCGAGCGGCCCGTGTTGCTGTACACGACCCCACACTGCCCCGCATGCGAAGACGGCGTGAAGCTGCTGCGTACGCGCGGGGTGCCCTACACGGAAAAAACGGTCTCGGACGCCACTGACCTGGCCACCTTTCGCGCGGACCATCCCCGCGTCGACCATCTGCCACTGCTCAGTATCGGTGGCGTCACGCTGACGCCGGGCTTCGATCCGGAAGTATGGAATCAGGCTTTGAGCACCGCCGGTTACCCTGAGAACTCGGCACTGCCACCGCACTACAAGTTCGCTGCCCCCACGCATCTGGCGCCGCCGGCGTCACGACCTGCGCAGAAAGCGCCGACTCCCCACCATGGTCAAGACCTGCAGCCGCCGGTCCTGCCACCGTCGAATCCGAACGCGCCGCCCGGCTTCCAGTTCTAGATCGCCGGCTGCGCGAAGGTACGCTCTGACACCCCTTCAGCTTCACCGATCAGCGCCACGTCGGCACCGCGACGTGCGAACAGTCCCACCGTCACCACGCCTGGTATCTGGTTGATCGTGCGCTCAAGCTCGCGTGGGGAAGTGATCGACAGGCCGTGTGCATCCAGGATTTCGTTGCCGTTGTCGGTCAAATACCCCGCACGCAACTGCACGTCCGCGCCCAGCGCCACGAGCTGCCTGCGCACCAGTTCGCGGGCCATCGGCACAACCTCCACTGGCAGCGGGAAGCGACCAAGCACCTGCACCAACTTGGATGCGTCGACAATGCACACGAAGCGATCGGCGACCTCCGCGATGATTTTTTCGCGCGTCAGCGCGCCACCGCCGCCTTTGATCATGGCACCTGCGGCATCGATTTCATCCGCGCCGTCGACATACACCGGAATGCGATCGACCTGATTCAGGTCAACCACGTCAAAGCCATGGGCACGCAACCGCTCGGTGCTGCGCGCAGAACTCGACACCGCAGCGGGAATTTCGTCCTTGATGGTCGCCAGCACGTCGATGAAAAAATTCACCGTCGAGCCCGTGCCGACGCCGATGATTTCGCCGCGTGGCACGTGCCGCAACGCGGCCTGCGAAACCGCTCGCTTGAGTTCGTCCTGAGTCATGTGGATATTTCGTGGTTCAAGGTTGCACGACCGTATTATCGCCGCTCGCGAGTCTCACTCCATTTGCAAACATGCCCTTTCCATACACCGCCGTGCGCCCGCTGCTGTTCCGACTCGACCCGGAAATGGCACACCGCCTGACGTTGCGCACTCTGCGGGTCATCCACGACGCGGGCTTGTCCCTGCTCTATGCATCGGCCCGCGTGCACGACCCGGTTCAATTGATGGGGCTGCATTTTCCCAATCGGGTTGGGCTGGCAGCCGGTCTGGACAAGAACGGCGAGGCGATCGACGCGCTTGCTGCCATGGGCTTCGGCTTCATTGAAGTCGGAACCGTCACGCCGCGTCCACAGCCAGGCAACCCCAAGCCGCGCATGTTCCGCCTGACGCCCGCAAATGCGCTGATCAATCGGATGGGATTCAACAACGCCGGCCTCGACGCCTTCCTGCATCACGTGCGTGCGAGCCGACGCGAAGTCCCCCTCGGTCTGAATATCGGCAAAAACGCCTCCACCCCGATCGCACAAGCGCTCGACGACTACCGCGCCGGACTGCGCGCCGTGCATGCACATGCCGACTACGTGACCGTGAACGTGTCATCGCCGAACACCAGGGACCTGCGGCAACTGCAGTCCGACGAGGCCCTGACTGCCCTGCTCGCCGGTCTCGACGAGGAGCGCGACCGCCTGGCGCAGGCCCAGGGGCGACGCGCACCGCTGCTGATCAAGATCGCTCCCGACCTCGCTCCGCCCCAGATCGAGGCTCTGGCTGCAGCCGTCCACAGGCATCGCGTGGATGGCGTCATCGCGACCAACACCACCATTGAACGCACCGAGGTCGAAGGGCTGCGCCATGCCGAGGAAGCCGGAGGACTCAGCGGCACCCCGCTGCGCGAGCGTGCAACCGGGGTCGTCGCGCAATTGCGCCTCCATCTCGGGCCGGGTGTTCCGATCATCGGTGTGGGAGGCATTCTCCATGCGTCGGATGCGGTGGAGAAAATCCGCGCCGGTGCCAACCTTGTGCAACTCTACACCGGGCTCATCTACCGCGGTCCGACCCTGGTTGCGGATTGCGCAGCAGCACTGCGCACGATGGCATGAGCTTGCACAAGCCCCAAGCATCGGCGATGTCGGAATGCGCGCACGTCTGGTGCGCGCAGCGTGCCTACTTCTGCTTCAGGCGCGTTTTGTTCGCCGTGATGTGCTCGTAAATTTCGCGTGAACGCTGTGACAGCGGCCGCCCGAAGCCTTCGCGCCATGGCGACGACACCTTGACCTGCGGACGTTTACGGAAGGTCGAGGCAACTTCCGCCGCATTTTCCATCATCTGATCCCAGGGATTGACATCCTTGGACGCCTGAGGTTTACTGGCCAGGACTTCGGTTTCGGAGTCCACGGATTTGCGCGTAGTAGTCGCTTTCGACACGGCTCGCCCTTTAATGAAACTTGGGGTCATCCCCCATGGGGTCATCCCATATGCTGCGCGAGCATCACCAGGTACACAACGGTACTGGCAAGTACCGGAAAGCTTGCGTTCAAGCTTTCCGGACTCACGCCCCACGTCAGGCGTCTTCCCCGCCAAAACATGCCAATTGTAACCCAAAACGTCGCGAAGCCGCAACGCCGCGGGGCGTACGTCCGCATCAGGGCTGCGGCGGATCAAGGCGCGAGAGCACTGTGTCACGCGGAAACAGTGCCAGCACCGCATCGACGGAAGGGGTTTGCAGGCGGCCGGTGACGAGCAAGCGCAGTGGCATCGCCAACTGGGGCATTTTCAGTCCTTGCGCAACCAGGGTTTCCTTGAGAGCGGCGCTGATGGCCGGCTTGTCCCACGGATCCAGTGCTGCGAGACGTGCGCGCAGGTCGCTGAGCGCAACGGTGGCAGCGGGGCTCAGATGTTGCGCGACCAGTTCCGGCGCTGGTTCGGGCGGCGCATAGAACATGGCGCACAACCCGGCAACCTCGACCAGCGTACTGGCGCGCTCGCGCACCAGCACCACCGCATCTTCAAGCCTCACTCCCTGTACGACCAGCCCCATGCGATCCAGGAAGGGGCGCGTCGCGTCGGCAAGAGCCTCGGGCGCCATCGCACGGATGGCCTGACCATTGAGCCACTTGAGTTTTTCACCATCGAATTGCGCCGCCGAACGCCCAAGATGATCAAGGTCGAACCAGGCGACGAACTGCTCGCGTGAAAACACTTCGTCATTGCCATGTGACCAGCCAAGGCGCGCCAGATAGTTGACCATGGCATCCGGCAGATAGCCCTCTTCCCGATACTGCAGGACGCTTTTCGCACCGCTTCGCTTGGACAACTTCTCACCCTGCTCATTGAGCACCGTGGGGAGGTGCGCGTAGGTGGGCGGCTGCGCGCCGAGCGCGCGGAAGATGTGGATCTGGCGCGGCGTGTTGTTGACATGGTCGTCGCCCCGGATGACGTGGGTGATGGCCATGTCGATGTCATCCACCACCACGCAGAAGTTGTAGGTGGGGGTACCGTCGGGCCGCGCAATCACCAGATCATCGAGTTCATCATTGCGAAACTCAACGGGGCCCTTGACCTTGTCATCCCAACTCACGACGCCAAGCAGCGGTGTGCGAAAACGCAGCACGGGCTTGACGCCTTCGGGGATGGGCGGAAGGATCCTGCCGGGCTCGGGCCGCCAGCGACCGTCGTAGCGCGGCTTCTCACCCGCAGCCATCTGGCGGTCACGCAAGGTGTCGAGTTCATCCTGGCGCATATAGCAGGGGTAGACGTGGCCGGCGTCGACCAGGGTCTGCATGACCTCGCGGTACCGGGACATGCGCTGCATTTGGTAGTACGGCCCCTCGTCATAATCCAGACCCATCCAGTCCATGCTCTCGAGAATGACCTGGACTGCTTCGTCAGTCGAGCGCTCGGTGTCGGTATCCTCGATGCGCAGAATGAAAGTGCCGCCGTGATGGCGCGCAAACGCCCAAGGGTAGAGCGCCGAGCGGATGTTGCCGAGATGGATATACCCGGTCGGGCTGGGTGCGAAACGGGTTCGAAAGGCGTTGGGGGTCATGCGTCGGGACATCTGCTGGGAAAAACTTGGAGACAGCGGCGGATCATGGAAGATGGCGCAAGCCGCGCGCAAGGTCCGCCTGGATGTCGGCAGGATGCTCCAGACCGACGGCAATGCGGATCAACCCCTGACCGATGCCGGCCGCGGCACGCTGGTCTTCACGCAGGCGACCGTGCGACGTGCTGGCGGGATGGGTGATGGTGGTTCGGGTATCACCGAGGTTGGCAGTGATGGAGCATAGGCGCGTGCTGTCGATGACGTGGAATGCGCGGGCGCGCGCGCGCTCCGGACCGTCCGCGGTCACCGCGAACGACAGCACCGCGCCGCCCAGGCCCGACTGCTGCGCCATCGCCAACGCATGCTGCGGGTGCGAGGACAGCCCCGGGTAATACACGTGCGCCACGCCCGGCTGCGCCTCCAGCCACACCGCCAGCTGCAGCGCGCGCGCGCAGTGCGCCTGCATGCGCACCCCCAGGGTCTCAAGGCCCTTGTGCACCACCCAGGCATTGAACGGCGACAGCGTCACGCCGGTCGTGCGCTGGGTCGGCAGCAACCGTCCTTCGATGATGTCACGGCTGCCGCAGACGGCGCCGGCGACGACGCGCCCCTGCCCGTCGAGATACTTGGTACCCGAATGCACGATCAGATCCGCGCCCAGCACGACGGGACGCTGCAGCGCCGGCGAGCAGAAACAGTTGTCCACCACCAGCAAGGCATCGGCATCGTGCGCGAGGTCCGCCAACGCACGGATGTCACACACTTCAGTGAGCGGATTGGTTGGCGTTTCGGCGAACAACAAACGCGTCTTGCCGGGCCGGATCGCCGCCCGCCACGCCGCCGTGTCGGTTTGGGGAACGAAACTACTTTCGACACCGAACTTGCCAAACTCGCCGGCGATCAACTTGATGGTGGCCCCGAATACCGACTGCGAGCACACCACATGATCACCCGCCTTGAGCAGGCCCAGCATCAGCAGCAACAACGCACCCATCCCGCTGGCCGTCGAGATCGCGGCCTCCGTGCCCTCCATTGCGGCCAGACGGCGCTCCATCGCAGTGTTGCTCGGATTGGAAAAACGCGAATAGACGAAACCCTCTTCCTCGCCCGCGAAGCGGGCGGCGGCACTGGCTGCGTCCGGCTGCACGAAGCTGCTGGTCAGAAACACCGCCTCGCTGTGCTCGCCATAGGCGGAACGTGGAAGTCCCTCGCGCACCGCGATGGTGTCGGGATGCCACAACGGGGTATCGTCTTGGTTCATGGTTGTGCCTCCTCGCTGACTTGACCTTGCAGGTTCAAACGACTCCCGGGCTGGTCGCCCGCTGTCTTCGGATGGCCGGCAATCAGCGCCGCCTCGACGTCGCCGGTGATGTAGCAACCATCAAAACACGAGGCCTCGAAGGCATCGATGTCTGGACGCTCGCGCAACACGGCCGCCTTCATCGCCTCGAGATCCTGGTAGATCAGCGCATCACACCCGATAATTTCCCGCACCTGTTCGATGTCGCGCCCGTAGGCCACCAACTCGGCGCCCGTGGGCATGTCGATGCCGTAGACATTGGGGTACCGCACCGGGGGCGCCGCCGAGGCAAGGTAAACCTTGCGGGCACCGGCCTCGCGCGCCATCTGCACGATCTCGCGGGAGGTCGTGCCGCGCACGATCGAGTCGTCGACCAGCAGCACGTTGCGGCCAGCGAACTCCTGCGTGATCGCGTTGAGCTTCTGACGCACCGACTTCTTGCGCACGGCCTGCCCAGGCATGATGAAGGTGCGGCCAACGTAACGGTTTTTCACGAACCCTTCGCGGTACGGGCGCCCCAGCTTCCAGGCCAGTTGCATGGCCGAGGGGCGACTCGATTCTGGCACCGGGATCACGACGTCGATTTCACTCGGCGGCATGACCGAAATCACGCGCTGTGCCAGAGTCTCACCCATGTTCAGGCGCGCTTGGTAGACGGAAATCCCATCGAGCACCGAGTCGGGACGCGCCAGATAAACGAATTCGAAAATGCAGGGATTGAGCGTCGGACTATCCGCGCACTGCTCGGTCAGCATGCGTCCGTCAAGATCGACGAACAGTGCCTCACCCGGCAGGATGTCGCGTTCCAGCCGGAACCCGGCACCCTCCAGAGCGACGGATTCACTGGCCACCATGATGTCCCCATCAGCGTCATTGCGCCCGAAGCACAGCGGACGAATGCCGTAGGGATCGCGGAACGCCAGCAATCCATGCCCTGCGATCAGCACAATCACCGCATATGAACCGCGCACCCGTGCGTGCACGCTGCGCACGGCCCGAAACAGATCGGCCGCCTGAAGCGGGCGACCGCCGCCAGCACGGTCGAGTTCGCTGGCCAGCACATTCAGCAACACCTCGGAGTCGGATCCCGTGTTGATGTGGCGGTGGTCGGTGGTCGTCAACACACCACGCAGCACGTCGGTGTTGGTCAGGTTGCCGTTGTGCGCCAGCGCCAGACCGAACGGGGAATTGACGTAGAACGGCTGCGCCTCCTCTTCGCTGTCGGCGCTGCCAGCAGTCGGGTAACGTACCTGTCCAAGACCGTAGACACCCGGAAGTGCGCGCATATTGCGGGTACGAAAGACATCGCGCACCATTCCGCGCGCTTTTTGCATGTACAGCTTTCCAGCCTGGCCAGTAATGATTCCGGCCGCGTCCTGGCCGCGGTGCTGCAACAGCAGCAGCGCGTCGTAGATCACCTGGTTCACAGGTTGCTTCGAGACGATCCCGACGACTCCACACATGATGCAAGCACTCCAGAACGAAACAGATCAACGCCCGGGAACGATCCGGGCAAGGGTGGTGAATGGCAACTGCGGCAAGACCACATTCAAGGCCGTTTGCGCTGGAGGAATCAGCACCGACGCACGCCACGCCACGCTTTGCGGCAGCGCCGTGTAACGTGCCGCGAACAACGCGGCCAGCACCAACATGACTCCTCGCGCACAGCCGAACAACGCCCCCATGCTGCGGTCGAGCAACCCGAGGCCGGAAGCGCGCAACACGAGACGGGCCACGGACGCGAGAATGCCCGCAGCGAGCAAGGTGGCGAGGAAGCAAGCGCCCCAGGCCACGCCTGCGCGCACCGGCACCGAAGCGATACCCTGCAGATGCGACGCTGCCAGCCACGGCGCGAATGCATGCGCGACGGCGAATGCCGCCACCCACCCACCCAGGCTGACGCACTCGTAGGCCGCTCCACGTAACACCCCGACACAGGCCGACAGCGCGAGGACGGCAAGAATGATCAAATCCAGTGTATTCATCCTGACCCGATGCACGGCACCGCGCATATCAAAGGGTCAACACGACGGCTTGCATGCCTAGCGCCTTGACGCGCGCCAGCACGCGGGCGGCCTGATCGTGGCTGGCGAAAGGCCCGATCCGCACCCGGATCCGCTTGCCCGCCTTGGTGTCAACGACCTGGGCGTAGGTCTTGAAACCGGCGCGTTCGATCTTGTGGCGCGCTGACTGCGCCGCCTGCTCGTCCGCGTAAGCGCCCGCCTGCACCACGTAGCGGGTACGACTTGTCGCTGGCGCGATCGCCGCCTCGGCCTGGGCACGGGAAATCTGATCCGGGGTCGTGGCTTCGAGCGCGGCAAGCGCCTGGCGGGCCCCGTCGACCTTGCCGTTGCGCGCCGCGGAGCCCGCGGCTGAAGGCGTCAATGCCGGAGGCGTGACCGCCGGACGCGCCTTCGGTGCAGCGGGCGGTTGCCTGGCAACCACGCTGGCGTCCGACGGTGTCGCCTTGCGCACGCCTCCTGGGGCGACGGCACTCGCTGCGGACGGTGCCGAGGTCGCCGCCATGGCGACAGGCGACGCCGTCGGAGTCGACCGCGCGGGTACGCTCGGCGCCGACGCCTGCGATGGAATCATCAGGTTCATGTCCGAAACCACGGGGCGTGGCTGGGTTTCGAAAATGAGTGGGAAGACGACGACACCCGTCAGGACCAGAGCCACCGCGCCGATCAGCCGCCTGCGCGCCCGCGCGCGCAACACATCCTCGCTCTGGGCGTCGACCGACCCGGCACCAGCGTTGGAGTTGGCGCGCTTGCCGCGGCTGAGCTTGCCAGGGAGTTTCATCGGGATGGAGACGTCGTGTGGCGGCCGCCCAATTGCGGAAGGCCGTGCTCAAGAACACCACCGACCGTATGGAAAGAACCGAAAACCACGATTCTATCGGCAGCCTCGGCCGCTGCGACGGCGGCTTCGAATGCGCTGGCTGGAGCGTCGTGGCACGTGACTTGGGCTCCAGACGGCAGCGCTGCGGCCAACGCCGTTGCGCGCGCGGCGCGCGACAGCGGCAAGTCGCACATGTACCAATTCTGGATCAGGGGTGCGATGCGAGCGAGCATGCCCGAAACGTCCTTGTCGGCCATGGCGCCGAAGACGGCATGTGTGCGCTGAGAAAAACCCAGCGCATCAAGGTTTTCAGCCAGCACTGCCACGGCGTGCGGGTTGTGCGCCACGTCCAGAATCACCTGCGGCTCCCCCGGAATCACCTGGAAACGCCCAGGCAATTCGACCCGCGCCAAGCCCTCGCGTACGTCCTGCGCGCTGGTCGGAAGCTGATCCTTGAGGGCCTCCAGCGCAGCGATCGCAGCGCTGGCATTGAGCAACTGGTTCGCACCGCGGAGCGCCGGGTAGGCCAGACCCGGGCGCCGCATACCGGGGCCGCGGTAATTCCACTGTTGCTGGCCGACCGCAGTGAAGCCGAAGTCCACGCCCATGCGCCAGGGCACTGCTCCGATGTCCCGCGCCCGCTGCAACAGGCTGTCGGGCGGCGCCGGATCCGCGATGATGACCGGGCGGCCGGCGCGCATGATGCCGGCTTTTTCAACCGCGATCGTCGCGCGGTCGGGGCCGAGGAACTCGGTGTGGTCAAGGGCGATGCTGGTGATGATGGCGCAGTCGGCATCGATCACATTGACAGCGTCGAGTCGCCCACCCATGCCGACCTCCAGCACCACGACATCGCGCTTGCTGGACGCGAGCAAACGCATGATGGCCAGGGTCGTGAATTCAAAATAGGTCAGGGCTGGCGGTGGCGCGCAGGCCAGCCGCGCCTGTTCCACCGCCTCCAGATGAGGCACGAGATCAGCCGCATCGGCGGCATGCCCGTTCAGCCGGCAGCGCTCCTCGAAATGCACGAGGTGCGGCGAGCCGTAGACGCCCACGCGATAACCCGCCGCGAGCGCGATGTGCTCGATAAAAGCGCAGGTCGACCCCTTGCCGTTGGTTCCCGCAACCGTGAAGACGGGACATTCGAAGCGCAGGTTCAGCCGCGCACGCACCTGCTCCACGCGGTCAAGGCCGAGTTCGATCGCCTGGGCGTGCAGGGATTGCGCGTGGGCCAGCCAGTCGGCCAGAGTTCGCATTGATTCGTGCCCGTTGGTCAGCTCGACACCGCGTCAGCGGGTTGACGCTGCAGCATCGCCAGCAGATGCGCGAGTTCGGTACGCAATTCCCGCCGGTCGACAATCCGGTCCACACCGCCTTTCTGCATCAGGAACTCCGCGCGCTGAAAGCCTTCAGGCAGCTTTTCGCGTACGGTATTTTCGATCACGCGCGGGCCCGCGAATCCGATCAGTGCCTTGGGCTCGGCGAGCACCACGTCACCGATGAAGGCGAAGCTGGCGGAGACACCTCCCATGGTCGGGTCGGTCAGCACGCTGATGTAGGGAATCCGCGCCGCGGCCAGGCGCGCGAGCGCCGCATTGGTCTTTGCCATCTGCATCAGGCTCAGCAATCCTTCCTGCATCCGCGCGCCACCGGTGGCCGTGAAACACAGGAATGGAACCTTCTGCTCCAGCGCGGTCTCGACTCCGCGCACGAAGCGCTCCCCCACCACCGACCCCATCGAACCCCCCATGAACTCGAACTCAAAGCAAGCGACAACCACGGCGATCGACTGGATCGAGCCGCCCATGACGATCAGTGCGTCGGTTTCCTGGGTATTTTCCAGTGCCTCCTTGAGACGTTCCGGGTACTTGCGGCTGTCCTTGAACTTCAGCGGGTCCATCGACAGCACTTCCTGTCCGATTTCGTAACGCCCCTCGCCATCGAGCAGCGCATCCAGGCGCTGACGCGCTCCCACGCGCATGTGGTGAGCGCATTTCGGACACACCGAGAGGTTCTGCTCGAGGTCAGTCTTGTACAGCACCGTCTCGCACGACGGGCACTTCAACCATAGACCCTCGGGCATCTGGCGCCGCGTTGCGGCGTCCGACGGTTGAATCTTCGGGGGTAGCAGTTTTTCGAGCCAACTCATGATGCCCTCCTCAAGTCGTTCGCCGCCGCTGCGGCATCAGGCCACGGTCGCGGCCTTCGCATCCAGCGCGCTGCGGATGCCGGCGACGAAATCGCTCGCCACCACAAGCGCGTCACCAGGCGCCTTGCCTTCCATCAGTTCGATGATGCGGCTTCCGATGATGACCGCATCAGCACATGCGGCCACTGCGACAGCGCTGGCGCCGTCGCGGATGCCAAAACCCACACCCAACGGGACGTGCACGTCAGAGCGCAATTCCTGCAGGCGCGCGCTGACACCCTGGGTGTCGAGATTCGCGGCGCCCGTGACGCCCTTGAGCGACACATAGTAGACATAGCCACTGGCGACCGCGGCCACCTGCCGCACTCGCGCCTGCGTCGACGTCGGTGCCAGCAGGAAAATGGGATCCAGACCGCTTGCACGCAGCGCGGCAGCAAAACCCACCGCTTCCTCGGGTGGGTAATCGACGATCAGAACGCCGTCGACGCCGGCAGCCGCCGCATCGCGCACGAACAATTCCACGCCATAACGCTCAACCGGATTTGCATACCCCATCAGCACAATCGGTGTGCGCGTATCGGTACCGCGAAATTCACGCACCCATTGCAGGCAATGCGCCAGCGTGACGCCACGCGCCAACGCGCGTTCGGCGGCGCGCTGGATCACGGCGCCGTCGGCCATGGGGTCGGAAAATGGCACACCCAATTCGATGACGTCAGCCCCGGCGCGCGCCAGCACGTGCATGAGTTCGACCGTGGTGTCGGGAGCGGGATCGCCCGCTGTCACGTAGGGGATGAGAGCCTTGCGGCCCTCGGTCGCCAGACGTTGAAAGACAGCCTGAAGACGACCCATCACATGCACTCCTTGCGGCAGGAAGGACGACAGAAGAACTCCGTGCGCGTCAGGTCGGCGATATTGCCGATATCCTTGTCACCGCGCCCCGAAAGGTTTACCAGCAGAATCTGATCGGGACGCATGGTCGGGGCCATCTTGATCGCCTGTGCCAGCGCATGGCTGGATTCCAGCGCCGGGATGATGCCCTCGGTGCGGCACAGGCGATGGAACGCTTCCAGCGCATGCGCATCATTGACGGCGACGTATTCGGCGCGGCCGATGTCCTTCAACCAGGCATGCTCGGGGCCGACGCCCGGATAGTCCAGACCTGCCGACACCGAGTGGGTTTCAACGATCTGGCCAGCCGCGTCCTGCAGCAGATACGTGCGATTACCGTGCAACACGCCCGGGCTGCCTGCCGACAGCGAGGCCGCGTGCCGGCCACTGTCCAGCCCCTCGCCCCCGGCTTCGACACCGATGAGGCGTACTTCCTCACGTTCGATATACGGGTAGAAAATCCCCATCGCATTGCTGCCGCCCCCAACGCAGGCCAGGACGGCATCGGGCTGGCGGCCGGCCATCTCCGGCATCTGGATCAGGCATTCATCGCCGATCACGCGCTGGAAATCGCGCACCATCGATGGGTAGGGGTGAGGACCCGCCACCGTACCAATGATGTAGAACGTGTTCTCGACGTTCGTCACCCAGTCGCGGAGTGCTTCGTTGAGGGCGTCCTTCAGGGTTTTGGATCCGCTCTCGACTGGAACGACCTTGGCGCCCAGCAAGTGCATGCGGTAGACGTTGGGCGACTGGCGCTTGACATCTTCTGAGCCCATGTAGACCACGCACTCCATGCCGTAGCGCGCCGCCACGGTCGCCGACGCCACGCCGTGCTGACCTGCGCCGGTTTCGGCGATGACACGGGGCTTGCCCATGCGCCGGGCCAGCATCGCCTGGCCGATGGTATTGTTGATCTTGTGCGCGCCGGTGTGGTTGAGGTCCTCGCGCTTGAGATAGATCTGCGCCCCCCTTAGCTCGGCGCTGAGCCGCGCAGCGTGATAGATCGGGCTTGGACGACCGACAAAATGGCGAAGCTCGTGTTGAAGCTCCGCCTGGAATTCGGGATCCTTGCTGTAGTGCGCGTAGGCGGCCTTGAGTTCATCCAAGGCTTTGAACAAGGTTTCAGCGACGAAGCTGCCACCATAGGGACCGAAGTGGCCTGTGGCATCCGGGTAGTCATAGTTCAGCATGTCAAGTGTCCGGGAAGCGTATGGGTTCAGGTGCACCGCCGCCAGGCGGGGTGCACGCGCAATCTTGCGTGAGAGTTTCGGGAATCGCGTCGGCTGCGCGCACCGCGTCAACGAAACGGCGCATGGCATCGGCATCCTTCACGCCCTTGGCGCGTTCGACGCCTGACGAGACGTCAACCGCCCAGGGTCGCACGCGCAGGACAGCCTGCGCCACATTTGACGCACGCAACCCACCAGACAAAACGATGGGAAAGTTCGCGCTTCGTGGAATCAGTGACCAATCGAATACTTCTCCGCCCCCGCCAAAACCCTCGACGTACGCGTCGAGCAGCACAGCCTGGGCAATCCGGTACCGGGCTGCAAAGTTTACCAGATCAAGCCCCGGGCGCACGCGCGCCGCTCGCACGAAGGGGTGGCCGTAGCGTGCGCAATCCTCGGGCGTCTCATCACCGTGGAACTGCAACAGCGAGGGCCGAAGCGCGTCGAGCACCTCACGAACCTCCACCTCGTCAGCGTTGACGAAGAGGGCAACCGTCGCGACGAATGGTGGCAAAGCCCGCCGAATGCGCAGCGCGCGCTCCAGCGAGACCGCCCTCGGGCTCGGCCGATAGAACACGAGGCCGATGGCATCGGCGCCCGCCTCGGCGGCGGCGACAGCGTCATCCTCGGACGTCAGGCCGCAGATCTTGATGCGTGTTCGGTGCATGACTGGCATCTGGTCGATGTAGGGACGTCCCTTAGGCCAAAAGGAGCAACTGCCGCGGATCGGGGTCGGGCAATGCGAATTCTTCGGCATAGCATGGCCCGACGAAATACAGACCATCGGGCATGAAGGTTGGCGCTGCCGCACGTCGATCGGCCCCGTCCAGGACAACACGCATCCATCCAGGCTCCCGCCCGCCGGAGCCCACCGCCATCAGGCAGCCCATGATGTTGCGGACCATATGGTGCAGGAACGCGCTGGCATGGAAATCGAACACCCACGTCTGTCCCATGCGTGCGATGGTGATCGAATGCATGATCTTCACCGGACTGCGTGCCTGGCAGCGACTGGCGCGGAAGGCCGAGAAATCATGTTCCCCGAGCAAATGGGCGGCGGCGGCCCGCATGGCGTCGATGTCGAGCGTCCGATGCGTCCACCCCACCAGGCCCTGCAACAGCGCGGGGCGTACGGCACTCTCGTTCAACAGGTATCGGTAGCGACGCGAACACGCGCTTTTTTGCGCGTGAAAGTCGGCGGGCACGTCCCGTGCCCAACTCACCGCCACATCCACGGGGAGAAAAGCATTGACGCCACGCACCCAGGAGAATGGTTCACGCCGAACCGGCGGATCGAGGTGGACGACCTGCTGCACTGCGTGAACGCCTGCATCCGTGCGGCCGGCGCAAGCGACCCGCACAGCGTGACCGGTGAATTGCAGCAGGGCTGACTCCAGCACGTCCTGCACCGTGCGGCCGCCCGGCTGGCTTTGCCAGCCAAGGTAGGAACAGCCACGGTAGCCAAGGCCGAGCGCGACGCGCATCAGGACGGAGGCCTCGGGACAGACGCGGCGCCGCGGCGCCCGTTATCCGAGCTGCGCCAGCAGGGTTTCAGCATGCGCGCGTGTGGGCCCATCGCTCTCGGCGATGATCTCGCCCAGCAGGCTTCGGGCCATGTCGAGATCACCCATGGCGCGGCATTCCTCCACCAGCTCAAGTCGGGTGTCGAGCGAGTCGGCGGAAGCAGCGTCGGCATGCGGAACCAGCGTCGGCGCCTCCAGCGGCACCGCAGGCGCCGCGTCCAGGCCGTCATCATGCTCGACGCTTTGCTGCGTCGGTGCGTCCAGCTTCGGCGGCTCGAGATCCAGGGACAGCTCGCTGAGGTCGAATGCCAGCGGATGCAGCGTGTCAACCACCGACGCGGACGTCGCCGATGCGGAAGCCGGCCCTGGTGTCAACGATTCCGCTGATGTGGCGCCCAGCGAGGGGAGATCAAACCCGGAAAGTTCAAAATCGAGTGGCTCGAACGATGCCTTCGCGACCGGTGCAACGGCCGTCTGGGAGACGGGCGTGGCCTGCGCCACAACTTCCGACTGCGGCCGGAGATTTGGCTGTGGCTGTGGCTGTGGCGGCTGCGCTGTCATGCCAGCCGGGCCGGAAAGCGCCAGATCCAGGGAAAGATCCAGTCCGTCATCGCGCTCCGGCCCGGCCGGCGCTGGCGCATGACGCCGCGCGGGGACCTCACGCAGCACCTCGGTCGCGGGCAACGTCGCGGAACCGCCCATCAAAGACGCACCGGAAGGTGCGAAATCGGTCGATGGGATGGTACTCGGACCCGAACCTGGGACCGGCGGCTGCGTATTCTGGTACAGCGGATTGACCGGGTCGAGATTGCGGCCCAGATCCTGCGCCTTTTTCCAGTCGGCACCCGCACCCTCGGTGCGCGCAAACAACTCGGCGGCGGTCATTTCAAACGACCGGGCGTCCTTGCGCTTCGCGTAGATTTCGAGCAATTTCAGACGTGCCGCGTTACGCTCAGGATGGGTCTTGAGCGCCTCTTTGAGAATTTCCTCTGCCTGCAAGTCGCGGCCGTAAGCGAGGTAGACATCGGCTTCCGCAACCGGATCGACGTCCGCCGGATCCAACTGGCTCGGGGTATACGCCATCGACGAACCGAGCGTCGAATTGCGGGTATCCACCCGTTCGCCACCGCTGCCGCCGAAAAAGCTGTCGGCGCTCGTGACCCGGCTATCAAACACGGTGTTATCGCGTTGCACCGTCGTCTTGGCACGGCGACGCATGAACACCAGCGCCCCCAGCAATACCGCGACCGCAAGACCACCGGGAAGCAGCAGCGGATTGCCCGCCAGTCGCGCGATCCAGCTGCCGTCCCCATGCCCGCCAGGCGCCGGGCGCACCGGTGGAGATGGATGGGGCGGCGGCGGCACCGCAGCGCGCCTGCGTGCGTGGCTCGCCGAAGCGGTGATACCCGGCAGAACGCTCGACGACGACACGGAAGCAGGATGAGGCGCGCTTGCCGCGATTGCTGCGCTTGCCGCGCGCGCGGCGCTGGCGGCCAAACGGTTGAGTTCGGCCACAGTGGAACGCGCCGCCGCGAGCTTGGCCGCGACGGCAGCGGCCTGCTGGCGCTCGGCGATGCTGTTGGCATCGCTCTCCTGCGCCCCGCTCCTGGTCCCCGCTGCCGCCTTGCTCAGCACCAGACGGGATTGCGGAACCGAGGCTGCGGGCACCGGCTCTCGGACCTCCGCCTGGATTTTTCCCTGCGCCTGGCGTGATGCCGAGGACGGGCGCGGAACTTCCTGGCCGGTCATTTCGGCCAGACGGCGACGGTAAGCATCGAAATCCTTGCTCTGCACGACAACCTCGTGCCGCGCTTCATCCGCATGCAAGGCACCGGCCTGCGCAGCATCGGGCAGTTGCAGGATCGCCCCGACGCGCACAAGGTTCATGTTGTGATCGATGAACGCTCCACTGTTGGAGCGATACAACGCCACCAGCATCTGGTCCAGAGAGACTCCTGGCTGCGCAAACCGCGAGGCCACCGACGACAACGTGTCCCCCCTGCCAACCACGTAGGTGCCGGAATGGGTCGTGCCAGCATGATTCGCCGCACGGGCCGGCCTCGAGCGCGCCGGGCGCACAGATGCGCCCGGTGTCTCCTGCGCCGACTGCCCTGCCACATGCTGCTGTGCCAGCCGGGAAGCTTCGCTCCCCTGCGCGGCCGGGTACGCCGGCGAAGGAACGGTGGACAACTGGGGGGCGATCGGCGTGACTGCGGGGGGCTGCGCGAAACCGGCTGGATCGACCAGCAGGGTGTAATCGCGCACCATTTCCCCATCGCCCCAAAACGCGTCCAGCAGAAGATCCAGGTAGGGATCGTGCACCGGCACCGACCCGGCGAGATGCAAATAGGCGCGACCATCCGCGCGGTGCTTGACCGCGATGGTGAGGTTCTCGAGGATCGAGCTGTTGTAGTTCAGCTTGCGCGCACTGAATTCAGAGGGCGGCGCGATCCCCACGCGCAGCGTGGAGGCCTCGCTCGCGCTGATGTCGGCGATATCGACATCGACGCTCAACGGCTGGCCCAGAACCGAGCGCACGACGGCGTGACCGAGACCGAAAGCATGTGCCGAGGCCGCACCGCCGATGACCAGCGACGCGGCGAGCATGGCACGCCGCATGCTGGCAGGCATCGCGTTTTTCGACGGGGCGTTGGCGCGTTTCACGAAATCTTTCGGAGAATTGTTAAAAACACCATACCATCCACGAGTTACCCTGACAAGTTAGGGTGTGGCGTGAACTCGGCACCCCCTTGCCGGCTCGCCCATCCGGCCTCAGGCGTCGAGCACGATCCGCAGCATGCGACGCAAGGGCTCCGCCGCCCCCCACAGCAGCTGGTCTCCCACCGTGAACGCACTGATGTACTCCGGACCCATCGCCAGTTTTCGAATGCGACCGACCGGGATGCGCAGCGTGCCGGTGACCGCTACCGGCGTGAGTTCACGGATGCTTGCCTCGCGGGTGTTCGGCACCACTTGCACCCAGGGATTGTCGGCGGCGATGATGGATTCGATGTCTGCCAGCGGGACATCGCGATTGAGCTTGAATGTGAGCGCCTGACTGTGACAACGCATGGCACCAACGCGCACGCAGAGACCGTCCACTGGAATCGCCCGTTGCGTGCCAAGAATCTTGTTGGTTTCAGCGCCAGCTTTCCACTCTTCGCGCGACACACCGTTGCCCAGGTCCTTGTCGATCCACGGAATGAGGCTGCCCCCGAGGGGAACCTCGAAGTTGCGCGTGACATCTGCCGGCAATGCACGCTGTGCATCGATCACGCCACGGTCGATGTCCAGGATGGCTGACGCCGGATCGTCGAGCAAGGGTCGGACCGCCGTATTGAGCGAGCCGAACTGGGTCAGCAATTCACGCATATGCTGTGCGCCACCGCCCGACGCTGCCTGATAGGTCATGGAACTCATCCACTCCACCAGTCCGGCCTTGTACAGCGCACCGACCCCCATGAGCATGCAACTCACGGTGCAGTTGCCGCCGATCCAGTTCCGGCCGCCCCTCGCCAGCGCGGCATCGATGACCGGGCGATTCACGGGATCGAGCACGATCACCGCTCCATCGCGCATCCGCAGCGTCGACGCCGCGTCAATCCAGTGCCCGGTCCAGCCCAGCGCGCGGAGCTTGTCGAACACCGCAGTGGTGTAGTCGCCACCTTGTGCCGTGAGCACGACGTCGCAGGCGCGCAACGCCTCGAGGTCGTGTGCGTCGAGCAGCGTCAGGGCCTCGCCCGCCCACGCCGGCGCCATGCCGCCGACATTGCTGGTGGAGAAAAACACAGGATCAATCAGCGCAAAATCGCCTTCGTCGCGCATGCGCTGCATCAGCACGGATCCCACCATGCCCCGCCACCCAACCAGCCCTACCCGCATTCTTGCCATGATTCGTACTCGGTGACCGCCTTGTTAATGATTGTTATTTCGCAACCCTTGGGCTTCTTCCAGCGCCGCGACCACGGCATCACCCATCGCTGCCGTTCCGACCTCGCGGGCGCCCGGCTGCGCGATATCCGCAGTGCGCAGCCCCTGCGCGAGAACGCTTTGCACCGCCGCTTCGATCCGGCGTGCGGCAGCATCGTGTCCGAAGGAGTAGCGCAACATCATCGCAGCGCTGAGAATGGTTGCCAAGGGATTGGCGACGCCGCGCCCGGCGATGTCAGGAGCCGAGCCATGCGATGGCTCGTACAGCCCGCGCTTGTCCGCATTCAGGGATGCCGACGGCAACATCCCGATGGAACCTGTGAGCATGGCCGCTTCGTCGGACAGAATGTCCCCGAACATATTGCCCGTGACAATTACGTCGAACTTCTTCGGCGCGCGCACCAATTGCATGGCCGCGTTGTCCACATACATGTGCTCCAGCGCGATGTCGGGGTACTGCGCATGCACCTCGGTGACGACATCCTTCCAGAATTGAAAGGTTTCCAGCACATTCGCCTTGTCAACGCTGGTCACACGCCCCGCATGTCCAGCAGCGCGGCGCGTGCGCGCCGCCTGGAATGCGACATGGGCAATCCGCTCGATTTCAGGTCGGCTGTAGCGCATGGTGTCGAATGCTTCTGCAGCACCCGCGAACGGGCCATCCGGCGCTTCACGACGCCCACGGGGTTGGCCAAAATAGATGTCTCCCGTGAGCTCGCGGACGATGAGGATATCGAGGCCGGCGACGACGTCGGGCTTCAAGCTGGAAGCTTCGGCCAGCTCGGCGTACAAAAGAGCTGGACGCAGGTTGGCGAACAAGCCCATGCTCTTGCGCAGCCCCAGGATGGCCTGCTCCGGGCGCAGCGCGCGCTCGAGACGGTCGTAGCGGGGATCGCCAACCGCCCCGAACAGCACAGCGTCGGCGGCTTGCGCCAGCGCCAGCGTCGCTGGGGGCAGCGGGTGTCCATGGTTCGCATAGGCGATCCCACCGACATCGGCGTATTCCAGTTCAAAGCGCAGGCCGTCGATGATCTCGAGCTGGCGAAGCACCTTGACGGCCTCGGCGACGATTTCAGGACCGATGCCATCACCGGGCAGAACTGCAATCTTCATGGTTTCGTAGGGATTTGCGCCAGGACGGAGGCGATTCAGAGGATGCGATGCGCCAGCCATGGCATGCGCGCAATGCGTTCGGCCTCGAAACTGCGGATGCGGTCGGACTTGCGAAGCGTCAACGCGATCTCGTCCAACCCACCGACGAGGCAATTCTTGCGAAAAGCGTTGATCTCGAATGGCAATTCGGTACCGTCGGGCTTGACCACGCGTTGGCGGGGCACGTCGACCGTGAGCGCATAACCGACGAAGGCGTAGACCTCATCGAACAGACGCGCCACCTCGGCCTCTGGCAGAACAATCGGCAACAGCCCGGTTTTGAAACTGTTGTTGAAGAAAATATCGGCGAAACTGGGCGCGATGACCGCCCGGATACCGTACTGGTCAATGGCCCAGGGCGCGTGCTCACGCGACGACCCACAACCAAAGTTCTTGCGCGCCAGCATGATGCTTGCCCCCTGATAGCGCGGCTGATTCAGCACGAAGTCGGGGTTGGGACGGCGCGAAGCGGGATCCTGACCCGGCTCGCCGTGATCCAGGTAACGCCACTCGTCAAACAGGTTCTGGCCGAACCCGGTGCGGCGGATGGACTTCAGGAACTGCTTCGGAATGATCGCGTCCGTGTCGACATTTTCGCGGTCGAGCGGAACCACCAGACCCTTGTGGACGGTAAAAGCTTGCATGAGCGTCTTTGTCGGGAAATGAGAGCGCTCTCAATGGGCCGCGGTGTCGGCGGCCTTCTGGATGGCTTGGCCTCCCGCCTTGATGTCCTGGCCCATGCCCTCGACGGTGTGACAGGCGCTCAGGCCCACGCTGGCGAACGTCATCACAAGCAACAAAGTGGCGAAACGACGCATGAATATCTCCTGAATACGTGACAAAAGCGGCTCAGATGCCGCGCACATCGACGAAATGCCCGGCGACCGCCGCGGCGGCCGCCATCGCGGGACTCACCAGATGGGTTCGACCACCCTGTCCCTGGCGCCCTTCAAAATTACGATTGGAGGTCGAGGCACAGCGCTCTCCCGGCTCGAGGCGGTCGGCATTCATCGCCAGACACATCGAGCAGCCGGGCTCGCGCCACTCGAAGCCCGCGGCCTTGAACACCTTGTCGAGTCCCTCGCGCTCGGCCTGCGCTTTCACCAGACCCGAGCCCGGCACCGCCAGAGCAAGCCGGATATTGGATGCAATGCGCCGCCCGGCCAGCACGCGGGCGGCCTCACGGAAATCCTCGATGCGCGAATTCGTGCACGAGCCGATGAATATCTTGTCGAGATGAATATCCGCCAGGGCCTTGCCAGGCTCGAGGCGCATGTAGTGCAGCGCCCTTTCCATTGCCGCGCGCTTGACCGGATCCAACTCCTTGTCGGGATCAGGCACGCGGGCATCGATACCGGCCACCATTTCGGGAGACGTGCCCCAGGTGACCTGCGGCACGATACGGGAAGCGTCAAGGTCGACCACGATGTCGAACACCGCATCGGCATCGGAGTGCAGCGTGCGCCAGTACCCCTGCGCCTGATCCCATTCAACCTCCGTGGGCGCGAAGGGACGCCCCTTGATGTAGCGCAGCGTGACGTCGTCCACGGCCACCAGACCAGCTCGCGCGCCCGCCTCGATGGCCATGTTGCACAAGGTCATGCGGCCTTCCATGCTCAACGCGCGGATGGCCGAGCCGTCGAATTCGATCGTCGTTCCCGTCCCTCCCGCGGTACCGATGGTGCCGATGACCGCCAGCGCGATGTCCTTGGCGCTGCACCCGGCAGCCAGCTGCCCATTCACCCGCACGAGCATGTTGCGCATCTTGCGCGCCAGCAAGGTCTGCGTGGCCAGTACATGCTCGACCTCGCTGGTGCCGATGCCGAACGCCAGGGCGCCAAACGCGCCATGGGTACTGGTGTGCGAATCCCCACACACCACGGTCATGCCTGGCAGTGTCGCTCCCTGCTCGGGGCCGATCACGTGCACGATACCCTGGCGGCGATCGTGCATCTTGAATTGGGTGATGCCCTGCGCATCGCAATTGCGATCGAGCGTTTCCACTTGCAGGCGCGAGGTCGGATCGGCAATGCCCAGCGAGCGGTCGGTGGTCGGCACGTTGTGGTCCGACACCGCCAGATTGGCACTGACCCGCCAGACCTTGCGATGCGCCAGCTCCAACCCTTCAAAAGCCTGCGGGCTGGTGACTTCATGCACCAGGTGGCGGTCGATGTAGAGCAGCGCGGTACCGTCGGATTCGACGTCGACCACGTGTTCGTCCCAAAGCTTGTCGTAGAGCGTGCGTCCCATCTGCGTTGCGTTGTCGCCGCGAGGCGTCATAAATTGAGGGGAAAGGTTCCCATTTTACGGCGAAAAATCAAAAAAGCCCGGCGTGAGCCGGGCTTGCTCGAAGGCTTTCGCGTTCAGCCACGCTGCCCAAGCGGCGCCACCTGACGCGACTGGGATCCCGTGAACAGCTGGCGCGGGCGACCGATCTTGTACTCGGGATCGGAAATCATCTCGTTGAGCTGCGCGATCCAGCCGACTGTGCGAGCCAGCGCGAAAATCGCGGTGAACAGTGAGACCGGCACGCCGATCGCCTTCTGCACGATGCCCGAGTAGAAGTCGACGTTCGGATACAGCTTGCGCTGCACGAAGTAGTCGTCTTCGAGGGCGATCTTCTCCAGCGTCATCGCGAGCTTGAACAAAGGGTCATCATGCAGACCCAGTGCGTCGAGCACTTCATGGCAGGTTTCCCGCATGAGTTTCGCGCGCGGGTCGTAGTTCTTGTAGACCCGATGGCCAAAACCCATCAGGCGAACCGATGAATTTTTGTCCTTGACCTTCTCGATGAATTTGCCGATCGAGGCGACACCTCCCTGGGCCTGGATGTCGTCAAGCATGTTCAGACACGCCTCATTCGCGCCGCCATGCGCCGGACCCCACAGGCAAGCCACGCCGGCGGCGATGGCTGCGAACGGGTTGGTGCCACTGGATGCGCACAGACGCACCGTCGATGTCGAGGCGTTTTGCTCGTGATCGGCGTGGAGAATGAAAATGCGGTCGAGCGCGCGCTCG
>DAICZP010000058.1 GCA_027311065.1 Thiomonas sp. | reverse complement strand
GCCGAGTTCGCGGCGGCACGAAGCCAGTGCCGCCGCGAGGCCGCGGCGGCCTTCGGCAACGACGCGGTGCTTGTGGAAAAACTCGTGGCCAACCCGCGACACATTGAAATCCAGGTTTTTGCCGACCGCCACGGCGCGGTGCGCGCACTGTTCGAGCGCGACTGCTCGCTGCAGCGGCGCCACCAGAAAGTGGTCGAGGAAGCGCCGGCACCCGGCCTGACGCCAGCGCAGCGCCAGCAGCTGGCCGCGGCGGCGGTGGCCGCCGCCCAGGCCGTGGGCTATGTTGGCGCTGGCACGGTGGAGTTCATCGCCGAGGGCGATGGCGAGGGGGGAATCCGGGGTTTCTATTTCATGGAGATGAACACCAGGCTGCAGGTGGAGCATCCAGTGACCGAGATGATCACCGGGCTGGATCTGGTGGAGTGGCAGCTTCGCGTGGCCAGCGGCGAACCACTGCCAGCGGCACCCCGCGCACCACACGGGCACGCCGTCGAAGTGCGCCTTTACGCGGAAAACCCACGCACCGGGTTCCTGCCATCCACGGGGCCGTTGACGCGTTTCGCCCTGCCGGCGCACGTGGCGTTCACGGTGGGAGCGGACGCGCAGGGACGCCCGGCCCCCGTGCGCGTGGACGCCGGGGTACGCGAGGGCGACACCGTCACTCCCTACTACGACCCCATGCTGGCCAAGCTCATCACCTGGGGAGAAACCCGCGCGCAGGCGCTCGCGCGCATGGACGCCGCGCTGGAGGCCACGCGGGTGGCGGGGCCCGACACCAATGCCGCATTCCTGCTGCGGCTGCTGCGCGAGCCGGCATTCGCGGATGCCCGCATGGACACGGGTCTGATCGCGCGTGCTCAGGACACCTTGCTGCGCCCGGCGCTGGACGCGGCGCTGGCGGGCGCTGCGGCCACTTGCGCGCTGCTCGAGGCCGAGCGCGCGACGCAGGATGCGGACCCATGGAGCCAGCGCGACGCCTGGAGCAACGGCGTGCGCCCGGCACGCCTGTTGCGTTGGCAGTCCACCACCGGCGAGGACCTGCACATGCGCCTGGCTGCATCGCCCCACGGGGGGTGGCTGCTGGGCGCAGCTGACGCGGACCCGCAGCCCCTGCAATGGCAGGCCACGCACGGTGGCGCAGCGGAACTTGCGATCACGCTGCAGTGGGGCGCGCGGCGACTGCGCTGCCATGTGGTGGGTGCTGCACCTGACGCTGGCGCAGACATCCATGCCAACCGCCTGCACGTGTTCGCCGAGGGGGACCACGCGGTGTTGCGTCTGGGGCGCGAAGCAGTGCGCGCTGGCCAGAACGATGCTGGCGAGGCCACCTTCACCGCGCCCATGCCCGGGCGCGTCGTGGCCGTGCTGGTGCGCGAAGGTGACGCCGTGCGCGCCGGTCAGCCCCTGATCGTGCTCGAGGCCATGAAAATGGAACACACCCTGCAAGCCTCCGACGACAGCATCGTCGACGCCCTTCTCGTCGCCGCCGGCGACCAGATTCAGGAAGGGGCGCTGCTGCTGCGCATGCGGACTGTCGATGCCGATGTCACGACCGAACCCGGGAGCGGCGCGTGAGGTTGGCGGTCTGGGATCCAGGAGAGGTCTTCCGCCGCTGGCGCGACGCGCTGGTGCAGCACGCCCGTGAACTCGGCCTCAGCGTGGACGTGTTCGACGCCGTCGCCGCGCCCGACGCACAGGCTGACTTCGCGCTGGTGTGGAAGCCCCCGGCCGACTGGCTGGCGGGGCAGGCAGGATTGCGCGCGGTGTTCAATCTCGGCGCTGGCGTCGACGCCGTGCTGCCGCTGATGCAGCGGCTCGTACCGGGTGTCCCTCTGGTCCGACTCGAGGACGCTGGCATGGGCCGACAGATGGCCGACTACGTCGCGGAAGCCGTGCTGCGCGCTTACCGGCGCATGGATGATTACGCCGCGCTGCAGGCGCGCTCCAGTTGGGAGCCGCTGCCGCTGCCGCCGCGCGGAGGTTTCCAGATCGGCTTTCTCGGATTGGGTCAGATGGGTCTCGCGGCGGCGCGGCGCCTGGCGGCAATGGATTTCCCGGTCCAGGCCTGCACCCGCTCCGGAACCGCGCGCCCGGGTGTCGACGCCGCCTGGCCCTTGGTATCGCTGCGGCGCATCGACGCATTCCTCGCGACATCGCGCGTGCTGGTGGTGCTGCTGCCGCGCACCCGCGAAACCGATGGCCTGCTCGACTATCGCCAGTTGCGCCAGCTGCCGGCCGGCGCGCATCTCATCAGCGCCGGCCGCGGTGCGATCATCGTCGAGAGTGATCTGATCGAACTGCTCGACGAAGGACATCTCGCCAGCGCGACACTGGACGTGTTCGCACGCGAGCCCCTTCCCCCCACCGACCCCTTGTGGCGCCATCCGCGCGTGCCCGTCACCCCGCATGTCGCCGCCCAGACACTGGTCGGCCCGTCGGCCGCGCAGGTCATGCGCGGCATCGCTGCCTTCGAGCGCGGCGATCTGCCGTCCGGTCTGGTCGATGTCGCACGCGGGTATTGAGAGCCCCCAGCGCCGGGCGATGCCCGGCCCGCCTCCCCCGGGGGGCGGGCAAGGACACTTCCGGCGGTCCTGCGTTTCCCGGTGATCATCCATCCAGGACACAACCATGCGATCCATGAACATCCCCAAACACGTCGACATCGTCGAAGTGGGCCCGCGCGACGGACTGCAAAACGAAGCCGCGCCCCTGTCGCTTGCCACGAAGATCGCGCTGATCGACCGTCTGAGCGGTGCCGGGTTTCCCAACGTCGAAGCCGCCGCCTTCGTATCGCCCAAATGGGTGCCGCAGATGGCCGACAGCGCCGCGGTCTTGGCCGGGATCACGCGACGTGCGCGGACCGTGTACTCCGCCCTCGTCCCCAACGCACGCGGGATGGAAGCTGCGCTCGCCGCCGGCGTGGGCGAGGTCGTGGTGTTTTCCGCCGCCAGCGAATCCTTTGCGCAACGCAATATCAACTGCTCCATCGCCGAGTCGATCACGCGCTTCGAGCCGGTCGCGCGCATGGCGCGTGACGCCGGCGTGCTGCTGCGCGGAAGTATCTCCTGCGCACTCGGCTGCCCCTATGAGGGTCGCATCGATCCAGCCGCCGTCGCCGATGTCGTGCAGCGCATGGCCGATCTCGGATGCGACGGCATCGACATCGCCGACACCATTGGCGTGGGCACACCCGGCGCCGTGCAAACCGTGTTCGAACACACATCGAAGGTCTTTGCGCTCGAACGCCAGGCGGGCCACTTTCACGACACCTACGGGCAGGCACTCGCCAACGTGCTGGCGTCGATGCAAATGGGTGTCGCAACCTTCCATGCCTCGGTGGCCGGGCTCGGTGGCTGCCCGTATGCCAAAGGCGCGACCGGCAATGTCGCCACCGAGGACCTGCTGTACATGCTGCAAGGCCTGGGAGTACACACGGGCGTGGATCTTGATGCGGTGGTTGACGCCGGCGCTTTCGTCAGTGCCGCACTGGGGCGCCCGGGAAGCAGCCGCGCCGGTCGCGCGCTGCTGGCGCGGCGTTGCGTTGCCACTTGCATCCCGCACCCGACATCGTGAAACTGCGCGGAAGAGGGTCCGCGCACGGCGCGGACTAGAATTCCGCCTCCTGCACAAAAATTAAGCACAGCGACCCGTCATGACGGGTCGCCCTTCGCTCGCCGCCGATGCCCGCGCCCTGTTCCTCGCAACCTGCCACCGCGCTGCGGATCGGCACTTACCAACTACCGAACCGCGTGTTCGCGGCGCCCATGGCTGGCGTCACCGATCTGCCATGGCGGCGCCTCGCCCGCAAGCTCGGGGCGGGCCATTGCGTGAGCGAAATGGTCACCTCGCGTCCCGACCTGCTGGACTCGCGCAAGACGGCACGACGCATGGACCACGCCGACGAGCCGGGACCGGTGGCTGCCCAGCTGGTCGGGGTTGATCCGCGCGACATGGCCGAGGCTGCGCGCGCCAATGTCGAGGCAGGTGCGCGGATCATCGACATCAACATGGGCTGTCCGGCAAAAAAGGTGTGCAGCCGTTGGGCTGGATCTGCACTGATGCAGGACGAGGCCCTGGCGCTCCGCATCGTTGAGGCCGTGGTCACGGCGATGGAACCCCTGGGTGTACCCGTGACCCTGAAAATGCGTACCGGCTGGTGCGCCCAGGTGCGCAACGCGCCCCTGATCGCACGTGCCGCGCAAGACGCCGGCGTGGCATTGGTTACCGTCCATGGCCGCACGCGCGAACAAGGCTATGGCGGTCAGGCCGAATACGACACCATTGCCGCGATCAAGGCCGCGCTGCGCATTCCAGTCGTCGCGAACGGCGATATCGATTCGGTCGCCAGCGCCCGCGCGGTGCTCGCGGCAACCGGTGCCGATGCGGTCATGATCGGCCGCGCCGCGCTCGGCCGGCCGTGGTTTCTCGGCCATGTGGCACACGCCCTCGACACCGGAGAGGACGTTCCATGGCCGTCGCTGGCGCAGCAGCGCGAATGGTTGCTCGAGCATTTGCGCGCGCACCTGGCGTTCCACGGCGACGCTGGTGTCAAGACCGCGCGCAAACACGTCGGCTGGGCCGTGGCCGCACTGTCCGGAGGCACGGCATTTCGCGCCTGTTTCAACCAGATTCTCGACGCCACGGCGCAACTCGATGCCGTCGATGCCTATTTCGACGCGCTGCAACGCGGCGCACTCCCCCTTCCGATGGCCGCCTGATGAGCACGAAATCCCCACTCGAACAATGTGTGATCGACAGCCTTGAGACGTATTTTCACGATCTCGATGGAACCGACCCACACGGGATCCACGCCATGGTGATGCAGGCGGTTGAAAAACCCCTGCTCGCCATGGTGATGAAGCGTGCCGACGACAACCAGTCGGTGGCCGCGCAATGGCTGGGCATCAACCGCAACACCCTGCGCAAGAAGCTCAAGGACCACAAGCTGGCGAAGTAAGGTCTTCATCGACGCGACGCGCCCCGTTTTCTGAACTCCTCAACACTCTGCCATGTACGCACTCATCTCCGTTTCCGACAAGACCGGCGTGGTTGATCTCGCGCGCCGCCTGCATGCACGCGGCGTCACGCTGCTGTCGACGGGCGGCACCGCGAAGCTGCTCGCCGACGCCGGTCTTCCGGTCACCGAGGTCGCCACGCACACGGGCTTCCCGGAGATGCTCGATGGGCGCGTGAAGACCCTTCACCCCAAGGTGCACGGTGGACTGCTGGCACGCCGCGACCTGCCAGCGCACATGCGTGCGATCGACGCCCACGGCATCCCGGCGATCGATTGGCTCGTGGTCAATCTCTATCCATTCGAAGCCACGGTGGCCAAACCCGGTTGCACGCTGGAGGAAGCCATCGAGAACATCGATATCGGTGGCCCGGCGATGGTGCGCTCGGCGGCGAAGAACTGGCAAGGCGTGACGGTGCTCACCGACGCCGCGCAATACACGGCTGCCATCGACGAGTTCGAGACGTCCGGCGCGGTGTCGCAAGCCTCGCGTTTCGCATTCGCGGTGGCAGCATTCAACCGCATCGCGCAATATGACGCCGCCATCTCGAATTACCTGTCGGCGCTGTGCCCGGACGGCACCCTGGACACCTTTCCGGCCCAGTTCAACACCTGCATGGTCAAGACCCAGGCGCTGCGCTATGGCGAAAACCCGCATCAGTCGGCGGCGTTCTACGTCGAGCCCGGTTCGCGTGACGCCAGCATCGCCACTGCCCGCCAGCTCCAGGGCAAGGAGCTGAGCTACAACAACATCGCCGATGCCGACGCTGCGCTGGAATGCGTGAAGCAGTTCGACGCCGCGCCCGCCTGCGTCATCGTCAACCACGCCAACCCATGCGGCGTGGCCACCGCCCCCGATGCCCTGCAGGCCTACGAGCGCGCCTGGCGCACCGACCAGGAATCGGCCTTCGGCGGCATCATCGCCTTCAACACCCGTCTGGATGCGGCAACTGCCCGGGCCATCGTCGAACGCCAGTTCGTCGAAGTGATCATCGCCCCGGAAGTCGACCCGGAAGCCGTGGCAATCTGCGCCGCCAGGAAGAATGTACGCGTGCTGGAGTGCGGCCGCTGGCCGGCCCCCCCCGCACGCCGTCTCGATTACAAGCGCGTCACCGGCGGGCTGCTGGTGCAGGATGCCGATCTGCAATTGCACGGCGACCTGAAGGTCGTCACCCGGCGCACCCCCACCGAAAGCGAACTCGCCGACCTGCTGTTCGCGTGGCGGGTGGCCAAATTCGTCAAATCCAACGCCATCGTCTATGCGAAGGATGCTGCAACCATCGGTGTCGGCGCAGGTCAGATGAGCCGCGTGAACTCCGCTCGCATCGCCGTCATCAAGGCCGAGCATGCCGGGCTCGACGTGCAGGGCTCGGTGATGGCGTCCGACGCGTTCTTGCCCTTCCGTGACGGCATCGACAATGCCGCGACCGCAGGCGTGCGCGCGGTCATCCAGCCAGGCGTGTCGATGCGCGACGAAGAGGTCATCGCCGCCGCCGACGAACACGGCATGGCCATGGTCTTTACCGGCATGCGGCATTTCCGCCATTGATCGCCTCGCGCAGCCAGGGACCATGCGGATTCTCGGCATCGACCCCGGGCTGAACGTGACCGGCTATGGTGTGGTCGAGGTGCATGGCCAGCGGCTGCACTATCAGGGCAGCGGCACCATCCGGATCCCGCGCGGCCCGCTGCCAGAGCGTCTGCACGTGCTGTTCGAGAGCGTCAGCCAGGTCGCCCGCGATGCCGGCGCCGACTGCGCGGCGATCGAAATTGTCTTCGTCAATGTCAATCCCCAATCCACCCTGCTGCTAGGGCAGGCGCGAGGCGCCACGATCGCCGCGCTCGCGGCATCGGGTCTGCCGGTACACGAGTACAGCGCCTTGCAGCTGAAAAAATCGGTGGTCGGCTACGGCCGTGCCAGCAAGGCACAGATGCAGGACATGGTCACCCGCCTGCTCGACCTGCCAGGACGCCCTGGCCCCGATGCCGCCGACGCACTCGGACTGGCAATTTGCCACGCCCATGCCGGCACCCGCCCGGAGGCTTCCGCCCCCGCAGGCCCTCTGCAAGGCCTGCGCATGCGCCGCGGCCGACTCATCGACTGAGCGCGCGTCGCTTCACGGCGAATGTCCCTGCGGTTGACGCACGCCGCTGTTTTTGCTACTGTTGCCATGCAATGAATGCATGTTCGTCCACCCCCCTCACATCGGCGCAGGCCCTCGCTGCGATGCAGCGTGCGCGGCTACTTCGCCTGCTAAGGGTGGACGTCGCGCGTCGACTGTGCCCCGCGCACAGCTGACCCCCCAGCGAGCCGCCGCCCTCCAGCCTGCGCGGCACGCGCTCCATCGGCGAGCGCGTCCAGGTTTCCAGTCCTGATTGGTTGCAATCGTGATTCGTTGCAATCCTGATTCGTTGCAATTCCGATTCATTGCCTCCACTGCCCATTGCCGTTTGCCCGGAATCCGCCATGTTGAAACAACCCCACACCAAATATCGCCCGATGCCCCCCGTGGGCCTCAAGGACCGCACCTGGCCCGATCAGGTCATTGCCCAACCGCCGATCTGGATGAGCACCGACCTGCGCGATGGCAACCAGGCCTTGTTCGAGCCCATGGACGCCGCGCGAAAAATGCGCATGTTCAAGATGCTGTGCGAAGTCGGCATCAAGCAAATCGAAGTTGCGTTTCCCTCGGCGTCGCAGACAGATTTCGACTTCGTGCGCGAGCTCATCGAAGGCGGCCACATCCCCGACGACGTCACCATCGAGGTGTTGACGCAGGCACGTGAAGACCTGATTCGTCGCACCTTCGACGCGCTGCGTGGCGCCAGGCAAGCCATCGTTCACGTCTACAACGCAACAGCACCCAACTTCCGCCGCATCGTCTTCAATGTCGACGTCGAGGGGTGCACGCGCATCGCCGTGAACGCGGCCACGCTGATCAAGCAGCTCGCCGCCGAGCGCCCCGAGACGCGCTGGACCTTCCAGTACAGCCCTGAGGTTTTCAGCGGCACCGAGCTGCCGGTTGCTGTCGCCGTTTGCAACGCGGTCACGGCCGTGTGGGAACCGACCCCTGACCACAAGATCATCTACAACCTGCCGGCCACGGTCGAGATGAGCACACCGAACATTTACGCCGATCAGATCGAGTGGATGCACCGCCACCTCGACCGCCGCGACAGCATCGTGCTGTCGGTGCACCCGCATAACGACCGCGGCTGTGCGGTTGCCGCGGCAGAGCTCGCCGTCATGGCAGGCGCCGATCGTGTCGAAGGCTGCATGTTCGGCAACGGCGAGCGTACCGGCAACGTCGACCTCGTCACCCTGGCGCTGAATCTGTACACCCAAGGTGTCGATCCGGGGCTGGATTTCTCCAACATCAACGCGGTGGCGCGTACCGTCGAGGATTGCAACCAACTGCCGATTCACCCCCGTCACCCCTATGTCGGTGACCTGGTCTTCACGGCCTTCTCGGGCTCGCACCAGGATGCCATCAAAAAGGGGTTTGCCGTGCAAAAACCGACGTCGATCTGGGAAGTTCCTTATCTGCCGATCGATCCTGCCGACCTCGGCCGCGCGTATGACTCCGTCATCCGCGTCAACAGCCAGTCCGGCAAGGGCGGCATCGCCTACCTGCTCGAATCAACCTACGGTCTCGTCATGCCCCGCCGCCTGCAGGTCGAATTCAGCGGTGTGGTGCAGCGCTACACCGACGCCTCGGGTGCCGAGGTGACGGCGCAGCAGTTGTGGACCATGTTCAACGAGGAGTACGTGCAAGCTGCGGATCCCATCCGCCTGCTGACCCACCACCTCAACTAACATGGCAGCGAGCAGGGCATCCGGCTGGAGCTGGAAATCGACGGCCGCCCGGTGAGCCTGCGCGGCGAGGGCAACGGTCCGATCGACGCTGCCGTGCGTGCGCTGCACCTGCCGCTGCAGGTCCACAGCTACGAAGAGCGCGCACTTGGCCATGGCGCGGGGGCCCGCGCCGCGGCCACGGTGGAACTTGCGCTGGGTGACACGGCCCAGACCACCTTCGGCGTGGGCGTCGACGCGAACATCATCACGGCATCGATCCGCGCCATCATTTCGGGCGCCAACCGCCTGTTGAGCCTCTGCGACGACACCACGCGCGCGGCCTACCTGAAGGATATTCAAGCCAAGCTCAAGGCTGCAGCTTGATGACGCGAGGCGGTCGGACCAGGGCCCGACCGCCTCGCCCCCTTAAAACCCTTCCGTGGATGTGAACAGGCCGACGCGAAGGTCTTTGGCGGTGTAGATTTCCCGGCCATCGACCGACATCACGCCGTCGCCAATTCCCATGACGAGGCGATGGTTGATGACGCGTTTCAGGTCGATGCGGTACGTCACCAGTTTCGCTGTCGGCAGGACCTGACCGGTGAATTTCACTTCGCCAACACCCAGAGCGCGCCCGCGCCCCGGAGCCCCCATCCAGCCGAGATAGAAGCCGACGAGCTGCCACATCGCATCCAGGCCAAGGCAACCCGGCATGACGGGGTCGTTCTCGAAATGGCAGCCGAAAAACCAAAGGTCCGGCTGAATGTCGAGCTCGGCCTGCATCTCACCTTTGCCGTAAGCACCCCCCTCATCGGAAATATGGGTGATGCGGTCCATCATCAGCATCTGCCCGAGCGGCAACTGTGCGTTGCCGGGGCCGAACAGTTTGCCGTGGCCGCACGCGACCAACTCTTCATGGGTATAGGAGGGCTGTTTCATGTCTGTATACGCAAACGAGCCCCGCAGTTTAGCGGGCACTGAGGAAACGCCCTCCGACCACGTGTCGTTGGGTACACTGCCAGGATGATTGGACGCCTCCACGGAACCCTGCTCGCCAAAGCCCCGCCGCAACTGCTTGTTGACTGCGCGGGGGTGGGCTATGAGGTCGATGTGCCGATGAGCACGCTCTACAACCTGCCGGCCATCGGCCAGACGGTCACCCTGCTCACCCACCTGATCGTGCGTGAGGACGCACATCAGCTGTTCGGCTTCGGCACCGCGCAGGAGCGGGAAGCCTTCCGCGCGTTGATCCGTATCTCCGGCGTCGGTGCGCGCATTGCATTGGGGCTGCTGTCAGGCCTGAGCGTGAACGAGCTCGCGCAAGCCGTGGCGGCGCAGGACGCCGCGCGCCTCACCCGCGTCCCCGGCATCGGCAAGAAAACCGCTGAGCGTCTGTTGCTCGAACTCAAGGGCAAATTCGGCCCGGACGTCGGGCAGACTCCGGGCAGCGTCACCGCCCTCGGACATTCTGACGTGCTGCAGGCGCTGCTGGCGCTGGGATACTCGGAGCGGGAGGCCGGCGCAGCCGTGGCGCGGCTGCCGGCCGACTGCGGTGTCGACGACGGCATTCGCCAGGCGCTCAAGGCCCTGGGCAAGGCCTGACCGGACCATGACCATCCACGCGGATTCCCTCCAGCCAACACGCGTTGTCAGCGCCGGCCCGGCGTCACCGCACGAAGAAGCGGTGGAGCGTGCCCTGCGTCCCCAGCAACTGCGCGATTACATCGGTCAGGTGCGGGTGCGCGAACAACTCGACATTTTCATGGGCGCGGCCAGGCGCCGCGGCGAAGCGCTGGATCACGTCCTGCTGTTTGGCCCCCCGGGACTCGGCAAGACCACCCTGGCGCACATCATCGCGCGCGAGATGGGGGTGAATATGCGTTCGACCTCCGGGCCGGTGCTCGAACGCGCGGGTGACCTCGCGGCGATCCTGACCAACCTGGAACGCAATGACGTTTTGTTCATTGACGAAATCCACCGCCTCTCGCCCGTCGTCGAGGAAATCCTCTACCCGGCACTGGAGGACTACCAGATCGACATCATGATCGGCGAGGGCCCGGCGGCGCGCAGCGTCAAGATCGATCTGCAGCCCTTTACGCTTGTTGGCGCCACCACCCGCGCCGGCATGCTCACCAATCCGCTGCGCGACCGCTTCGGCATTGTCTCCCGACTGGAGTTCTACACGACCGAGGAGCTCGGCACCATTGTCCTGCGCTCCGCGCAGTTGCTCGGCGCCGGCATGGACCCCGAGGGCGCATCCGAGATCGCGCGGCGCTCGCGTGGTACGCCACGCATCGCCAACCGTCTGCTGCGACGCGTCCGTGATTACGCCGAGATCCGCGCTGATGGCCGCATCAGCCGCGCGGTGGCCGACGCCGCGCTGAAAATGCTCGACGTCGATCCCCTGGGCTTCGATCTGATGGACCGCAAGCTGCTGGAAGCCATCATCCACCGCTTCGGCGGCGGTCCAGTGGGGCTCGACAACCTGGCCGCGGCCATCGGCGAGGAGCGCGACACCATCGAGGACGTGATCGAACCCTTCCTGATCCAGCACGGTTACATTCAGCGCACGCCGCGCGGACGTATCGCCAGCGCAGCAACCTACGCCCACCTCGGATTGACGGCGCCGCGCTCCGAAGGTGCGTTGTTCGGCAGCTGACGCCGGGCTGGGTTTGCCCCGGTCAGAACGCCACGAACCCGCTTGCGTATCCCGCCACCGGCAACCCAGTGGCGATCGACCGCCCATAGAAGAATGGCAATCCGAGATCGATCTGGCCGGCAATCGCTTCGGTGCCGCCAATCGCCGGCAGCGCTGCATTGCCAGTGCTGAACATGCTGGTTGCGTTTCCGATCTGAATGGATCCCGATCCGGTCACATTGCCGGATGCGAATTGCAAAGCCTCGTTCGTGGTCGTCGTCGGGCAATAGAACCCGTTGCTGCACAGCGGCAGGTTCAAGGCCAGGAAATAGCCGTTTGAACCACTGTCGATGAAGCCAGCGCCGCTGCCACCCGCAAGCGCGACGCCAAAGTTGCCCTTGCTGTCGAGGGCAAACGTCTGCGCTCCAGCGGGCAGGGCGTTGTCAGCCTGGGTGTTGACACCGAACGCCAGGGTTCCGCTGGCTGACGGCGCGCCCAGCACAGATGCCACCGCGGGAAGTGTCAGCACCGTGCCATTGTTGACACCGGCGGGAAACGACGCCACCGGGTTCGCAACCTGGCTTCCCAGAGGCACCGTGGTCGCCGCGCAGGAGCCCGCCGCGCAACTGAAGTAGAAACCGCTGCCGGCGCTACGCACGCAAGCCGCACCGCAATCCTGGGGAAAGTTGCTGATGCCGAGAATCCCGTTGGTGGTTCCCGAAAGCAGGGTGGAAAAATCCGGCCCTTGACCGCTGCACCCCGTTGGCACGGGGGCCTGCTGCGGATCGTTGATGAGTGTCACGGGAATGGCTGCGGTGGTCGCGATCGAACCGATATGCACGGTCGCCAGGCGTACGCTCCCCCAGAGGTAACCCGAGGCGAACTGACCGCAGCTGCCGAGCGTGGAGCCGCTCGTCGCGCCGGCGACCATGGGCAGCGAGACTCCGCTCACCTTGTTCGCGAACAGCCGCAACCCGGCAGACCCCGTATCGACGAGGACGTTTGGAATGCTCGCGCAAGCACCACCGGCATCGCACACCGTGACGGTGACGTAGGGTATGTTGGCGGTGCTGACGTTACCCGCATTGGGGAGTTGGGCGATGGTGACCGGCACGATGTTCGAGACCGCAGCCACCGATGCGCCAGGTGCCGGCGCGCTCGACGTCGTACCCGACGTCGTCCCCCCTCCGCTCCCTCCGCCCCCTCCGCATGCTCCCAGCATGACGGTCAGGGCGAGCGCGAACGCACCCGCCGCCATGCGCCGCAAGCACGCGGGATGGCCCCTGCGGACCGCGCTCATGGCGTGAGTCCTGAAGCATCAAAACCCGCCGGGACAAGCGCCGGCACCCAGGCAACACCATCGAAGTTACGCATATGGCCATGGCTGTGGACAACGATGTCGGCGCTCTGCGAGCTTGCGTCGGTCAAACCCCGGACCACATGCGTTGCCTGGATGTAGGCACCGAAATACGTTCCCAGGATCTGCGCCAGATTCGGGCTGAACGGACCACGCCAGGTCACGGCGAACACCATGCCGCTGGCATCGGCATACTCGACCACGGTATCGCCCTGAACCGTCTGCACGGTCTGCGTCTGCACACCAGCCTGCATTGCGGCCGAGGCGATCCGTGCCACCAGGCGCGGAGCTCCAGCCACCAGCCGGCCATCCGCGGACGCTGCGTCGAGATGCTGCCCGAGTCCGGCATGGGCCAGATGCATCGCCGCCAGCCCGGAGGCTGCCACGATGGCGGCCATGATCCTTAACCCACTGATCCGCAAACGCATGCTTGCCTCTTGGCGAACCATCCTGTTGATCGATGAACGCAGTCTAGCCGAACGCCATGCGGTCGCGCCTGACGCCCCGACGCACTCACGCCACCTGTTCATCCCGCACATCGTCGAGATGGCTGGCGTCATTCCAACCGATCAGGGTCATCTGTCCCCCGGCGACCAGCACACGATTGATCGCGGCGTTGCGCAACTCCCAGGTTCGCGCGGCATCGAGGGCCTGCCCGGTGGCGTGGCGATACAGGCAGTCGAGGGCACCGCCGTGGGTGACAACCGCAAGCACCTGCCCAGGGTGGGCGGCGGCGATGTCGAGCACCGTGCGTGTCACCCGCGCATGGAATGCATCAAGCCGCTCCCCGCCGGGCGCAGCGAAGTCGGGGTCCCGGCGGCGCCAGCGCAAGCAGGCCTCCGGATGCGCCAACTGCAACTGCGCAAAGCTGCTGCCCTCGAAGTCACCGAACGCGCGTTCCCGCAGCCCCGCATGCAGACGCGGGGCAAGGCCTGCCTGCGCCGCAAGCGGGGCCGCGGTCTCGCGCGCACGGGACAGGTCGCTGGCATAGATGGCGTCAATGGTTTGCCCATCCAGGGCGTGCGCGAGTGCGCGTGCCTGCGCCCGGCCGCGCGCATTCAGGGAGATGTCGGTGTGACCCTGGATTCGCGCATCGGCGTTCCAGTCGGTCTCACCGTGACGGATGAGAAACAGTCGGGTGGCTTGGTCATGCAACATGCGACCATTTTATGCAGGACATCGCCCGCCGCCCGACTGCGCTCCTCAATGCGCCCCTGCCGAGTCGGCTCCGGTCGGTCCACGCCCGGGTCGTACCATCCAGACCATCACGATCAACGCCAGGAAAAGCCATGCGCTGAGCCTGAACAGTTCGTCGGCCGCGATGGTGTAGGACTGCTGCTGAATCAGCCCGTCAACCACGCCGAGCGCCTGTTGCGGCGAAAACCCGCTGGCGCGCATTCCATGCAGGGCCGCCTCGGTCACCGGGTTCCCCGCGTAAATGTTGTCCACCAACTGCGAATGGTGCAGGCTGGCGCGGTCGGCCCACCATGTCGTGTAGATCGACGTTCCGAACGATCCCGCGGTGATCCGGAGAAAATTGGACAGCCCAGACGCCGCAGCGATTCGGTTGGGCGGCAACCCGCCCAGCACAATCCCGAGCAGCGGGATGAAGAACAGCGCTGTCGCGATGCCCTGGATCACGGTTGGGAATGCATAGCCCCAGTAGGAATCATTGGCGGTGAAGCCAGAACGCAGCCAGAACACCAACGCGAAGGTCGCAAAGGAGACGGTGGTCAGCCAACGGGTATCGACCAGATGCATGTAACGCCCGAGCAGCGGCGACAGCATCAGCGCGAACAGACCGACCCAGGCCAGGACCTCGCCAGCATCCGTTGCGGTGTAACCAACGAACTCCTGCAACCACAGCGGCAGCAGAACCAGACTGCCGAAGAACATGCCGTAGGCGATCGCCAGCATGGCCGTGCCGATACTGAAATTGGCGCGCTTGAACAGCGTCAGATCGACCACCGGATGCTCTTCAAACAGCTCCCAGATCAGGAACAGCACGAAACCGATGACGGCCGACACCGCCAACGCCACCACAACACCCGAGCTGAACCAGTCGAGCTCCTGCCCCTTGTCGAGCATGACCTGCAGGGAGCCCACCCAGGTCACCAGCAACACGAGCCCGGTCCAGTCGATCGGCAGCTTTCGGGTCGGTGTTTCACGGTCACGATAAATGCTGTACGTCACACCTGCACAGAGAATGCCGATCGGTACGTTGATGTAGAAAATCCAGGGCCAGGCGACGTTGTCGGTGATCCAGCCGCCGAGCAAAGGGCCGGTAATCGGCGCCACCAGCGTCGTCATCGACCACATCGCGATCGCCATGCCGGCGCGCGAAGGACGATAGCTGGATAACAGCAAGGTCTGCGACAGAGGAATCATCGGTCCCGCCGAGGCACCCTGCAGCACGCGGAAAAGGATCAGGACTCCCAGGCTCGTCGCCTGGCCGCAGAGAAACGAAAACAGCGTGAACATCAGAATGCTGGTGAGGAACACGCGTACCGCGCCAAAGCGCTGGGTGAGAAACCCGGTCAACGGTACGGCAATGGCTGTGGCCACGCCAAACGACGTGATCACCCAGGTTCCCTGGGACGAACTCACACCCAGATCCCCCGCGATGGCGGGGATGGACACATTCGCGATCGAGGTGTCCAGCACGTTCATGAAGGTCGCGAGGCTCAAGGCGATGGTGCCCAGCACCAGCAGCCCCCCGCGCAAGGGCACCAGGTGCGCCGCCTGTGCCGCGGGGGCCACCGGTTCGGGTGCAGGACTGCCCGGTGCCTCCTCCACAATGTTGATATCGGTCATGGATGCCCCCGTGTCAGCGTCATGCTCGACCCGCGTTGGCCGCGATGATGTGTTGCACCAGCGCGTCGGCTTTCACCCAGCTCACCGCATACACGTCAGTGCGCTCTGGTGCCGCGGGGGGCATGTCGACGATGGGCGCAACGGCGTGATCCGTGATGTCGACCGTCGCTTCGCTCGACAAGCCCACACGCAGCGGATGTGCCTTCAGATCAGACGGGTCGAGCGCGATGCGCACCGGCACGCGCTGCACGACCTTGATCCAGTTGCCAGTCGCGTTCTGGGCCGGCAATAGCGCGAAGCTCGCACCGCTGCCCGCGGAAATGCCAACCACCTTGCCATGGAACGTCACCTTCGAACCATATTGATCGACCACCACTGTGGCTGGTTGGCCGATACGCATGTTGCGCAGCTGGGTCTCCTTGAAATTGGCATCGATCCAGACATGGTCCAGCGGGATCACGGCCATGAGCGGCATGCCCGGTGCCACGCGCTGGCCAAGTTGCACGCTGCGGCGCACAACCACCCCGGTGACCGGGGCCGGAATACGGGTACGTTCCCACGCCAGGAAGGCCTCGCGCACGCGCGCAGCGGCCAGGCGAACCGCCGGATTGTGCGCCAGCACGACGCCAGCGGTGCGGGCTTCATTCGCAGCTTCCGAAGCCGACGCGGCCTTCACCGCGCTTTGCGCGGTGGCCAGCGCGCTCTGGGCCGCCTCGACCGCGATCTGCGCCTGGCGAAGCTCCTCGGCGCCGACGGCGCCGGTGCCCGCGAGGAGCTGGCGGCGGTGCAGCGCGTCCTCGGCTCTTGCAAGATTGGTGCGCGCCGTCGCCACCTCGGTCTTGCGCAATGCGACCTGCGCGCGCAAAGCGTCGGTCTGCGCATACGTCACGCGCAAGCCGCGCACAGCTTGTCCAAGCTGTGCCTCGGCCTGCTGCAGCGCGACATGCGCGTCGGCGCCATCGAGCGCGACCAGCTCCTGACCGGCCTGCACGCGTGCGGTGTCGTTCGCCATCACAGCGGTCACGGTGCCACCCACTTGCGGCGTGATCTGCACCACATCGGCGGCGACGTAGGCATCATCGGTCGATACCTGGTGCGAGGACAGCCAATATTGATAGCCGAGGTCGGCGATACCGGCGACGAGAAAAATGCCGATGGCCCCCAGCATCAATCGGCGGCGCGTGGCCGCGCTTGCATCGGCTGCGTTGGACGTATTCGGGGAAGATTGAGGCTGCGCGCTCATGCGAGGCTCCGTGCGGGTTTGTGATGTTTGTTGTTGTGATGGGGTGGCGGCCGGGACAGGTGCTACCCAGCGGCGCCCGGGTCGCGATACCCGCCGCCAAGCGCGCGCATCAGCGCGACGTCATCAAGCAGCGCTTGCGCCTTCAGGTCGTCGCCGACGAGCTCCAGCTGCAGCACGGCGCCCTGTGCCGACAGCACGGCGAGGTCGTTGCCCAGGCCGGCTTCGAAGCGCTTGCGCGCCAGCGCATGCGCTTCGCGTGCCAGCCGCAGGGCGTCATCCTGCTGCCGGATCTGACGGTCCGCCGAGCGTCGACGCGCGACCGCGTCCGCCACGTCGCGCACGGCGCCAAGCACGGTGGCGTTGTACTCGTCGATGGCGGCGTCCGCCGCCGCCGCCCGGCCGCGGAGCTGGGCCCGCAGCGCGCCGCCCTCGAACAGCGGCAGCGTCACGGCCGGGCCCACACCGAAAGTGCGGCTGCCGGCGGTCAGAAACTGCGTGGCACCGAGTGCATCCAGACCGATGAACGCGCTCAGGTTGACGTTCGGGTAGAAGGCTGCGCGCGCTTCGCGCACCCCGGCCAACGCGGCGCGGACTTGCCAGCGGGCGGCCACCACATCAGCGCGGTGCCCGACGATCTCGGCTGGCAATTCCCTCGGCAGCGCCGGGGTGGGCAGCACCCGCAACGTGGGCGCCAGATGCGCGGTAGCGTCGGGCCCCTGCCCCGACAGGGCCGCCAGCGCATGCCGCAACTCCCGCGCCACTTCGGCGTTCTGCTCCAGTTGCAAGCGAAGCTTCGGGATGTCGGTCTGGACCGGACGCAGCTGCAGCGTGGGCTCGAGCCCTTCCCTGACACGAGCCCCCACAACAGCGACGATGCGCTCTTTCTGCCCGAGGATCTGTTCAAGCGTATGGCGACGCGCTTCGGTACGCGCGAGTTGCACGTAGGTGGCGACCACATTGGATGCCAACAGCACGCGGGCCGCCTGCGCCTGCGCGGCCGCCGCACGTGCGGTCCCGAGAGCGGCATCGAGGCGCGCACGGTTGCGGCCGAAGAAATCGATCTCCCAGCCACCCTGCAACATGAGCTGGTTTTCCGTGTACATCGACCCCCCGAATGGAGGAGGGTAGATATCGTTGGCGCTGAATTGCTCACGTGTTGAACTCAGCGATGCCCCCAGATGCGGCTGGAGGCCGCTGCCGGCAATGCCGGCGGCGGCACGCGCCTGCTCCAGGCGCGCACCGGCCTGCGCCAGACTGGGATTCGCCCGCAGCGCATGATCAACCAGCTTGTCCAACACCGGGTCGTTGAACGTGGTCCACCACTGCACGGACGGAAACGCCAACGAGACGTGATGCAATCCGAGGGATGCTGGCAGCACTTCCCGCGCGGTCGGTGCGTCCTGGCTTCCAGCGGCGCAGCCGGCCAGAAGCAAGGCCAGCGCCAAGGTGCCGAAACGGCGCCGCAAGATGGGGGATGGGCGGAAATCGTGGATCTGCATGGCGTGAGCCACGGAAGGCGTGGCCGGTTTGAATGGCATGTTGGACGTCGGATGGGTTCTGGCTGGCGGGAACGCGTTCAATCCTTCGCGACGTCCCCGTTGCGCACAAAGCGTTGAAGCAACGAAAGCAGTGCTTGTGCCTCGTCATGACTGAAGCCCACGAGGTGACTGTTGAGAACATCGGCGAGGATGTGCGGAATCTCTTTGACGATGTCCTGCCCATGGTCGGTCAGCGACACCCGCACCACGCGCCGGTCGGCCGTGCAACGTTCACGGACCAGCAGGCCCTTGGCCTCGAGACGGTCGAGCATGCGCGTCATGGCGCCAGCATCGATGCCGGCCTCGCGTGCGCACGCCGCGACCGTATCGGCACGCCCGCTTCCAATCAGCCATAGCGGCCCCCATTGCATGCCGGTGAGATCCAGCGGATGCATGCGGGCGTCCAGACTGCGCTGGAGCTCGGCATAGGCCATCTTGATCCAGTAGCCAACCGAACGCTGGCTCTCGTAGTGCGCACCGTCGTAAAAGGCTGTGCACGGAGGGGTGGGATTCGAATCCATGCCACGATGGTAATTGCCTAGGCAATTTTTGTCCTGGCGTGGATCAACACCCTAAATATTTAGGGTTATTCGCGGCGGTGCGCGTCGCTACCAGTCCTGGACCGAGAACAGGCGACGGTGTTCCTTGATGGCGTAGCGGTCGGTCATGCCAGCGATATAGTCGGCGATCCCTCGCCAGCGCATCGGGCCTTCACCGGGTTGATGCTCTTGCGGCAACAGCCGCGGGTCATCGGCGTAGGCATCGAACAGCTCGCGCAGCACGCGCGCGGCCTTGGTGGTCGAGCGCAGGACCTGGGGATGCCGGTACAAGGCGTGACGCAAGGTCCGCTGCAACGCGGCAAGCTGCTCGCGCACCGGGGGACTGAATCCCGCCAGCGCAGCCGCCTGGCGAACCGCATCGGGCGTGTCCACACCCGCTGTGGCAATACGCTGGCGGCTGGATGCGACCAGGTCTGCGATCAGGGCGGAGATCATCCGCCGGATGGTTTCAGCCACCAGTCGCTTCGTCGCCAACCCTGGGTAAGCCCGGCGGACTGCATGGAGATGGCCACCGAAAAACGCGATGGGTTCGAGCTGGTCGAGCTGCAGCAGGCCCGAACGCAGGCCGTCGTCGATGTCGTGGTTGTTGTAGGCGATTTCGTCGGCGAGGTTGGTCACCTGCGCCTCGAGGCTTGGCTGGCCACCATCGACGAAACGCGCCGCCACGGGCCCCAAACGCTGCGCATTGCGCCGGGAGCAGTGCTTGAGAATGGCCTCGCGGGTCTCGAAGGTCAGGTTCAAGCCGTCGAAAGCGGCATAGCGCTCTTCCAGATGGTCCACAACCCGCAGTGACTGCAGGTTGTGCTCGAAGCCACCGCCGTCTGGATCACGCGCACGCATGCAGCCCGCCAAGGCGTCCTGGCCCGCGTGGCCGAACGGTGTATGGCCAAGATCGTGCGCCAGCGCGATGGCCTCGGTCAGATCCTCGTTCAAGCCCAGCGACTGCGCAATGGAGCGGGCGATCTGTGCGACCTCGAGACTGTGCGTCAATCGCGTGCGAAAAAGATCACCTTCGTGATTGAGGAATACCTGGGTCTTGTACTCCAGGCGCCTGAAGGCACTGCAATGGATGATGCGGTCGCGGTCGCGCTGATACTCGGTGCGGTCGTGGGGAGACGGTTCCGGGTGCAATCGGCCGCGCGAGGTCGTGGCGCTGCACGCATAGGGCGCCAGCGAGGCTTCGCGCGGATCAGGCGTACGCCGCACGTCACGTTCCGCCGTGCGCACGCAGCACGTCGTCGACCGTGTCGGCCGGCGCACCGCGCGTCACGGCGCGGCCCAGCCCGTCGAGCAGCACGAAACGAACCGCTCCGGCCTCGGTCTTCTTGTCCACCTGCATCAGCGCGACCATGCGCTTCACCGGCAGCGACGGTGCCCGAACCGGAAGGCCGGCACGCTCGCAAAGGGCGCGGATCCGGGTCGCGTCCTGTGCGTCGAGCAGGCCGAGCCGGCGCGACAAGTCCGCCGCGATGACCATACCAGCACCCACGGCCTCGCCATGCAGCCACGCGCCATACCCCATCCCGGATTCGATGGCGTGACCGAAGGTATGACCAAAATTCAGGATGGCACGGAGACCAGACTCGGTCTCATCGCTCGCAACGACAGCCGCCTTGATCTCGCAACACCGCCGCACCGCGTCGGCGACGATGCCGGGCTCGAGCGCCCGCAAGCCCTCCATGTGCTGCTCGAGCCACGCAAAAAAATCCGGATCGGCGATGGCCCCGTGCTTGATGATCTCGGCAATTCCCGCTGACACCTCGCGCGGCGGCAGCGTTCGCAAGGTATCGATGTCCGCCACCACCAGCCGGGGCTGGTAGAACGCGCCGATCATGTTCTTGCCCAGCGGATGGTTGATCGCCGTCTTGCCACCGACCGAGGAATCCACCTGGGCCAACAGCGTGGTCGGCACTTGCACGAACGGTACGCCACGCATGTAGCACGCTGCCGCGAATCCGGTCATGTCGCCAACGACACCACCGCCGAGGGCGAACAGGGTGGTACGGCGATCGCACTGCGCCTCGAGCAGGGCATCGAAAACTTGATTGAGCGTGGGCCAGTCCTTGTACTGTTCCCCGTCGGGAAGCACGCACACGACGACATCGGCGAAATGCGGCGCCACCGCCGCCCGCAACCGCGCCGCATACAGCGGAGCAACCGTCGCGTTGGTGACGATGAGCGCCCGCGCCCGGGTGTTTGCAACCGGACCGAACGTCCCGGGCCCAGCCAGGAGGCCCGCGCCAATATGGATGTCATAGGCACGCGCGTCGAGCGCGACGTGCACGGTGATGGGTGGAATTGCGTGCAGAGGCGTCATCCACGCATTGTAGAAACAAGCTGCCGGCGCCGTTCGCGACGGGCAGCCGCAACCTCACCGGGTGGGACGCACGGCCGCCGGCGCCGCCGCCGGATCGAGTACACCGGCGAGTTCGAGCTGGGTCAGCACCAGCTGCGCGAGCATTCCTGCGGAGGGTCGCCCGGTGTCGATGATGAAGTGCGCCACGTCGCGATACAGCGGATCGCGCTGGCGAAACAGCTCACGCAACTTCATCCGCGCGTCGCCCCCTTGCAGCAAAGGCCGACTGCGGTCGTTGCGGGTGCGGTGGGCCAACTCGTCGGGAGATGCCCGCAGATACACCACGGTGCCGCGTGCGTGCATGACACGGCGACTGGCCTCGCGCAACACGGCGCCACCTCCGGTGGCAAGCACGATTCCGTCACGCCGCGCGATCGTGTCGATCACCTCCGCTTCAATATCGCGGAACCGCGCCTCGCCATCACGCGCGAACAGCGCCGAAATCGAACAACCCTCGCGTCGCTCGATTTCGTGGTCGCTATCGAAGAACTGCAGACCCGCGCGCTGCGCCAACGCACGTCCAATGGTCGTTTTGCCCGCACCCATGAGGCCAACCAGGATGATGCATTTCGACATCGGGCGCCACTGCACGCGGAGAATCAACCCGCGTTTATTGTGCGGTGATCGATGCCGACCCGGCACCCTTGGGGGCACCAGGGCCAGCACCCGAAGCGACACGCGCCATGCGGACGCCCCGGACATGCATCACAGCTGACTCAGTCAAGGTTGCTTCCCGCACGGCTCAATGGCTGAAAGCATTCGCGTTGACGATCTTCGGCGTCAGGAACACCAGGAGTTCGTCCTTCTGCGTGCTCCTGCTTTTGGTTTTGAACAGATAACCGAACACGGGAATGTCACCAAGCAGCGGCACCTTGTCGGTCTGGTTTTGTTCCTGCGAACTGTAGATGCCACCGAGCACCGCGGTGCCGCCATTCTCCACCTGCACCTGTGTCGTCAGGGTGTTGGTGTTGATGGCAGGTCCGGCGGCGGTGTTTTGACCCACGCTGTCCTTGTGGATCTCGACATTCATGATCACGTTCCCGTCGGGGGTGATCTGTGGCGTCACATTGAGACTGAGCACAGCTTTCTGGAACGATACCGAGGTCGCACCGCTGGACGTGGCCTGCTGGTATGGAATTTCGGTCCCTTGCTCGATCGAAGCCTTTTGCATGTCGGCGGTGATGACGCGCGGCGAGGAAATGATCTTGCCCTGACCATCCGCTTCCAACGCACTCAACTCCAGATTGATGAATCGACCGGCCCCGGCGTTGAACAGGCTGATCGCGAGCGAACCCGGCGACACCCCCGACAGCACCGAATTCGCGATGGTGTTGGCTGGCAGATTCACGAACTGCGTATCGGTGAGTGCCACGGCCGTCGAGCCTGGCTGATTGGTCTGGCTCGTGACGCCAAGATAGTTGCCGCCAATCGCCACGCTACTGCCGGGCACCAGCGTCGAGGCGGCGCCGGTATACCCAAGCTTGGCTCCAAGTGAGCGCCCGAAGGAATCCGTGGCTTCGACAATGCGGGCCTCGATCACCACTTGACGCACCGGCTTGTCGATCTTGGCGATGAGGGTGCTTATTTCCTCGAGTTTCGAGGGAATATCCGTGACGAAAATCTGGTTCGTGCGCGGGTCTGCCAACACGGTGCCGCGCGGCGACAAGACCCGCGATGTTGGCGCCGCGGCCCCAACCGCGCCACCGAGCATCAGGGTGGATGGCGATCCCGAGGCGCTGGACTGGGAGCCGCCTGCCGCCCCGGTCAGCAGGGACACCACGTTTGCCGCCTTCTGATAATTGAGCTGGAAGGTTTCAGACTTCACAGGCTCGATGGCCTGAATGGACTTGGCGGCTTCGAGTTCGGACTTTTCCCGCGCGAGAATTTCATCGCGCGGCGCGATCCACAGCACATTGCCGTCCTTGCGCTCGCCCAGGCCCTTCGCCTGCAGGATCAGATGCAGCGCCTGATCCCAGGGCACATCTTTCAGGCGCAGCGTGAGGTCTCCGCTGACGGCGTCGCTGACCACCACGTTCAAACCGGTGAAATCGGCAAAGACCTGCAACAGGGAACGCACGTCGATGTTCTGGAAATTCAACGACAGCTTTTGCCCGTGATAGCCGGGGCCGTTACCCGGCGCCAACTGGTTCGGGCTCGGCAGTTGAGGATGCACCTCGAGCACGAACTGGTCGTTGGCCTGGTAGGCGCTTTGCTGGTAGGAGCCTGCGGGCTGCACCACCATCCGCACGTTGTCGCCCATCTGGAACGTGGTGACCGACTTCACGGGGGTCGCGAAATCCCCCACGTCCAGGCGACGGCGCAGGACCGCCGGCAAGGTCGTCTTCAGGAAGTCGACCACGATGTTCTGGCCCTGCTGGCTGATGTCCACGCCGACCTGATTGTTGGGCAACTGCACGACCACCCGCCCCGCGCCATCCGCCGCACGGTGGAAGTCGATGCCGCGCAACGCCAGCGCCTGCGCGTTCATGCTTTGGGCAAAATGGACGGGCGGCGCGAGCACTTCACCGGCCGCGGCCGACGTGGTCGACGGCCGCACCGCGTTCGGCGTGATCAGCACGAGCAGACGGTTCCCACGGATTTTCGTGGTGTAGGTCGTCGCAGCACGCAAATTGAGCACCAGACGCGATCGCCCCTGCGCCTGCACGACCACCGCGGAGCGCAGGTCACCCTGGTTGAAGTTCATCGCATTGCGGGCGACCGCGGGAGTCACGCCAGGGAAATCAAGCACGATCCGAGCCGGCTGATCGATGGTGAACCCGGTTGGCGGCGAAGCGAGCGGCTGTGAAAAGTCCAACTGGACCACGATCTGATTACCTTGGGTGCTCGCGGCAATGTTCTGCAGCACGTTGCCCGACTGCGCCGCTGCCGGCCCGGCCAGGCACAGCAGCACGGCCAGGCTGCCCAGCGCCCACCCGAGCCAGGAGGTGCCACGGCGAAGCTGAAAGGACATCATTTGCTGCTCTCCTGCAATTGAAGGGTCGCCGGGCGCTTGCCCCAGTCGCCGGTGGCGTCCTGCGCCAATTCCTCGATCGAGACCTGGGTCTCGTCGATCTTGGTGATGCGGCCATAGTGCTGGCCGATGTATCCACCGACACGCGCCTTGTACAAAAGGCTGCCAGCCTTGAGCAGCGCATAGGTTTCACCCTTGATCTTCACGCTGCCCACCATCTTGATCTGGTCGAGCGGGTACTGTTCGAGCGGCTGCTTCGGCCGGTTCATCTGCGACAGCACCTCGGGACTGAGCTTGTTCATTTCCTGCTTGACCCCGGTCTCGAGCTTGGTCGAGGAGAAGGGATCGACTTGATCGGGAAAGTCGTACCGCTCCGGGATGTACGGCTTGGGTGGCTCGATCGGCGTCACATGCGGGTGCAGCATGGCGCGCTGCTGCGCCATCCACGCACGCAAGTCGTCCTGCCCGTCGCCACCGCACCCGGCCAGCATCAGCGTGGCGCAGCCGAACACCAACGCCAGCTCAAGTCGTGCGACGCGCCTCATTTGCGCACCTTTTTGCCGGCGTCCTGCTTGGCCTGGATCTCGCTCGCATCGAGGTAGCGGAATGTCCTTGCCGTGGCTTCCATCGTCAGCTTGCCACCAGCGCTGGCAGGGGTGGCTCCAACCTTGGTGATGGCGATATTGTTGAGGGTGACGATGCGGGACAGCTTGGCGATATCTGCCGTGAACGCGGCGAGGTCGTTGTAGCTGCCCTGGACCCGGATCGCGATCGGCAACTCTGCGTAGTAGTCGCGCACCTCGACCTGACCGGGACGAAACAAGTCGAATTGCAGACCGCGGCCGATTCCGGCCTGGTTGATGTCGGACAGCAATGCGTCCATCTCCGCCTTGCTGGGAAGCTGCTTCTCAAGCAGCAGCACGTACTGCTGCACCTGTGTCTTCTGGACTTTGAGCAGATCCAGGCTGACGGCTTGCGCCAGCTTCACCTTGTACTGCTGGCGGAGCGTTTGCTCCTGTTGCTCCGCCTGGTCGAGCTGGCCTTTCACCCCCGAAAGCCACAGATACCAGCCCAGTCCAAGCGCGAACGCAAACGCGAGCGCATAGACGGAGTAGCGCGGCAGCGGGGGCCAGGTGCCCGGATCGTTTTGATTCAGCCCCCGAAACTGGCTGCCGATGCGCTCGCGCAGCGCGCCAAAATCGAGTTGCATATTGATGGATCGTGCCATGCTGTTCTCAGTGCGCGGACGCGGCCGACGCCGCCTTGGCCGCGCCTGGCTTTTTCAGCGAGACGCGCAACTGGAATTCCGACACGTTCTGCGGATCGCTGCCACCAATGCGCTGGCTCACGGAACGGATTTCAATCAGTTCGGGCTTTTCCAGCCAGCCCTTGCCCGAGGCCAGATTGCGCAGCAGATCGGCCACCCGCTCCTGGCTCAGGGCGGTGCCCTGGATCAACACGGACGTGCCATTCTGGCGCACACCGCTGATCTGCACTCCGGTGGGCGTGTCGGTGGTGAGGTCATCAAACAGGTACACGGGCAGATTGCGGTCGGACTGCAAGTCCTCGACTGCCTTCTGGCGCGCGCGCAGCGCATCGATGTCGCGCCGGAGGTGGGCGATGTCCTTGATCTGGACGTCGAGCTTGCCAATCTCGCGCGTGAGAAAATCGTTGCGATTCTGCTGATGGTCAATCATGGCGCTGAGCACCGTGAAGCCCAGCCCGAGTACAACGGCACCCGCCACCAGCGACGCCCCGACGCCGGCGTAAAACGCCTCGCGGCGCATCTTGCGGCGCGCCTCGCGATGGGGAAGAAGGTTGATCAGGACGATATTCATTGGAGGAATCGCCGCATCGCCAGGCCGCAACTGGTCAAGTAGCTGGGCGCCTGCAGGCGCAGTTTTTTCTCACGCACGTTCGCGCCAATCGCCATGCCGTCGAAGGGATTCAGAACCATGCAGGCCGTCGATGACAACTGGGTGATGCGTTCCACCAGCCCAGGCAGCGACGCGGTGCCGCCGGCGAGAAGGATGTAGTCGACCTTGCTGTTGGGCGTGGCGCGGAAGAAAAACTGCAATGCACGCGTGATTTCCTGCGCCATGCCATCGATGAACGGTTCAAGCACCTGCACCGTGTAATCGTCCGGCAGATCGGCATTGCGTTTCTTGGTTTCCGCCTCTTCCTGCGAAAACCCATAGTGGCGTGCGATGGCCTGGGTGAGTTGCTGCCCCCCGAACGGCTGGTCGCGGTCATACTGGGTTTCACCGTTGCGCAGGACCTGCATCGCCGTGCTCGATGCCCCGACTTCGAACAACGCCACCAGCAGATCCTGACCGCCACGCGGCAGCCGCTCGATCAGCCGCCCCGCGGCCAGACGGGACGCGAATGCGTCGATATCGATGATCTGTGGCTTCAGCCCCGCTGCCTCGGCGATACTCTGTCGATCGATGACCTTGTCGCGACGCGACGCTGCGATGAGGACTTCCTGGTCGCCTGGCGACGCAATACTGGGGCCCAGCACACTGAAATCCAGCGCAACGTCCTCGATCGCGAACGGAATGTACTGGTTGGCCTCGCTCTCGACCTGAACCTCGATCTCCTCCTCGCGCAGATCTCCCGGAAGAATGATTTTCTTGCTGATCACCGCCGATGACGGCAGTGCCAGCGCAACATGCCGGGTCTTGGTTCCGCTGCGCTTGATCAGGCGTCGCACGGCATCCACGACTTCGTCGTGCTTCTCGACGTTGCCGTCGGCGATGGCGCCTTTCTCCAATGGCTCGATCGCCGCACGTTCCAGGGTGTAGCGATGATGCGCATCCAGCGAGAGCTCGACGAGCTTGACGCTCGAGCTGCTGATATCCAGCCCGATCAGCGGCGCGTAGCGCTTGCGGAACATGCGTCCGAAAATGGACAAGGCGTTTTCCTGTATCGATCGTTGGTACGGTGAGAAAACCCGCACGAAATCACGCGCGATCTGATCGCGGCACAGCGTCAATCCCGCGGACGCGGGCACGAGTTCATGGTTTTTTTCAATACTAACAACAAGTTCTTGATTGATTGTCAGGTATTTCCTGGCATTCAAGCCACGCGTTGCAATTCTCCCACGGCGCGCCAGGGATCAAGCCAGCGCCGACAGGTCCAGTTGCGGACCATCGAGACCCTCGAGCGCTTCGCGCACGACCGCATCGAGCGGGCGCGCCGCGCGGGTATCGAGCCACCGTGCGCCATCATGCCGGAAATGATAGGCGCCCATGCGGCTGGCCAGCCACAGCTCCTGGATCGCCGGCTGAAGATTCACGATGATCTGCACCCCGCTGTCGAGTTCCAGCGTGAGCACGCCCCCTTCGCGCTTGGAGTCGAGGTCGGCGGCGTCGGCCGCCGCTTCAAGCGCGGCCAGGGTGGTCTCGCCGAGGCGGAGGTAATCGGACTGCGGAAGATCGTTCATGGAGGGCTCGCGGGTGGCTGATAAACTTGTTTCATGGATGCACCCATCATTCTAGGAACCCGTACCCGCCTTGACTTGCGAAAGTCCGCTTTCTGCGCGGTGGTACTCATCTGTACGATGCTCGCCGGCTGCGGGCAGCGCGGCCCTTTATACCTTCCCCAGCCGCCGTCCGCACCCGCGCGCTGAGACCCAATATGCCGACACCCCACGCCCCCG
>DAICZP010000052.1 GCA_027311065.1 Thiomonas sp. | reverse complement strand
ACCGATGACATGGAGCGGACGCCGAACCCGCGTCGCCCCGGGGTGCTGGCCGCGCTGGGCGCAGCCGCGCTGTTCGGAGCCGGTACGCCGCTGGCGAAGCGGCTGTTGCAGGGCATCGACCCGTGGAGCCTGGCGGGGTTGCTGTACCTCGGGTCCGGCCTGGGCCTGGGTGTATGGCGCGTCCTGACCCGTGCATCGCGCGTTCGCCTGCCCTTCGGGGAAGTTGCCTGGTTCGCGGGCGCCGTGGCATTTGGTGGCGTCCTCGGGCCGGTGATGCTCATGTTGGGCCTCAAGGGCATGCATGCATCAGGCGCCGCGCTATTGCTCAACGCCGAGAGCGTATTCACGGCATTGCTGGCATGGTTCGTGTTCCGCGAAAACTTCGATCGTCGCATCGCACTGGGCATGCTGGCAATCGTCGCCGGCGCCGTGCTCCTGAGCGGTGGTGGCACGAGGGCCGCCTGGTCGCTACATGCCATCGCCTCGGTCGCGCTCGTTCTTGGCGCCTGTCTGGCGTGGGCCATCGACAATAACCTGACGCGGAAAGTTTCGCTGGCCGACGCAACGTGGATCGCCTCCATCAAGGGTCTGGTAGCCGGCAGCGTCAATCTGCTTCTGGCGCTCGCCTCTGGCGCCTCCGTGCCACCGATGGCAACGTCGGGTGCCGCAATGCTGGTCGGTCTGTTTGCCTATGGGATCAGTCTCTCGCTGTTTGTCGTGGCGTTACGACATCTGGGGTCGGCGCGGACCGGCGCTTACTTCTCGGTCGCACCGTTTTTCGGCGCGCTGCTTGCCATCCTCATGGGAGATCCGGTCACCGTGCCGCTGCTGGCGGCGGCGGCATTGATGGGCATCGGCGTCTGGCTTCACCTCACTGAACGCCATGCCCATGTGCACACCCATGAGGAGCTTGACCATGACCACGAACACCAGCACGATGCGCACCATCAACATGCCCACCTGCAGCCGATCGCGCCGGGAACGCGCCACGCGCACCGGCATCGACACGCAGAGACCACACACAGCCACGTTCATGCACCGGACGTGCATCACCGACATTCGCACTGATTGGCAAGGCGCTTCGACTGATCGGCCGCTTTACGATCGAATCCTTGGCATCAATGCACCAACGGCTCACGACTTTGCCAGACACCTCGTCACAACGCTGTTCCGCCACCTACGAGCGAAATCACGATGATTGAACGCAGAGCTTTTGAAACCCTGGGAGGGGCCAACCATGGTTGGCTCGACGCGAAACACCATTTTTCGTTCGCCAGCTACCATGACCCGAACCGCATGCAATGGGGAGCGTTGCGCGTCTGGAACGACGACGCCATTCAGCCCGGTACCGGGTTCCCTCCTCACCCGCACGCGGACATGGAGATCATCACCTTCGTCCGCGAGGGAGCCATCACGCATCAGGATAGTCTTGGAAACAGCGGACGCACCGAGGCCGGGGATGTGCAGGTGATGAGCGCTGGAACCGGGATACGTCACTCCGAGTACAACGTGGAAACGGGCGTCACCCGGATTTTCCAGATATGGATCCTGCCGGATCGGCAAGGTGAGCCGCCATGCTGGGGGGCGAAGCCGTTCCCGAAAGCCGACCGCAGCGGGCGCTTTGTCGCCTTGGCCAGCGGCATCGAAGGAGACGGGGACGCACTGCCGATTCGCGCCAGCGCAAGGGTTCTGGGCGCGACCTTGAAACAGGGGGAGTCAGTCGAGTACCGATTCCTCGACGAAAGCCGCCATGGATATCTGGTGCCGGCGACGGGTCAGGTTGAAATCCAGGGCATCGTGCTGAACGCGCGCGACGGAGCCGCCATCAAGGATGAAGCGGTCTTGCGTGTCACCGCACTGAAAGACAGCGAGCTCGTTCTGGTGGACGCGTCAGCCTGACCGAGCGGAGCAAAGACGCATCGTGTCACACGGCTGGTTTGTTCTGCTCGACCTGTTGGGAACGTTCGCGTTCGCCCTGAGCGGCGCAACCGCGTCGATCGAACGACGCCTCGATCTGTTTGGAGTGGTCGTCGTGGCATACGTCACGGCATGCGGGGGTGGCATCGTCCGTGATCTTTGCCTGGGCTCGCTCCCCCCTGCCGGGATTGCGCAGTGGCGTTACGCGGCTGTGGCCGGGTTGGCGGCCGCGCTGGCGCTGGGGTCGCGGGCGCTGCTGCGCCACGTCCAGCATCCGGTCCTTGTCTTCGACGCGGTCGGACTTGGCTTTTTCGCCGTCGCCGGTGCACACAAGGCCATGGCCATGACTGGCAACATCGAGGCGTCCATCGCGCTCGGCACGGTCAGCGCGGTCGGCGGAGGCGTGCTGCGCGACGTACTGCTGAACCGTGTGCCTGTCATTTTGCAACGCGAAGTCTATGCCATGGCGGCACTGCTCGGTGCTTGCATCCAGGTCGTCGGCCAGTCTCGGGGGTGGAACAATGCATTGATCCCTTGGCTTGGGTCAGGTTGTTGCGCGCTCGTGCGCTTTGTCTCGATGCGTCGGGGCTGGGCTCTTCCCGTCGCCGGTGGACCGCAACCGGATTAAGCCAGCGCGCATGCGCAGCCCCGCTTTCAGGCGTGGGGAGGCCGATTGCGATTGCGGAATACACCGATGATCAAGGACCCTGACACCAGGATGAACAAAACCGCCAGCGCGGCTTGCCCATAGCCCGCGAGCCCCGACGGATTCTTCCACCGGTGGCGCATCACCGTACTTGCGAGCGCCTGCACTTGCGGCGCCGGCGCAAAACGCAAGGCTGGATCCAGACGCCGGGCGCGCTCGAGCTCATCCTCGGCAAGAGGCCATTTTCCCTCGGCAGCGAGAAGTCGTGCGTCGAGGTAATGCGCACGTGCCGAATCAGGCTGGGCGGCAAGCGCCTGCGCAATCGCGCGGTCCGCCTGCACCAGGTGCCCGTTACGCAGCAAGTCGGCCGCATTGTCCAACGGGGTCGCCTGTGCGTGACATAGCGCCAGCGCAAAGACCGATGCGATTGAAACCAGAAAGCTTGACGCAACGGAAGACATCGAAGGATCGCAGGGGAGCGGAATGAAGGGGAAAGTCGAGCAACCTTACGCCAAAAACGGCGTAGCCGCCGCAAAGCCATGCACCACACCAAAAAAAAACCGCTGCGCGAGGCAGCGGTTTTTCTTGACAGCGCGGTGGTTCAGATCACCTGCACGTTCGCCGCTTGCAGACCTTTCTGGCCCTGCTTGACTTCGAACTGGACGCGCTGGTTTTCGGTCAGCGTCTTGAACCCATTGCCCTGGATTTCGCTGAAATGCACGAAAAGCTCGGCTTCGCCGTTATCCTGGGCAATGAAACCGAAACCCTTGCCTTCGTTGAACCATTTGACAGTGCCTTGACTCAGCATTTTGCTTCCTTCGATCGAGTGATGATTGTTTCCGGGCGGCACTCGCCGCCCAGCGTAGAGACACACAAGACCAGCACTTGATGAGTTCAGCAATACCCGAGCACGAAGGCCATGGGTCGGCCGGAAAGTCAGAAAGCCATGTAACTTCTGCATAACCACAAGTACAGTCTAACATACTTCCTGGCGTGGCGCCGAGGCAAGCGCACGCATGACCGTGGAGGCCTTGTCAAAGTTCCTGTTTCGTCGGACGGAACAGAATTTCATTGATATCCACGTCGTCGGGCTGGCAGATTGCAAACGCGACGACGCGCGCAAAGGCGTCGGCGGAAATCGCATTGGCCTCGTAGAACGCGCCAATGCTTTTCGCCATGTCGGGCTCCGTGACACTCAGTGGCAACTCGGACTGCACGGCGCCCGGCGAGATGATGGTGGTCCGGATGTTGTATGGCTTGACTTCTTGCCGCAGTCCTTCGGACAGCACGCGCACCGCGGTCTTGGTCGCCGCATAGACCGCGCTTCCGGGCCGGACCTTGTGACCCGCCACCGAAGAGACGTTGATGATGTGCCCCGCAAGGCGTGCCTTCATGTGCGGCAGTGCCGCCGCAATGCCGTAGAGCACGCCCTTGAGGTTGACGTCGATCATCCGGTCCCAATCCTCGATACGACCGTGCGCGAGGAGCGAGTGCGGCATGAGGCCGGCGTTGTTGATCAGCACGTCAATCCGGCCATGCAGCGCGACAGCGCCGTCCACCAGCCTTTGCACCTGACTGGCGCTGGTGACGTCGGTTGCCACCACGGCGCCGTCGGGCAAAGCAAGCTCCTGGGCCAGGGCGTGCAGACGGTCGAGCCGCCGCGCGCCAAGCACCACACGGGCGCCCTCGGCGGCGAGATGACGCGCCGCCGCCTCGCCAAGTCCGCTGCTCGCCCCCGTGATGACGATCACCTTGTCGCGGATGCCTGTGGTCATGATCCAGCTCCCCAGTGAAGGTTCAACGGCCGGTGTCGGCCTGCAGGTGCTCCGGGTAGCGGGCACCTTCGATGTGGATGTCGGCCGTGGCACGGTCGATTTCGGCCAACGCGTCGTCACCAAGCGCGATCTCTGCGGCGTGAAGGTTTTCGCGCAAACGCGAAGCCTTCGTCGTTCCGGGAATCGGCACGATCCAGGGCTTGCGCGCAAGCACCCACGCCAGCGCGATCTGCGCAGGCGTCGCGCCTTTGTCGGCGGCAATGCGACGGATCACGTCGACCAATGCCTGGTTGTGTGCCATGGCCTGCGGCGTGAACCGGGGAAGCTGGGCACGGAAATCGGTCGCGTCGATGGCGGTGTCACGCCCCATGGCGCCAGTGAGAAAGCCCCTGCCCAATGGACTGAAAGCCACCAGGGCGATGTTCAGTTCCTCGCAAACTTCGAAAATGCCGTTGCTTTCAGCGTCGCGGGTCCACAACGAATATTCATTCTGCAAGGCCGTGACGGGCTGCACGGCATGCGCGCGCCGCACGGTCCCCACCCCTGCCTCCGACATCCCGAAGTGCCTGACCTTTCCTTCCTTGATGAGGTCGCGCACAGTGCCCGCAACATCCTCGATCGGCACATTGGGGTCGACCCGATGCTGGTAGAACAGGTCGATGACGTCGATGCCGAGACGTCGCAGCGAACCCTCCGCCACACGCCGGATCTGCGCGGGGCGGCTGTCATTGCCGGCCATCTTGCCATCAACGATGTTCATGCCGAACTTGGTCGCGATCACCACGCGGGAACGCAGAGGCCGGAGCGCCTCGCCCACGATTTCCTCGTTGGTATACGGGCCGTAGACCTCTGCGGTGTCAAAAAAATTGACCCCCAGATCGACAGCTTCGCGCAGCAGCGCAACCGCATCGGCGCGCGCTGGTCCGGGGCCGTAGCCATGGTTGAGTCCCATGCAGCCATAGCCGATTTCGGAAACCGCAAGGCCGCTGCCTCCAAGCATGCGTGTATTCATGGATGCTCCGATGGTCTGCTTCACGCCAGAACGGGGTAGTCGGTGTATCCGGCAGGGCCGGGGGTATAGAACGTGCGCATGTCGGGCGCGTTGAGTGGGGCACCACGACGCATGCGCTCGACCAGGTCAGGATTGGCCAGCAAGGGGCGCCCGAACGCGATCAGGTCGGCATCGCCCGCACGCAGTGCGGCCTCGGCGCTGTCGGCGTCGAAGCCGCCGGCGAGGATGAAAGGGCCACCAAACGCCGTGCGAAGGGCGTGTTTGTAAGGGGCAGGAACGGCCGGCGCTCCCATGGCGGAGTGGTCAAGAACGTGCAGGTACAGCAGACCGAGCGGAGCAATATCGCGGACGAGCGCGAGGTATTGCGCATCCTGCCCATCGAAGGCTCCGGTGGCGTTGAACGCACCGAATGGTGAAAGGCGCAGCCCCACGCGCTCGGCTCCGATGGCGGCCACCGCGGCACGTATGACCTCGACGGCGAAGCGGTTACGGTTCTGCGCACTTCCACCCCAATCGTCACCACGCGTATTGATGTTCGCGTTCAGGAACTGTTCGATCAGGTAGCCGTTGGCGGCATGCACTTCGACGCCGTCAAAACCCGCCTCGATTGCCAGTCGCGCCGCTTGCGCGTATTCCTCGATTGCGCGCGCGACATCCTCGGACGTCATCGCACGGGGCGTGGAGTACGGGAGCAGGCCCTGGCTGTCGGTATGGACCTCACCTGGCAGGGGATCGCTGGTCGGGCCAAGCACTTCGGCACCGGCCGGCAGGTTGCATTGCTGGCTGACGCGACCTGCATGCATGAGCTGGACAACAATGCGGCCACCGCGTGCGTGCACGGCATCGGTGACCCGACGCCAGCCCGCCACGTGGGCCGCATTGAACAAGCCTGGAATGCGCGCATAACCCAGCCCGTTGGGTGACGGCGAGGTGCCTTCGGTGACGATCAGTCCCGCCGAAGCCCGCTGCGCGTAGTACTCGGCCATGAGGTCGTTGGGAGTGTTGGCGTCGACCGCGCGATTGCGCGTCAGCGGGGCCATGACGACACGGTTGCGTAGTTGCAGAGCGCGAATGATGGTGGGTTCAAGCAGCATGGGTGCACCTTTGTTGGAATTTGAGGAGGCGCGATTGCGCTTCGCAAGCGGCCAGAGCTCCGCGCTTGCGTTCGCAGTCGGAACATGCCGCAATATAATCTGGACTGAACGTTCTTGCCGAGAAGCCATCACGCCATGTCCCGCCCACGCGCATTCGATCAACACGCCGTTGCCGAGGCCGCCATGCAGGCGTTCTGGAGCGGTGGGTTGACGGGCACCAGTGTTGACGATCTGCTGCACGCCACCGGTCTGTCGCGGTCGTCAATGTATCAATGTCTTGGCAACCGCGACGCCATGCTCGAGCTGGCGGTAACCCGCTATGTCGACCAACAGATTGTTGCCATCGAACGCTTGTTTAGTGGGCGCACCCTCGAAGAATCGCTGCTGATGGTGTTCAATGATGCCGCGCTGACCAATTTCGACGGTCGTGGCTGCCTGGTGGCCAACGGTCTCAATGAGCTTCATGCGGGAGACGATGCGCGCATCGCGCTGATCCGCGCCGGGTTTGCGCGTCTCGCAATGGCGCTGCGCAGCGCCATTGCG
>DAICZP010000050.1 GCA_027311065.1 Thiomonas sp. | reverse complement strand
CCGCCGCCGCGGGCCGCGCGCCGCGCGCGGCATCCGCGGCATCTTCAGCGTCTGCGCCTTCAGCGAACGCGTCAGCCGCGGCTGTGGCATCTTCCGCGCCTGGCCCGTCGGGCGCCGCGATCGCAACCACCGATTGCCTGCAACTAGGCCCCTACGCAAAGGCCAGCGCCGACGTCACCGCGGTGCTGCTGGCCGCCGGCCTCAAACCTGTCGAACGTCATGCGAGCCCTCCGGCCCAGTGGATGGTGCTCGTGGGCCCGCTGCCCGACGCGCGCACCTTGCGGCATCAACTCACCGACCTGCAGCGCATCGGGCTCAAGAGCGCGAGCTTCGCGGCAGTCATCGACCGTCCCCGTTACATGCCGGGAATTTCGCTGGGTGTCTTCAGCACCAAGGCTGCGGCCCGCCAGCAGCTCACGTTCGTGCAAGGCAAGGGGGTCACCGGCGCGCACCTGGTTCAGCGCAATGCCGGCTACGAGGCCACGTATCTGGTGCTCCCAAACCTCGATCCTGCGCAATCGCGGGCGCTGCGCACCATCAACCCTGCCCGTCTGTACAACCACAAGCCGGAAGCCTGCACCGTCGGTTGAGTGCCGCGGTGCGGGCCAGCATCAGGACCGCGCCAGCCAGCTTCGGGCCAGCTCCACCCACAGCGTGGCGCCAAGCGGGATGATGGCATCGTTGAAGTCATAGCTGGGGTTGTGCAGCGTGCACGGCCCAGCGCCGTGACCGGCATGACGGTGGTCGCCGCCGCCGTTGCCGATGATCATGTACGCACCCGGTCGGGCCTCGAGCATGAACGCGAAGTCCTCCGCGCCCATGGACGGTTGAAACGCTCCGACGGACGCCGCGCCGACGATCTCTTCCATGACCCGGCGCGCGAACGCGGTCTCGGCCGCATGGTTCAGCGTGGGTGGGTAATTGCGCCGGAACTCGAACTCGCAAGCCTGGCCGAAGGCCGCAGCCGTGCCGACGGCAATCTCCCGCATGCGCTGCTCGATCATGTCGAGAACCTCGGTGCGGAAGGTCCGCACCGTGCCACAAACCTCGACGCTGTCGGGCACGACGTTGGTTGCTTCACCGGCGTGGATCATCGTGACAGAGATGACGCCCGTATCGAACGGATCCTTGTCCCGGCTGATCACGGACTGGAATGCCTGCACGATCTGGCAGGCCACCGGGATCGGATCGCGGCCGAGATGCTGCATGGCGGCATGGCTTCCCTTGCCTTGAATCACGAGACGGAACTCGTTGCTCGATGCCATCACCGGCCCCGCGCTGACAGCAAAACGGCCAACCTCGATGCCCGGCCAATTGTGCATGCCGAACACGGCATCGACCGGAAAACGCTCGAACAATCCGTCCTTGATCATTTCGCGCGCGCCGGCACCACCTTCCTCGCCCGGCTGGAAAATACAGACCACCCGTCCGACGAAATCGCGGTGGTGGGCCAAGTGGTGCGCCGCCGCCAGCAGCATCGCCGTGTGCCCGTCGTGTCCGCAGCCATGCATTCGCCCCGGCACCCGACTGGCATGGGGGAACGAATTTTTCTCGGTCATTGGAAGCGCGTCCATATCGGCGCGTAAACCCACGCTTCCGCCATGGCCGCCTTGCCCCTCAATGACCCCCACGACACCGGTGCCACCAAGGCCTCGGTGCACCTCCACCCCCCAGGAGGAAAGCAGATCAGCGACCACTTCCGCGGTCCGGAACTCCTCAAATCGGAGCTCGGGGTTCGCATGCAAATCCCGACGCACCCCGGCAAAGCGCGCCGATTCGGCGGCAATCGAGTCGATGATCTTCATGTGTCGCATGTCCTTTTTCGTACCGCATCAGGGTCTTGCGAACCATTGTGCCTCATCCCTCAGGAGCGTGTAGCTCCGAGGATTTCGACACATCGGTGTGCATCGTCCGTACACTGGAGCGATCTCGGGGAACCCCGGCATTTTCTGATTTTCACGCATGGATGCGACCACCACCGTCGTTCGTGCCGCCTGTCCGCACGACTGCCCTGACACATGCGCATTGCTCGTCGAGGTACGCGACGGCGTCGCGGTGTCGGTGCGCGGCGATCCCGATCATGCCCCCACGGATGGCGTGCTGTGCGCCAAGGTGGCCCGCTACACCGAGCGCGTCAACCATCCCGATCGAGTGCTCCAGCCCTTGCGGCGCTGCGGCCCCAAGGGCAGCGGCAGGTTCGAGCCTGTGCCCTGGGACGTCGCGCTCGACGCCATTGCCACGCGGCTCCGGGATATCGCCGCGCGCGACCCGCTTGCCATCCTCCCCTACAGCTACGCGGGCACCATGGGACTGGTCCAGGGGGAGAGCATGGCAGCACGCTTCTTCCATCGCCTGGGCGCGAGCGAACTTGACCGCACCATTTGTTCAGCGGCAGGGTTCGCAGGACTCGAGCTGGTGCTCGGTGCCGCGCTCGGCATGGACGTCGAAGCGTTCGAGCAAAGCCGGCTGATCGTGATCTGGGGCAGCAACAGCATCACCAGCAACCTGCATTTCTGGCGCATCGCCCAGCGCGCCAAGCGTGCGGGCGCACGGCTGTGGTGCATCGACCCGTGGCGCAACGACACCGCCGACAAATGCCATGACCACCTGCAGTTGCGCCCCGGCACGGACGCCGCACTGGCCTACGCCTTGATGCATGCACTGATCGAGCACGACCAGCTCGACCATGACTATATCGCCCGGCATACCCTCGGCTTTGCGGCCCTGCGCGAGCGCGCCCTCGCCTGGCCCCCGGAACGGGCCGCCGCGCTGTGCGGCGTTCCTGCCGCCCAGATCCGCGCCCTGGCCTGGGACCTGGGGTCGATCCAACCAGCGGCGATCCGGCTCAATTACGGCATGCAGCGTGTGCGCGGCGGCGCCGATGCGGTGCGCGCCATCGCCTGCCTGCCAGCTTTGCTGGGGGCGTGGCGCCACCCGGCAGGTGGACTGCTCCTGTCGAGTTCCGGCCACTTCGGCGTCGATGTCGACGCCCTGGAGCGACCATCACTGCGTGGCCCCCTGGCAACACGGCGGGTGAATATGTCGACCATCGGAGCAGCGCTGCTGCACCCGGGTGACCCAGCATTCGGACCGCGGATCGACGCCATGGTGGTCTACAACAGCAATCCAATGGCTGTCGCACCCGATTCGGGCAGCGTGCAGCGTGGCCTGGCACGCGATGAGCTTTTTACTGTCGTACTCGAGCATTTCCGCACCGATACGGCCGACTACGCAGACTACATCCTGCCGGCAACGACGCAGCTCGAACATTTCGACGTGCACAAGTCCTACGGCCACCGCTACTGGCTTGTCAACAATCCTGCCATCGCCCCGCGGGGTGAGGCCTTGCCGAACAGCGAGATTTTCCGCCGGCTGGCGGCGCGAATGGGTTTCAGCGAGCCATGTTTCTCCGAGTCCGACGAGGAGATCGCCGCGCAAGCCATCGCCGACGACCAGCGCAACGCCGGCATCGACTTCGCCGGCCTGCGCGCGCAGGGCTGGCGCAAGCTCGCCGGCCCCGCTGCCCCCTTTGCCGAAGGCGGCTTTCCCACACCCTCGGGCCGCTGCGAGTTCACCTCCGAGCGTGCCGCCGAGGCCGGCCACGACAGCCTGCCCGCGGTGATTCTTCCCTACGAGTGTGCCGAAACACAGCCAGATCTGGCAGCCCGCTACCCCTTGTCCATGATTTCGCCGCCGGCGCGCAACGTTCTCAACTCAACGTTCGTGAACATTGCAACCTTGCAAGCCGGAGAGCCCGAGCCGACACTGCTCCTGCACCCACTGGACGCTGCGGCACGGGGCATCGCCGACGGCGCAATGGTGCGCAGCTTCAATGATCGTGGCAGCTATCCCTGCCGTGCCCGCGTCAGCGACCGTACCCGCCAAGGCCAGGTCGTGGCCTTCGGCGTTTGGTGGCGCAAACTCTCCCCCGGTGGGGTCAACGTCAACGAACTCACCCACCAGCGCCTGACCGAGCTCGGCGCCGGCCCCTGCTTCTACGACTGTCTGGTCGAGGTCACGCCGGTCTGAGACCAACAGCGCGCCGACCCTTGCCTTGGCTTGCTCGGCGCCGGTACGCCGCCGGGATCAGACGCCCGCCGCCTGCAGCGACCGCAGGAAGGCATCCGCATTCTCGTCGCCGACCACGCGTCCCACTTCCTTGCCATGACGGAAGAAAATGATGCCTGGCGGCCCGAACAAAGAGAATCGCTTGAGCAAGGCTTTGTCGTTCGCATTGTCGGCGGTGACGTCCGCCTGTAGCAGCGTCATCGTCGCCATGCGGGCAGCCACGCGCGGATCGGGAAACGTGAAACGCTCCATTTCCTTGCACGACACGCACCAGTCGGCATAGAAGTCGAGCATGACCGTGCCATCACGCACTGCGAGCGCATGATCGAGTTCCGCGCTGTCATGCACACGGGTGAATACTGGTCCAGTGTGCGCGCTGGCCATGGCTGCGCCGGTCGCGCCCAGTCCCTGCAACGGCTGCAGCACGTCCCTGTTGCCGGCTGCCAACCCAACCATCAACGCTGCGCCGGCCATCGCCATGACCACGCCCACACCTTTGAAAACGCGTTGCCACCCCGAGACCGGGTCGGGAAGGCGGTCAAAGGTATGCAGGAAGGTCGCGCTCACGATCAGCAACAGGGCCCAGGCCAGCATCAGTAGCCAAGCTGGAAGCACGGGTGTGATCATGTACAGCGCGGTCGCAAGCAGAAGCACACCGAAGAAGGCCTTGACACCATCCATCCACCCCCCCGCGCGTGGCAACAGCGCCCCGGCCCCGAAACCGACCGCCAGCAGCGGCACGCTCATTCCCGCGGCGAGGGAAAACAACGCCACACCGCCGATCAGCGCATTTCCGGTTCGACTGATGTAAAGCAGTGCCCCTGCCAGCGGCGCGGCGACGCAGGGCCCGACGATGAGGGCGGAAAGCCCCCCCATCAGAAACACTCCCGCGATGCGCCCGCCCTGCAACCGCCCCGACTGACCCGAGAGACGGCTCTGAATGCTCGCCGGCATCTGCAGCTCATAAAAACCGAACATCGAGAACGACAGTAGCACCAGCATGGCTGCAAAACCAGTTAGCACCCAAGGGTTTTGCAGCGCGGCCGAGAGCCCTTCGCCGAGCAATCCGGCAGCAATTCCGAACACCGTATAGACCAGTGCCATGCCCAGGGAGTAGCTCGCTGCGAGCATGAGGCCGCGGGCGCGCGAAACGCGTTCACCGTGTCCAACGATGATGCTGGAAAGAATCGGAATCATCGGCAGCACGCACGGGGTAAACGCCAGCAGCAATCCGAAGAGCAGAAACATGGGCACGATGCGACGCAACGACCCGGCGGCGAGCGCGGCGCCGATACGCGCGCTCTCACCGCTCCCGGCCGCGATCGATCCGCTCGCGGATGGCCGCGGTGCTGCTGCAAGCGGCACCGATGGCGCATCGGCGGGCGCCAGCGCCGCGGTCGGCTTGGCGCCGAGCATGGACTCGATGGCTCCGAGGGCCGAAGTGCTGGGTGGCTCCTGCCCCTCGACTGCAACCTTGCCGGTACCACCAAAGCCCTGCAAGGAAACATCGGCAACCTTGTCGATCGGCGGATAGCACAGGCCCTGATCGGAACATCCCTGGTAAGTCACATGCAACTTGAAGTCAGCCGGCGCAGCGCTGACCGGCAGCGTCACGACCACCTGGTGACGGTAGTGTGCGACCTCATGCCCGAGATTGGCATCAAATTTCTTGTGCGCCGGGGGAAATCCGATCGCCCCCAGTGTGACACCGGTTTCCGCGGGTGTGAAATGAAAGCGCTCCTGATAAAGGTAGTAGCCGTTGGCAATATCAAAGCGCAGCGCGACGGTCCTGGCGTCTCTGACCGCCGCGGTCAGGCGGAAAGCCTCGTCCGGAGACAGAAACTTGCCCTCCTGCGCAGACACCATACCCACCTGCGCCATGCATGAGATGAAGAACAGCCAGCGCAGCCACATCGGCACCGCGCGGCGCAACAATCGGAACAGAGAACACATCGACTTGCACCTTCGGGCAGGAACCCGGGAATGACTGAAATGCCTTGAATATCAGCGATCAACAATATTGTGACACCACCGACCCCATTCGCGCTTGGGGTTGACCCGCGCACCCTGACTTACGCCGCGAATCGCCGCCGCGTGAGCCAACGTGCCACCAGCCATCCACCGGCGAGATAGACCAGCAGAATCGCCAGATGCGCTGGAGCCCGGGCATCCCAGCGCCCGAAGAACAGCGGCCGGATCAGGCTGACCGCGGCGCGCAGAGGCAGCACCTCCGCAAGCGCCTGCAACCAGCGCGGCATCGCCGTGAGTGGGAAATAAATGCCTGACAGGAAGGTCATCGGCGTGACAACCAGAGTGAAGTAATAGGTAAAGAAATCATAGGAACGCGCGAGCGCGTTCACGATCAGGCCCAACGCCGAGAAAACCATTCCAGTCAGCGCCAGCAATGGCAAGGCGAACACCAGCATGGGAGAGCGACTGATGCCGATGATCACGACGACCAGGACCAACGCGACACCGCTGATGAGCGCCTTGGTCGCCGCCCACAACAGCTCGCCCAGCAGGACGTCGTCCAGGCGGGTCGGGGTCAGCAGGATGGCATCCCAGGTCTTTTGCACATGCATACGTGAAAACGCCGAATACAAAGCCTCGAAGCTCGCGGCAATCATGACGCTCATGCTGACGGTTCCCGACGCCAGGAACAGCATGTATGGCACTCCATCGACGCGCCCGACCAACGACCCCACTCCCCAGCCGAACGCCGCCAATGTCAACAGCGGATCGGCGATATTGCCGAGCAGGCTGGGCAAGGCCAGCTTGCGCCAAACGAGGGCGTTGCGTCGCCAGACCGGCCAAAAGCGCAAGCGCGGCGGCGTCGCGCCGATCGTCGCCATCGAATCGTGCGATGCATCAGTCACGCAATTGACGTCCTGTGAGTTTGAGGAATACGTCCTCGAGATTGGCCGCGCGATGCAACACCCGCAGCGCCGCACCCAGCGGATGCAGCGCTGCCAGCAAAGGCACAGCGTCCGAGGTATAGGCAAACACCGTGTCGCCGCTGCGCTCCACCCGCTGCGCGTGCGCCGCGGCCAGCACGGCCGCGGCGTCGAGGCCGTAGCCGTACATTTCGACAACCTCGGGCTCGACGTGACGCGCGATCAGCGCGAGCGGCGCGTCCTCGTCAAGGCGGCGCCCGTGGTCAAGCACCAGCACGCGCTTGCACAAACGCTCCGCTTCGTCCATGAAATGCGTGGTCAGAAGGATGGACTTCCCCATCGCCACCAGCGATTTGAGCCGATCCCACATCAAGTGCCGTGCTTGCGGATCCAGGCCCGTGGTCGGCTCGTCGAGGAAGATGAGATCCGGGTCCTGGATCAGCGCGCGCGCCAGGCTCAAGCGTCGCTTCATGCCTCCAGACAATTCGGCGATGCGCGCGTCGCCACGCCCCTCGAGGGCAGCGAACGCCAGCAATTCAGGAATACGCTTGCGAGCGCTGGTGTCGGACATGCCGAAATACCGGCCATAGACCAACAGGTTTTCCGCCACCGTGAAATCCGGATCGAGGCTGTCGAACTGCGTCACCACGCCGACGCGCATGCGAGCCAGCGGGGCTGCGTCCGGCACAGGATGCCCCATGAGCGCAATGTCGCCCGCGTCCGGCTTTGCCAGCCCCAGGCACAGTCGAATGGTCGTCGTCTTGCCGGCGCCATTCGGCCCGATGATTCCATAGCACTCGCCGGGATGAATCTCAAACCCAAGATCGGCAACGACCCGACTTTTGCCGTAGTACTTGTCCAGGCCACGCACCGTCAACCATGGAGCGCTGCGGCTGTCTGCACATTGCAGCGGTGCAAGATCGGTGGGTTGTGGATGGTGCATCGCGTGCGCGCGGGGCTTGCCTGGGGGATTGCGTCATTGTACGGAACGGTCTCACTTCGGCGGACGCGTCTGTCCGCCGTCGCTCCTCCGATACATATGCATTCCTGCACTGTTTGAACCGGATTTCTGCCTGTCACCTAGACAAAGATGGTGATAAGTTTCTTCAAAGGCATCGATGTTCACGCCCATCGCGAACATCCGGCCAGCCAAAACGTCCGTGGCCAAACCCTCAGATGGCGTGATCTTGGAGCCGCAGGCCGACAAGGGAACCTTGGCGGAGTTGGCCCAAGAAGCACTATCGCGCCCAGAACGCTGGCAGCGGCGCGTCACTCACGCGCGCAAGGCCCGTTCCACCCTAACCTGACGGCAGGGTGTCATGACCGCGATGGGCGCGGTCGCCGCCCTCGAAGGACGCAATCATGATGAACCGACTCAATGGCTTCAGTCAGCCAAACGCATACCAGCCGAACCCGCAAGATCAAAATCCGCCCACCAACCTCGTCCCGCCTGCGGCACCACGCCTGGGCCCCACAGCGCCGCCCCAAACGCCCGCACTTTTGTGGGGATCGGGATTCCCGATGCTGCCGCCGCGCCAGCATCCAGGCGACGGTCAAGGTTGAGTTGCGCATGTAAAAAACCCGGCAACGCCAATGAAAGGGCGTTGCCGGGTCTGGCCGCGGCGGCGTGACACCCACCGCGGCATGCAAGTCGCGCCGGCTTACTCGGCGGACTTGTCTTCTGCGACCGTGGCAGCGGCGTCGGGGCGGTCCACCAACTCGACCAGTGCCATCGGCGCGTTGTCCCCGACCCGATAGCCGAACTTCAGGATACGGGTGTAGCCACCCGGGCGGGCCTTGTAACGCTCGCCGAGTTCACCAAACAGCTTGACCACCGAGTCGCGATCACGCAAACGATCGAACGCCAGGCGACGATTCGCGAGGCTGGGCTTTTTGCCGAGCGTGATGAGGGGCTCGACGACCCGGCGCAATTCCTTGGCCTTCGGCACCGTCGTCTTGATCACCTCGTGGGCGATCAGGGAGTTGGCCATATTACGCAGCATGGCGAGCCGGTGGCTCGAAGTGCGGTTGAGCTTGCGAAGTCCGTGTCCGTGACGCATTGTGCTTTCCTTTGATTATGTTGAGGGCCAGCCGGATCAGGTACTGGCCTTGCACGTGATGGGCACGCAAATGCCCTACGGGTTATGGCGATGTTCGCGCCGGAGATCAGCGACCTTCGAGCTCGGCCGGCGGCCAGCTCTCGAGCTTCATCCCGAGCGTCAGGCCACGCGCGGCCAACACTTCCTTGATCTCATTCAGCGACTTCCGCCCCAGATTCGGCGTCTTCAGCAGTTCCGTCTCGCTGCGCTGGATCAGGTCACCGATGTAGTAGATGTTTTCCGCTTTCAGGCAATTGGCGGAACGCACCGTCAGCTCAAGATCGTCCACCGGACGCAACAGGATCGGGTCAAACTGCTGAGCACTTGCGCCACCACCGGCTTCAAGCGACTTCTCGGCGCCTTCCAGGCTGGCGAACACTGACAGTTGCTCAACCAGGATGCGGGCGGAAGTACGAATCGCCTCTTCGGCGCTGGTGGATCCGTTGGTCTCGATCTCCATGACCAGCTTGTCCAGATCGGTGCGCTGTTCGACACGCGCGTTCTCAACCGCGTAGCTCACGCGGCGAACCGGAGAAAACGAAGCATCAAGGACGATTCGTCCGATGGTCTTGCCGCCTTCCTCGGTAAACCGGCGCAGGTTGCCGGGAACATAGCCCCGCCCCTTTTCGACCTTGATTTGCATGTCGATCTTGCCCTGCTGCGACAGGTGCGCGATGACATGATCGGGGTTGACGATCTCCACGTCGTGCGGGGTCTGGATGTCCGCAGCGGTGACGACGCCTTCACCCTCTTTGCGCAGCGACAACGTGACCTCGTCGCGGTTGTGCAATTTGAACACCACGCCTTTGAGGTTCAGCAGCACGGCAATCACATCTTCCTGAAGCCCGTCGACCACCGAATACTCGTGCAAAACCCCGTTGATACTCACTTCGGTTGGCGCATAGCCCACCAGTGAAGACAACAGTACGCGACGAAGGGCATTGCCCAAGGTGTGGCCGTAGCCACGCTCGAATGGCTCAAGCGTGACCTTCGCGCGCAGCGGGCTGATCGCTTCGACCTGGATGGATTTGGGACGCAACAAGGCAGTTTGCATGACATTCCTCTCAAGACCCTCCGCTCGTTACACGGATAAGGCTGACATGGGAACGGGGGCGCAATGGCGCCCCCGGAAAACCCCTCGGCGCAGCGCCGAAGGGACGTGAATCAACGCGAATACAACTCGACGATCAGCGACTCATTGATGTCGCTGCCAAACTCGTCCCGATCCGGGGTCTTCTTGAATACGCCTTCCATCTTGGATGCGTCGACCTGGACCCACGCCGGGAAGCCATTGCCCTCGGCAAGCTTGAGCGCATCCTGGACGCGCAACTGCTTGCGTGCCTTCTCGCGCACGGCGACGGTCTGTCCCGGCTTCACCAGCGCCGACGGGATGCTCAACACCTCCCCGTTGACCATGATGCCACGGTGACCGACGAGCTGGCGCGCCTCGGCGCGCGTCGACGCGAAACCCATTCGATACACGACGGTGTCAAGACGCGATTCCAGCAATGTCAGCAGGTTGACACCGGTGTTGCCACGGATGGTCTGCGCACGCTCGTAGGTCAGGCGAAACTGGTTTTCCAGCACGCCGTACATGCGTTTGACTTTCTGCTTCTCACGCAACTGCACCGCGTAATCACTCTGACGCGCGCCGGACGTCCGGCCATGCTGACCTGGCTTGGTGTCGAACTTTGCCTTCGACTCGATGCCACGACGCGCACTCTTCAGAAACAGATCCGCGCCTTCGCGCCGGGAGAGCTTGGCCTTGGGGCCTAGATAACGTGCCACTTCGAATTTCCTTGTGTTGAACTGCCGCGACGCACGCCGCGGGAGCTTGAGGGCGATGCCACAAGCAGTGGGCTTTGCGGTTCGAGGACCGCTCGATGTCAATCAGCGCGTGAGCGCGCCCCAATCAGATGCGACGGCGCTTCGGCGGGCGGCAGCCGTTGTGGGGCACCGGCGTGACGTCAGCGATCTGCACGACCTTGATCCCCAGGCCATTGAGCGCGCGCACGGCGGACTCACGACCGGGGCCAGGGCCCTTGATTCGAACCTCGAGTTGCTTGATCCCGCACTCGATTGCCTGACGACCTGCGTTCTCGGCCGCAACCTGCGCCGCAAACGGCGTCGACTTTCGCGAACCCTTGAAACCCTGGCCACCAGACGAGGCCCATGACAGAGCATTGCCCTGACGGTCCGTAATGGTGATGATCGTGTTGTTGAACGACGCGTGCACGTGCGCAATTCCGTCCGCAACATTCTTGCGGACTTTCTTGCGACCACGCTGCGCGGCGCCTTGAGTCGAGCCTTTAGCCATTTATATCGTCCTTGGGTACTTATTTCTTCAGGGCTGCGGCGCCCTTGCGCGGTCCCTTGCGGGTCCGGGCGTTGGTGCGGGTGCGGTGACCGCGCACCGGCAAACCGCGGCGGTGACGCATGCCACGGTAGCAGCCCAGATCCATGAGGCGCTTGATGTTGATCGACACCTCGCGACGCAGATCACCTTCAATCACGAACTGGCCGACCTGCTCACGCACCTTTTCCAGTTCAGCGTCGGAGATGTCCTTCACCTTCTTGGAGTAGGCGACGCCGGCCGCATCGCAAATCTTGCGTGCAGTCGTGCGGCCAATGCCAAAGATCGCGGTCAGGCCGATTTCGGCGTGCTGATGCGGCGGAATGTTGATACCAGCAATACGGGCCATTTGATTCCTCGATTCCGATAAGGCCTATCAACCCTGGCGCTGCTTGTGGCGCGGGTCGGAGCAGATCACGCGAACGATGCCGTTACGACGGATGATCTTGCAATGACGGCACATCTTCTTGATGGACGCACTAACTTTCATCACTTACCTCTTTTATTTGGCACGGAATACGATCCGTGCTCGCGTCAAATCGTAGGGCGTCAGTTCGACGGTAACCTTGTCGCCCGGCAAAATCCGGATGTAGTGCATACGCATCTTCCCGGAAATGTGACCAAGAACCTGATGGCCATTTTCCAGTTTGACACGAAACGTTGCATTCGGAAGATTCTCAAGAATCTCTCCCTGCATCTGGATCACATCGTCCTTCGACATGGAATGACTCCTGGCTCATCGGGGCGTCACGCCACCCTTGAAGTTTGCACGCTTCAAGAGCGCATCGTATTGATGCGACATCGCGTAAGCCTGAACCTGAGCCATGAAATCCATGGTCACAACGACAATGATCATCAGCGATGTCCCGCCGAAGTTAAACGGGACATTGTATTTCAGCACCAGAAACTCTGGCAAAAGACACACCAGCGTGATATACAACGCGCCCGCCAGAGTGAGTCGCATCAGGATCTTGTCGATATAACGCGCCGTCTGATCGCCGGGGCGAATGCCCGGCACGAAACCACCTGACTTCTTGAGGTTGTCAGCGGTTTCACGGCTGTTGAACACCAGTGCAGTGTAGAAGAACGTAAAAAACACGATCGCACCAGCGTACAACGTCACATAGATCGGCTGACCCGGTGACAGGGTTGCGGCAACGTCCTTCAGCCATCCCATGCCCTTCGTCGCGCCGAACCAGTTCACCGCAGTCGCCGGCAGCAGGATGATCGATGAGGCGAAGATCGGCGGGATCACGCCTGACATGTTCACCTTCAAGGGCAGATGCGAGCTCTGCCCGCCGTAGACCTTGTTGCCAACCTGCCGACGCGCATAATTCACCAGAATCTTGCGCTGACCCCGCTCGACGAACACCACAAAGAAGGTTACCGCAGCGACGATCACGAAGACGAACAATGCGACCAGAATACTCATCGCCCCTGTCTGCACCAGCGACAGCAAGCCGCCGAGCGCGTTCGGAAGACCGGAGGCGATGCCGGCGAAAATGATGATCGAAATACCGTTCCCAAGACCACGTTCAGTGATCTGCTCACCGAGCCACATCAGGAACATCGTGCCCGCGGTCAAGCTGACGACAGCGGTCAGCGTGAAACCAAAACCTGGATTCAGCACCAGTCCCTGCTGCGCGCCGAGCGCGACCGAAATGCCGAACGACTGAAACACCGCGAGCAGCAGCGTGAAATAGCGCGTGTACTGGGTGATCTTGCGCTGCCCTGACTGCCCTTCCTTCTTCAGTTGCTCCATCGAAGGAACGACGTAGGTGAGCATCTGCATGATGATCGACGCCGAAATGTACGGCATGATCCCCAGCGCAAACACCGTGAAGCGCGACAGCGCACCTCCAGAGAACATGTTGAACAACCCGAGGATCCCCGCGGCGCTGCCATTGAACAGCTTCTGAAGCTCACCCGGATTGATGCCTGGCACCGGGATGTGCGCGCCGATGCGGAACACAACCAAGCCGCCCAGCAGGAAAATGAGGCGCTTGGTCAAGTCCCCGTATTTTCCACTGCTGAGAGTGCTGGATTGGGTAGCCATGTGCGTTCCCTGCCTCAGACCTGCGCTTCGGCGATTTTGCCGCCCGCCGCTTCAATCGCGGCCCGCGCCCCCGCCGTCACACCGACGCCAGCAACGCTGAACGCGCGCTCGACCGTGCCAGACGCGAAGATCTTTGCGGACAACGCATGCTCCGGGATCAGCCCCGCCGCCTTGAGGCTCAGCAGGTCGACCAGATCGCCCTGCACCTTCGTGAGCTCGGACAGACGGACCTCCGCCTTGAACTTGGCCGTCGGCGACTTGAAACCGCGCTTGGGCAGGCGGCGCTGCAGCGGCATCTGGCCGCCTTCAAAGCCAACCTTGTGATAGCCGCCGGAACGCGACTTCTGTCCCTTGTGACCGCGACCCGCGGTCTTGCCGAGCCCCGAGCCAATAC
>DAICZP010000020.1 GCA_027311065.1 Thiomonas sp. | reverse complement strand
CCCTTCGGTGCACGGGTCGGCGCGGCCGCTCAGAACGCCACCGGCGTGAGGGGGGGCTGCCCTTGCAGAACGGCGCATAAATTGTCCACCGCGAGTTGCACCATGGCGCGACGGGTCGGAATCGAGGCGCTGGCGATATGCGGCGTCAACACCACGCGTGGGGCCGTGAGCAGGCGGGCATTGACCGCGGGCTCCCCGTCGAACACGTCGAGCCCGGCAGCGCCAAGGTGGCCGCGCTCCAGGGCATCCGCCAGGGCGATTTCGTCGACGATGCCGCCGCGCGCCACATTGACCAGCGTCGCACCGGGTTGCATGCGCGCGAGCTCCGCGGCGCCAATGAGGTGGCGCGCAGAGGGTGTGTACGGCAACGCGAGCAGGACGTGATGCGACTGCGTCAGGAGTGCGTCGAGGCTTCGATGCTGCGCGCCAAGCGCCTGCTCGATGGCATCGGGCAAGCGGCTGCGGTTGTGATACAGCACCTGCATGCCAAACCCGAGCGCCGCGCGACGCGCGATGGCCTGGCCGATGCGCCCCATGCCGATGATTCCCAGTGTGCTTCCATGCACGTCGCGTCCGGCGAACAAGTCGTAGCGCCACCGGTTCCAGCGGCCGGCACGCAGGTAGCGCTCGGCGTCGGCCATCTGACGCGCAGCGGCCAGGAGCAGGCCGAATCCAAGATCGGCGGTCGTTTCCGTCAGCACGTCAGGAGTGTGGGTGACGATCACCCCGCGACTGGCGCAGGCTGCGAGGTCGATGTGATCGACGCCCACCGTCATGGTGCTCACGACTCGCAATGCCGGGCAGGCTTCGAGCAACGCGGTGTCGATGCGCTCGCTGTTGGTGATGAACGCCCCATGCTTGTCCCGCATGCGCAGTCGAAGCCCCTCCGGGGTTTCGATGCGGTCGTCAGGGGTATCGTCGACGTCGGCGACATCCTTGAGCCGCGCCAGCACGTCGGGAAACGCGGCGCGGGCCACCAGGACCCGAAGTCTGGGTGATGCAACTGTCGCTTGCGGATGCGTCATCGGTCACGCTCCGGCGTTTCGGGATTTCCGCCCGGTGCGTGGGCGTGAAAATAGGTGAATGCGTCCACCGCTGCGCGTTCCGTATGCAATGTGTTCTCCACCGCGTTGGGGTCGGCCAACCCCAGCGACATCCCGCACACCACTTGGGACGATGCCGGCAATTCGAGCACTTCGGCGATGATGCGGTGGAACGTGGTGAAAGCTGCCTGCGGGCAGGTGTCGAGCCCGCGCGCGCGCGCGGCGATCATGATGTTCTGGAGGAACATGCCGTAGTCGAGCCAGCTGCCCTGCTCCATGACGCGATCAATGGTGAAGATGAACCCGACTGGCGCGTCGAAAAACCGGAAATTGCGCCGATGTTGGGCATGCATCGCAGCCTTGTCGCCTTTGGCGATGCCCAGCAGGGCATACAGATCCCATCCGACCTTGCGGCGGCGCTCGAGGTACGGCGACACCCATTCACGCGGGTAATAGGCGTAGTCCTCCACGTGCGTGTCGACGTGTTTCGGGTCGTCGAAAGCGGCAACGATGCGCGCGCTCAAGTGGCGCAAGGCGTCATCGGTGAGCACGTGGACCTGCCATGGCTGGATGTTCGTCCCCGACGGTGCCCGCGACGCCACGCGCAGGATGTCTTCAATCAGGGACCTCGGGACCGGGTCCGGCAGGAAGCGCCGGATCGACCGGCGCGACGTGATGGCCGCATCGACTGCGGCGACGCTGGGTTCGGATGTGCACATGGATTGCAAGTGTAGGGGCCGTCGCGCGGCGCCGTCGCGGGGGAAAATGGTGCGAAGCACAAAAAAGTTCTTGACAGTGGGTTTGAAGCCTCTAAAATTCGGTTTGTGCGCTGCAACATGCAGTGAGCCCGAAGCGCGATCGGTGTCACGGAACTTTCTTGATCCCCCGCCACAATCGTGCATGTTTACCAACCGGCAGCCAAGGAGCCCAACATGATGACCCCTGATCAACTGATCGCCACCCAGAAGTCGCAACTCGAAACCCTGTTTGCCCTGACCGGCAAGGCAGTCGAGGGCATGGAAAAGATGATCGAACTGAACATCCAGACCCTCAAGGCGACGATGCACGAAACGTCCGATGCCGCCATCGCCGCCATGTCGGCGAAGGATCTGCAGGAACTCGGATCGCTGCAACCTGGTCTCACCCAGCCGATGGCCGAGAAGCTGTTGTCATACTCGCATCACGTGTATGAAATTGCCTCTGGCACGCAAGCTGAGTTCGCCAAGGCGCTCGAAGCCAACGCTGCTGACGTCCATCGCAAGGTTCAGACCATGGTCGATACCGCTGTGAAGAACGCCCCTGCCGGCACCGAAACCGCCGTGGCCATGATGAAAAGCGCCCTGAGCGCCGCCAACAACGCCTACGACACCGTGCAGAAAGCCAGCAAGCAAGCCGCCGAGGTCGTCGAAGCCAACTTCAACACTGTGACCAACACCGCGATGAAGGCCGCGCAAACCACCGCCGCCTCCAGCCGCAAGCGCACCGCGGCCTGAGAGCCCGGAGCCGCGCAAGGCCCGCAGCGACGGGCCGCACAGATTGTCTCCTCGGTACTTCACAGTACCCTTATACCGGTCAAATCTGACCGGTTTTTTTTCGTCCATACGGTACATCGACTTACCTTCGGTTACACTTGCTTGGTCGGACGCGTTTCGGCGCGAGGGGACGCACCCCCGCCATCACGGAGCTCACCATGCACGGATGCCGGTTTCTCAATGCCCCAGAACGCAAGTTCCACGCGGCGCTGGACCGACTCGGAAACACTGTGGCGAAAGGCCTCCATTGGCAGCGGCGCTACGGCGGCGCGGCAGCGCTGGTCGGCGTTGCACTGGTGATACGCATGCTGATCGGTCCGCTGGATGCCGGCATTCAGTACGTGACTTTTTTTCCGGCGGTGGCGTTGGCGGCGGTGATCGGAGGGTTCTGGCCTGGCATCCTCGCCGCGGTGCTTGCCACCACGCTCGGCACCGTGCTGTTCTGGCCTCCGTACGCCGCGCTGGACTTTGCATTCGACGGACACATGGTGCTGTCGAATACCGTCTTCATGCTCGACACTTGCATTGTGTGCGCGGCGATCGAGGCACTGCACCGAGCGCACCATCGCCTCACTGCTTCCGAACATGGTCGTCGCATGGCAGCGATGGTGTGCCGGGAAGCCGCCGATGGCGTCGTCGTGACCGATGCGCGAGGCATCATTCTCGCGGTCAACCCTGCCTTCACCAACATCACCGGCTACAACGCCGATGAAGCACTCGGTCGCTCCGCAGCCATGCTGGGCTCAGGCTTGCACGCGCGCCCGTTTTTCAACGCCATGTGGTTGCGCCTGCAGGGTGAAGGGGCCTGGAGCGGCGACATGTGGAACCGCCGCAAGAACGGCGCGGCTTACTTGCAATCGATGCACATCGAATGCATCGACGATGCGCCGACGCGGTCCCGGCGCTATGTCGCCGTATTCCAGGATATCCACGATGCCACCAGAGGCACGCACCATGAGAACAAGGCCACGCCCCGCGGGCACAGACTTTGCCGGGACCCGTTGACCGCGCTGCCCAACAGCGCCCTGCTGCAGGACCGGCTGGATCTCGCCATGGCGCGGGCGCGGCGCTTGCGTCAAAGCCTGACTCTGGCCTTGTTCAACATCGACGGATTCAACGCGGTGAACAAAGCCATGGGCTACGACATCGGTGACCGCCTGCTGCAGGAGGTCGCGGAGCGGCTGCAATCGAATCTACGCAGCAGCGATACGGTGGCTCGCCTGGAAGGCGACCTGTTCGCTGTCCTGCTTGAAAACATGATGAAGACGAAGGATTGGCAGACCCCGATCGTCCATCAGCTCGCCACCATCGCCCAGCCGATGGCGCTCGCGGGGCACGCCATCCGCGTCACTGCCACTGCCGGCTTCGCCATCTTCCCCATCGATGCGCGCGAGAGCCGGGAACTCATGCACCACGCGCGCGCTGCACTTGACGCCGCCCGCGCGGGTCAACGCGGATCGTTCAGGCGTTACGACGCGATACGCCACGAGACGCGCGCCACCTGACGTGCGGGCCCCCGGTCCGCGCCTTGCAGGCCGACGCCGTGCACCATTCCACGATAGGCAGGTGGGCGCCAGCCGTCCTTCGAAGTTTCCCCTACCCCGGTGGCAAGCACGACGCGAGCGCCTGCGCAACCGCCAACGGCTCCTCATCCATCATGGCATGCCCGCACGGCAGGATCAGGGTGCGCGCCTGGACGATTGCCGCCTGCAAGGATGCGGCGGCGCGGGGCGGCGTCATGCGATCTTCCTGTCCCGAGACGATCAACGTCGGCGCGACCACACTGGCCGCCCATGCCGGTGCGTCGGCACAGGCGTCGCATGCAGCCAGATCGATGGCCAGCACACCCGGATCACCGTGCTCGACCGCCTGCATCCGGCCCAGCGTCCGCGCCTCTGCAGCTGGATCGATGACCATGCCGTCGCGCGCCCGGTGGGACCAGGCCGCGACCGCGCGCATGGCGACCGGTGCATCGGTGCGCGCCTGATCAGCCAAGCGGGGAGACACGCGCATCGGCGCGGCGGTCCCGAGCAGGGCCAAGGCTGCGACGCGACCGGGCGCCAGCGCGGCAACCCTGAGAGCCACCAGGGAGCCCATGCTGTGTCCAGCGATCGCGCACATGCCCAATCCGCACGCGTCGAGCAGGCGCACCGTCCACGCCGCCATTGCCTCGATCGACGTCAGCGCCGGCCCGGCGGAAGCTCCGTGCCCCGGGAAATCCGGTGCGTACGCCGCGATCCGCGACACGGCGAGGTGGGGCATGACCGCCCCCCAGGCAGAGTGATCGTTGCAAGCCCCGTGCAGCAATACCCATGCTGGCGCATCAGTGCGGAACGCTGCCGCCGTCTCGACATGAACTTCGCCACCATCCAGCAGGCACTTCATCGCATTCTCCTTTGACGCTGACCTTTCCTTGCATACCCCGGGGCCATGGTTCCCGCTGGCCGCGGGCAAGGTGCTGCACTATATTGGCTCCCATCACCACCACCGGCGCGAGACGCCACGAGGAGAGCACCATGCAGGTCAGCGACATTTTGCGCGTCAAGGGCGGCACCTTGTTCACGGTGGCCCCTGACACATCCCTGCTCGAGGCCGCGCGCACCATGGGTCAGCATGATGTCGGCTCCCTCGTCGTGATGGACGGCGGGCAACTGGCCGGCATGCTCACATTCCGCGAGGTGATCCGCGCGCTGGCCGCCGGTGACGGCGCGGACCTGCGGGTGGCGTCCATGATGCAGCGCGCACCGGTGCACTGCACGCCAGACACCACGGTGGACGCCCTGCGCCGCCTGATGCTCGAAAGCCATACCCGCTACCTCCCGGTCATGGATGGCTTCACCCTGCTGGGGGTGATTTCATTTCACGACGTCGCGCGTGCCGTGGTCGAGGAACAGGACTTCGAAAATCGCATGCTGAAGGCGTACATCCGCGACTGGCCGCAGGATGACGCCCAGCATCAGCCGGCCGCGACCTGATTCGCGCCCCGCGCGCGGTCAGGCTGGCCGGCCGCGGCGCGCTAGCATTGCCAGGTTGCACCTGCCGTCGCGGGTGCCGTCTGCTCGCATGCCAACCCACCTGCTGTACCTCCACGGCTTCCGTTCGTCACCGGCGTCCGCCAAGGCGCAGTGCACGGCCGCCCGCGTGCACGCCATCAACGCCCAACGTGTTGCGTGCGGCCTCGCGCCGGTACAGTGGCGGTGCCCACAACTTCCGGCGTCGCCGCGGGAAGCGGTGGCGTTGGCGCGATCTCTGGTCAGCGACGTCGCGCCTGGGGCGCTGGCGTTGATTGGAAGCTCGCTCGGCGGCTTTTATGCGACCTGGCTCGCCCAGGCGCTCGATGGCCGCGCGGCGCTGCTCAATCCGGCCGTGAACCCGGCGCGGGACCTGCGCGGACAGATCGGCACGCTGCGTGGCTGGCACGACCCGGCGCTGCGTTTCACCTTCACCAGCGACCATGTCGCTGAGCTCGACTCCCTTGTCTGCGCGCCGCTTGAGGGCGCGGTCAAGGAAGCCTGGCGTTATCTGGCAGTGATTGCGCGCGACGACACCGTGTTGGATTGGCATGAAATGGCGGCGCGCTACGCAGGTGCCACCCTGCGCATCGTCGATCATGGCGGGCATGCGCTGGACAATTATGCGCAGCGCCACCTTGATGCCGTGCTTGAATTTCTGGGGATCACGGCCCCGGACTGAACATGAAGACCCACGAAACGACTCACGCCATGCGCCTGCATCACAAAATCGCACTCATCACCGGCTCGGCCCAGGGAATCGGGTTGGCCACGGCCACCAAATTCGCGCGCGAAGGCGCCACTGTGATCGTCTGCGACCGCGACCCGCGGGCGGTCGATGCGGCGGTCGCAGCGATCACGGCTGCTGGTGGACAGGCCTGGGGACGGGCCTGCAACGTCACGCAACGCGACCAGGTCGATGCGCTGGTTGCCGACATCCACGCGCGTCACGGCAGACTTGACGTGCTGGTCAACAATGCGGGCATCACGCGCGACGCCCGCTTGGTCACCATGACCGTGGAGGCCTTCGATGCCGTCATCGACGTCAATCTTCGTGCCGCATTCCACTGCGCGCAGGCGGTTGCGCCGGGCATGATCGAGCATGGAAGCGGGGTCATTCTCAACGCGTCCAGCGTGGTTGGAATCTACGGCAATTTTGGCCAGACCAACTATGCGGCCAGCAAGGCGGGATTGATCGCGTTCACCCACACCTGGGCGCGGGAGCTCGGACCGAAGGGCATCCGCGTCAACGCGGTCGCCCCGGGGTTCGTGCGCACCCACATGCTCGACAGCGTGCCCGCTGATGTGTTGCAGGCCATGCACGACCGTGTGCCGCTGCGGCGCCTCGGCGAGCCCGAGGAACTTGCCAACGTCTACGCCTTTCTTGCCAGCGACGAGGCGAGCTACGTCAACGGGACGGTGCTCGAGGTCGGCGGCGGCATGACCCTGTGACTGCCTGACAACCAGAAAGATCCGACGTCGTGAGTTACGTGTTGTTCGAAGAAGGCGGAAAAATCGCCACTGCCCGTTTGATGAGCCAGGCCGAGACCTCGATGCAGGTCGAGATGGCCAGCGGCAAACGCCTGAAAATCAAGACCCAGCAGGCCCTGCTGGAATTCGAGACTCCCGAGCCTGCGGTTTTGCTCGACTGGGCTCAGGCACAGCAGGACGATATTGATCTCGACCTGCTGTGGGAGTTCGCACCCGACGAGGAATTTCCATTTTCCACCGTTGCCACCGATTATTACGGCGGCACCCCTGACGCGCGACACCAGGCTGCCGTATTGCTTCGATTGCACGGTGCGCCGCATTACTTCCAACGTCGCGGCAAGGGGCTGTTTCGCAAGGCCGGCCAGGAGACGGTGCGTGCGGCGCTGGCCGCGATCGCCCGCAAGGAAGAGCAGCAACGCCGCATCGACGAGGACGCGTCCGCGCTTGCTGCGGGTCAATGCCCGGCCAGCATCGCCGACAAGCTCTACAGTCTCTTGTTCAAACCGGACAAGAACAGTATCGAGTACAAGGCGCTGGCGCTTGCCGTGCATCAGTCTGGCGTGGGTGCGCTCCAGTTGCTGCGGCAGGCTGGTGCGATTGCGTCGCCGTGGCATTTCCACATGCAGCGTTTCCTGCTGGAATACTTCCCGAAAGGCACCGGCTTCGGCAACCTTCCGATTCCTGACGCGACGATGCCGGATCTGCCGCTGGCTCCGGTGGAAGCTTTCAGCATCGACGATTCGGCCACCACCGAAATCGACGACGCGCTGTCTGTCCAGGCACGCTCCGACGGCGGTTGGTGCGTCGGCATTCACATCGCGGCGCCCGCGCTGGCGATGCCGCGCGATTGCCCCTGGGATCTGGCTGCGCGGGCGCGCATGTCCACTGTCTACATGCCGGGTGACAAGATCACCATGCTCCCCGACGCACTCGTCGCTGCCTTCACCTTGCGCGAAGGCCGCAACAGCCCGGCAGTGAGTATCTATTTCGAACTTGATCCAGAGTTCGTGGTCCGCAGCCACGAGACGCGTATCGAGCATGTCCATATTTCGGCGAATCTTCGGCATGATCTGCTCGACGCAGTGGTGACCGAGGCGTCGCTGGCCGCTGACCCCGCATTGCAGCCGTATCCCTGCGCGGCCGCGCTGGCGCTGCTGTGGCGCTTTGCACAGCGTCTCAAGGCGGGACGCGAGGCGGTGCGCGGCCGCCCCGAGCGTCCTGGCGGCGTCGACTACACATTCCGCGTCTCCGGACTGGACAATGGAGAGGACGCGGCGCGGGTGGACATTGTTCCGCGCCGCCGCGGCGCCCCTCTGGACCTGATCGTGGCCGAGATGATGATCCTGGCCAACACGACATGGGGCGGCTGGCTGGCCGAACTCGGGCTGCCTGCCATCTACCGCAGCCAAAGCGGCATGGGTGCGAATCTGCGTACGCGGATGGGCACGCGGGCGGCCCCCCACCAGGGACTTGGCGTTCCCCAGTACGCATGGTGCACGTCGCCGTTGCGGCGGTACGCCGATCTGGTCAACCAGTCCCAGATCATTGCTGCGGTTCGGCACGGTCGCACCGCCCCGCTGGCAGCGCCCTACAAGCCGAAGGACGCGCAGTTGTTCGCGGTGGTGGGCGCGTTCGAGGACGCATATGGCGCCTATGCCGATTTCCAGCGCGGCATGGAGCGCTACTGGACGTTGCGCTATCTGCAGCAGGAATCCATCCTGCAGCGCGATGCCGCGGTCCTGCGCGAAGGGTTGGTGCGGGTGGACGGCCTGCCGCTCGTGCTTCCGGCTCTTGGCGCCCAGGAGCTTTCACGCGGGACGCGCGTACGCGTGCAGTTCGGAGCCGCTGATCTGGTGACGCTCGAGCAGCCTTGCCGCGTCGTCGAGGTGCTTGCGCCCGAGCCAGCCGCCTCGAGCATGCAGTCGGCGGCGGAGGAACCGGATGACGACGCTGCCTCGGCGCTGGCTGGTGGACTGCAGGTTGCGGTGGATGTGGTGGACGCGGGCGACGCCCCCGCCGCGACGGCAGCCGAGGCCGTTGTGCCCGCGGCCGAGGCGTCACCGTCGGCTTGAGCGAGGTTGCAGATGCCGGTGCGACGCCTGCGAACGCTTGGGCCCTTGCATTGGGCGATCGCCGCGTCCGTGGCCGCCCATGCGCTCGTCCTGACCCTGCGATTCGCGCCACCGGGGGCCTTGCACCGGGTGTTCGAGGACAGCCCCCTGGCCGTCGTGCTGGTCAACCGCTCGACGACGGACGCACCACGGCATCCGCAGGCACTGGCCCAGGTCAATCTCGATGGTGGCGGGAATGCGGTGCGCGGCATGACCGCGACCCCGCTGCCGCCGATGGAGCAGACCGCGGCAGGCGACGCCTTGCAGGATGAAAGCCGCATGCTCGCCGACGCGCAGCAGCACGAGCGCGAACTCATCACCCAAGTACGCAGCCAGATCGTGCAGCTGCAGCAAATCGCCACCCGCGTCGCGCAACCCCAGGCCGCCCGCGCACTCGAGGAACGGCGTCGGCGCTTGCTCCAGATTCTCGGTGCGATCGAACGCCGCGTGGCGCAGGACAATGCCGGGCCACGACGCCGCTTTGTCGGACCGGCCACGCGCAGCAGGCCCTACGCGGTGTATTACGATCACATGCGCCAGCGCATTGAGCATCAGGGTACGGTCGACTTTCCGGAACGCGCCGGCCGCAAACTCTACGGCCGGCTCATCATGGCGATCACGGTTGACGCGAGCGGGCGCGTGTTGCAAACCCAGGTCGTGCGCGGCTCGGGGGATGCCGAACTCGACCGGCTCTCGCGCGCCATCGTGCTCACGGCGCAGCCCTTTGGTGCATTCACGGCCCCCATGCGACGCGACGCTGACCAGATCGTCATCGTTGCGGGATTCGACTTCACCCGCAACGCGGGTCTGGAGACACATTTTCAAGGACAGTCTGGTCCATGAT
>DAICZP010000042.1 GCA_027311065.1 Thiomonas sp. | reverse complement strand
GTTGTTGTCGGGCCTGGAGCCGTTGGCCATCGGCCCCGAATCTTTGTTCGTCAATATCGGCGAGCGCACGAATGTGACAGGATCCAAGGCCTTTGCACGGTTGGTGCTGGCCGGAGATTTCGACAAGGCGTTGGCGGTGGCGCGCCAACAGGTCGAGAATGGTGCGCAGATCATCGATGTCAACATGGACGAGGCCATGCTCGACAGCAAGGCCGCGATGGTGCGTTTCCTCAACCTCATGGCGTCGGAGCCGGACATTGCCCGCGTGCCGGTGATGATCGATTCGTCCAAGTGGGAGGTCATCGAGGCCGGCTTGCGCTGTGTGCAGGGCAAGCCCGTGGTGAATTCGATTTCCCTCAAGGAAGGGCATGACGCGTTTGTGCATCAGGCGCGTCTGGTGCGGCGCTATGGTGCAGCGGCCGTGGTGATGGCCTTCGACGAACAGGGACAGGCCGACAGCTTCGCGCGGAAGATCGCCATCTGCGAGCGCGCGTACCGGGTGCTCGTCGACGACGTGGGGTTTCCGCCCGAGGACATCATTTTTGATCCCAATATTTTCGCCATTGCCACTGGCATCGAGGAACACAACCACTACGCGGTGGACTTCATCGAAGCCACGCGCTGGATCAAGGCGCACCTCCCGGGCGCCAAGGTCTCGGGAGGCGTCAGCAATGTGAGCTTTTCGTTCCGCGGCAATGACGCGGTCCGGGAAGCGATCCACACCGTGTTTCTCTATCACGCGATCCGCGCCGGCATGGATATGGGCATCGTCAATGCCGGCCAGATCGGGGTGTATGACGACCTTGAACCGACGTTGCGCGAGGCGGTCGAGGATGTGGTGCTCGACCGTCGACCGGATGCCGGCGAACGTCTGGTCGGCATGGCGGATGCGGTGCAGGGTCAGGCGCGCGACGAGGGCACGCGCAATGCATGGCGCGAGCAGAAGGTGGAGGCGCGCCTGTCGCATGCGCTGGTGCATGGCATCACGGACTTCATCGAGGCCGACACCGAGGAGCTGCGCAGCCGCTACGCGGCGGAGGGCAAGCGGCCCCTGTCCGTGATCGAAGGCCCGCTCATGGACGGGATGAACGTGGTTGGCGACCTGTTCGGGCAGGGCAAGATGTTCTTGCCCCAGGTGGTCAAGAGCGCGCGGGTGATGAAGCAGTCGGTGGCCCATCTCATCCCGTTCATCGAGGAGGAGAAACGACAGCTTGCAGCCGCTGGCAGCGACGTGCGCGCGCGCGGGCGCATCGTCATGGCCACCGTGAAGGGCGACGTGCACGACATCGGCAAGAACATCGTCACCGTGGTGCTTCAATGCAACAACTTCGACGTCATCAACATGGGGGTGATGGTGCCATGCCAGGACATTCTGGCGCGCGCCAGGACCGAGAACGCGGATGCCGTCGGGCTCTCGGGGTTGATCACGCCGAGCCTGGAGGAAATGCAGCACGTCGCGGCTGAAATGGAGCGCGACCCATGGTTCCGCGACCGAGGCATTCCCTTGCTCATCGGGGGCGCGACGACCAGCCGGGTACACACGGCGGTCAAGATTGCCCCACGCTATTCGGGGCCGGTGGTTTATGTCCCCGACGCTTCTCGCAGTGTGGGCGTGGCGCAGAACCTTCTTTCAGACCAGGCAGCGCTCTTCAAGGCCGAGGTGGCGCGCGATTACCAACGCATACGCGAACAGCACGCCGGCAAGCGACAGGTCGCGCTGGTGAGCCTGGAGGACGCGCGCGCGAACAAGCTTCGTATCAATTGGCCGGAAGGGGTCGCGCCGCCGCCGCGTTTCGTCGGCCGCCGGGTGTTTCGCAACGTGGACCTCGCCGAAGTTGCCAGGTACATCGACTGGGGGCCCTTTTTCCAGACCTGGGACCTCGCGGGCCCCTATCCGGCAATCCTGGACGACGCGATCGTGGGCGAGCAGGCGCGACAGGTGTTCGCCGACGCCCAGGCCATGCTGAAAAAAATCATTGACGGGCGCTGGTTGCAGGCGCATGCGGTGGTGGGACTGTATCCCGCCAACGCGGTCGGCGACGACGACATCGAGGTCTACGCCAACGAGCACCGCGACGACGTTGTCATGACATGGCATGGCTTGCGTCAGCAGACCGAGCGCCCGGTGGTCGACGGGGTTCGCCGACCCAACCTCGCCTTGGCCGATTTCGTCGCTCCGAAGGGGCATGGTGCTGATCACATCGGCCTGTTCGCCGTCACCGCGGGACCAGGGGTGGACGCGCGCGTGGAGGCGTTTCTGGCGGTCCACGACGATTACTCGGCCATCATGGTCAAAGCGCTGGCAGATCGCCTCGCCGAGGCGCTGGCTGAATGGTTGCACCGTCGGGTGCGCACCGATCTGTGGGGGTACGCTGCGGATGAGCAGCTGGATCACGACGCCTTGATCCGCGAGTGTTATCAGGGTATTCGCCCAGCGCCGGGTTATCCGGCCTGCCCCGAGCACTCGGTCAAGGAGTCCATGTTCAGCGTGCTTGGCGCCGATGCCGTTGATCTCGGCCTGACCGAAAGCTGGGCCATGCTGCCCGCCGCCAGTGTCAGCGGTTTTTACCTCGCGCACCCACAAGCGCGCTACTTCCACGTGGGTCCGGTCGGCGACGATCAGGCTGCCGACTGGGAGCAACGCAGCGCGCGCCCCCTTCAATCCGTGCAGCGCGCCTCGGATCGGCTGGTCTGAGGAGCCTGGGCCGGCTGCGGCCTGCTCGCGCATCCTGGGACGGGTGACCTCCGGTCCCAGGGCGCGCGAGCAACGTCCGTTCAGCCCGGTGGCAGGGCGACACCTTCCTGCAGCGCCCTGGCGCGTGCTTCGTGGCTGTGGTCGGCAGCCAGCAGCATGTACATGGCGGGTACCACATACAGCGTGAACAGGGTGCCGATGGAAAGGCCTGTGGCGATCACCAGACCCATGTTGAACCGACTCTCGGCGCCCGCGCCGCTGGCAGTGATCAGCGGCATCACCCCGAGAACCATGGCGGCTGTCGTCATCAGAATCGGTCGCAGACGCAGGGCGGTGGCGTGCTCGATGGCGTCACGTTTCGTGCGTCCCGTGCGCTGCAGGTTGTTGGCGAATTCGACGATCAGGATGCCGTGCTTGGAGATCAGGCCGATGAGCGTGACGAGACCCACCTCGGTATAGATGTTCAGCGTTGCATGCCCGATTCCCAGGTTGATGAACAGCAGTGCCCCCGAGATCGCCATCGGCACCGAGACCAGGATGATGAGAGGATCACGGAAGCTCTCGAACTGCGCCGCCAGCGCCAGGAAGATGATGATCAGTGCAAAGAAGAAAGTCAGCACCAATCCGCCCGACTCCTGCTGGAACTGCCGCGACGGCCCCGCGTAGTCGAAGCTGTAGCCGGCGGGCAGTGTGCGCTGCGCCAGTTCCTTGAGTGCGTTCAACGCCTCGCCTTGCGCGATGCCGGGGAGCGCCACCCCCTGTACCGTGGCCGAATTCGCCTGCTGGAAGTGATTGATGGTTTCCGGCTGCACGGTGGAGCGCAAGTGCACCACCGTGGACAGGGGAACCATCGATCCGCTGGCTGTACGCAGGTAGTACGAGGTGAGCTGATCCGGGTTGAGCCGGTAGCGGCGTTGAACTTGCGGAATCACCTTGTAGGCGCGGCCGTCGAGATTGAAGAAGTTCACGTAGCCGCCGCCGAGCATTGCCGAAAGTGCCGAACCGATATCCTGCATGTTCAGGCCCAGCTGGGCGGCCATGTCGCGGTCGATCTCGATGCGCTGCTGGGGTAGATCGATGCGCAGGTCGGACTGCAGGAAAATGAATTTGCCGCTCTTGAGTGCCGCCTGCAGGAACTGCTGCGAGACACGGTAGAGATTCTGGAACGGCTCGCTGGTGGTGATCACGAACTGGATCGGCAAGCCCCGCGCGCCGGGAAGCGGTGGTGGCTGGAAGACCGCGACCTGCGCACCCGCGATATGGGCGACCTCACCCTGCAAGATTGGTTGCATCTGGCTCGTGGTGCGCTTGCGCTCGTCCCAAGGCTTCAGCACCATGCCCCCGATGACCTGGGTCGGGGTATTCATCTGGAAAATGTGATCGGTCTCCGGAAATGTGGCGAAGGCGTCGTGGATCTGGTTGGAGTACAGCTGGCGCTGTTCCACCGTCGCCGTGGGGTTGTTGAATGCGAATGCGAGCAGGATGCCCTGGTCCTCCTGTGGCGCCAGCTCCGACATCGAGGTGGAGTACAGGTAATAGATCGAACCGAGGATCAGCACCGCCATCACCGCGATGACCGGCAAGTGGTCAAGCGAGCCGCGCAGGCTGCGCGTGTAGCGCTGGTGCAGGAGCTCGAATCGATGGTCGAGCCACAGCACGAGGCGGTCCTGCCAATTGTGGCTCTGGGGGTCCGGCGCCTTGAGCAGACGCGAGCACATCATCGGCGAAAGTGTCAGTGCGATGACGGCGGACAGCACCACCGTCCCCACGAGCGTGAACGCGAATTCCGTGAACAGGGCACCGGTGAGACCACCCATGAAACCGATGGGCACGTACACGGCGACCAGCACGATGGTCATCGCGATGATCGGGTTGGCGAGTTCGCGCGCCGCGCGTACCGCCGCATCGGTACGCCCCATGCCCTCCTCGAGGTGGCGACTGACGTTTTCCACCACGATGATCGCGTCATCGACCACGAGGCCGATGGCAAGCACCACGGCAAGCAGCGTGAGCAGGTTGATCGAGTACCCCAGCGCCAGCATCACGGTGAATGTGCCGATGATGGACAGGGGAATGGCCACCAGCGGGATGATCACCGAGCGCAGCGACCCCAGGAACACGAAGACGACAAGCGTGACGATCAACACTGCTTCGACCAGCGTCTTGATCACCTCGTCGATGGAGGAATTCACGAACTTGGTCGAGTCGTAGACGATGGCGCCGGTCAGGCCGGTGGGAAGCTGGGACTGGATATCCGGGAAGGCTTTGCGGACCCGGGCCACGACGTCGAGCAGGTTCGCCCCCGGCGCAACCTGGATGCCGATGAACACCGAGGACTTGCCGTCGAACGCCACCGTGGAGTCGTAATCGTCGGCGCCGAGCGTGACCTGCGCCACGTCAGACAGCCGGACCACCTGCCCGCCGGAGCTCTTGACGATGAGGTTCTTGAATCCGTCAAGCGATTTCAAATCGGTGTTGGCGGCCAGGTTGATCTGCACCATCGCGCCCTTGGAGCTGCCGGTGGCCGCGAGGTAGTTGTTCGCCGCCATCGCAGCGCGCACGTCGGTGGCGGTGAGGCCATAGGCGGCGAGCTTCTGCGGGTCAAGCCAGGCGCGCAGCGCGAAATTCTTCGCGCCGATGATTTCTGCGGTCTGCACGCCGTCGATGGACTGCAGTTTCGGTTGGACCGAACGCACGAGGTAGTCGGTAATCTGGTTCGGCTGCAGCACCTTGCTGTAAAAGCCGATATACATGGCGTCGATGGTCTGTCCGATGGCAACCGAGAGCACCGGAGCTTGCGACGCAGGCGGCAGCTGGTTGAGCACCGAGTTGACCTTGGTGTTGATCTCCGTGAGCGCCTTGTCGGGGTCGTAGTTCAGCCGCAGGTTCACCGTAATGGTGCTGACCCCCTGGATGCTGCTGGAGGTCATGTAGTCAATGCCATTGGCTTGGGCAATGGCATTTTCGAGTGGCGTGGTGATGAAGCTGGCCACCGTGTTGGCATCCGCCCCTGGGTATGCGGTGGTGACCGTGACCACCGCATTCTCGGTGTAGGGAAACTGCAGCACCGGCAGCAGGCCCACCGAACGCAGCCCCAGCACCAGGATGACCAGGCTGACTACGGTCGCCAGGACCGGGCGCTCGATGAAGATGTCCGTGAATTTCTTGTTCATGCGCGTCGACCCGCCGTGATCAGGAGTTAGGCACTTGCGGGTTCGGACTGTCACCGGGCTTGACCTTGTTGTCGATCAGCACGGTGGTTCCGTTGCGCAGCTTGAGCTGTCCGGCGGTGACCACGGTTTCACCCGCGGTCAGGCCCTGGAGAATGGCGACCTGGTCGCCGCGGGTGGGACCCGGGGTCACGAAACGCTGCTTCGCGATGAAGGCCGGTTTTCCATCGGGACCTTTGCCTGCTTGTTCGACCACGAAGACCGTCGCCCCGTAGGGGTTGTAGGCGATCGCCGCGTTTGGCAGGGTGACGTAGTCACGCGGAGCCCCCGATGAGAGTTCGAGGTCGGCGAACATGCCGGGCAGCAGCTTGCCGCCGGGGTTGGACAGGCGCGCGCGCACCTTGATGTTGCGTGTGCCGGGGTCAACCTGCGGTTCAAGAGCGATCACCCGCGCCGCGAACACACGTCCCGGGGCGCCGCTGCTGCGCAGCGTTGCCGTCATTCCGATGTGCACGAGCTCTGCCTGGGCCTGCGGAACGTTGAAATCCACGTCCATCGGGTCGAGTGCTTGCAGCGTAACGACCGGCGTGCCGGCGGCGAGGACCTGGCCGAGATCGACCTGACGCAGGCCCAGGCGCCCTGAAAACGGGGCAGTGATGGTCTTCTGCGCGATCAGTGCCTTCTGCGCGCTGATCTGTGCCTGTAACTGCTTCACCGTTGCCGCGTCGGTATCGACCACGGCCTGGCTGATGGCGTGAATCGCCAATTGGGCGCGGTCGCGCTTGAGGTTCAGCGCGGCGAGGTCCGCCTGCGCTTGCAGTTGCGCGAGTTGGGCACGCAGCGGTGCCGGATCGAGTTCCACCAGCGCCTGGCCAGCGCGCACCGCGGCTCCCGACTTGAAATGGATGGCGGTCACCAGGCCGCCAACCTCGGCACCCAGGCTGGCTTGCTGGCTCGCGCGCAGGTTGCCGATGGCTTGCACCGTTGGTTTCCAGCGCTCTTCCTTGGCAACGGCGGTCGCCACGGTCTGCGGCGGGCTGGCGTGGCCAAGAATGGCCTTGGCGATCATGCGGGTCTTGAAAGTCTGGAACCCGATCACGCCGGCGATCAGGATGCCGGCGATGACGAGCATGACAATCATGCGCTTGGTTGTTCCCTTGTTCATTGTGTGGTCCGTTCGTCCGTTCGTCCGTCGTTGGCTTTTCGTCGTGATGCGTGTGCGCGTTGTGGTGGTTGCCGGGGTGCTTCGCGCCTCAGCGCGTCGTGGCAGCGGAGGCATCGGGCAGCACGCCTCCCCCCATGGCCTGATCAAGCGCCGCGCTGTCGGTCAGACGCGCGGCCTGCGCCGCGATCAACCCGATCCGTGCTTGTTGCGCTTGTTGTTGCGCCACCAGAAGCTGCACATAACTGGAGGCGCCAAGGCGGTATTGCTGGTCCACGAGCGCCAGCGACTCCTGGGCCGCGCGGTCGGCGGCATCTTGTGCGCGCAGCGTCTGGGCATCGTTGTCGAGCTGGCGAAGTGCATCCGCGGTGTTGCGAAGCGCGCCCAGCACGGTCTGGCGGTAGTTGGCTCCGGCAGCCTGGAGGCTGGCCTGCGCCGCGTTGGCTCCCGCCTTGAGACCGGCGTTGAAGAGCGGCTGCGCCAGCTGACCGGCGAGCGCCCAGACGGTGGAACCCGGGCCGAACAACGCCGCCGTGGTGAGCGCCTGACTGCCCAGCGACGCGCTGAGGTTGATTTGTGGATAGAGATTGGAGACGGCGACGCCGTACTGGGCTGTTGCCTGATGCAGCAACGCAGTCGACGCCTGCACGTCCGGACGCCGGCGCAGCGCTTCCGAGGGCACCACGACGGGCATGGTGGCGGGCAGGGTGAAGTCGGACAGCGCAAAGCGCGGAACATCCCGACTGTCGGGCGTTTCCCCCACAAGCGTGGCGAGGAGGTGGCCGGCTTGCTGTACGCGATTGCGCAGCGGCGGCAGGCTCGCGCGCGTCTGCTCGACCTGCGTCTGCAGGGCCAGCACATCGGACCGCGCCGCCGCACCAATATCGAAGCGCTTGCGCGCGATGTCCAACTGCGATGTCTGCGCCTTCAGGATCATTGCGGTGGCATCGAGCTGCGCCGCCGCCTGCGCCTGCGCAAACGCGGTCGTGGTGATGTTGCCGGCGAGCGTCAGGCGCGCGGCAGCGAGTTGATATCGCTGGTAATCCGCCTGCGCTTCCAAGGCTTCGAGCGCGCGCCGATTGCCGCCGAAGAGATCGAAGTTGTAGTTGACCTGAACGGCAGCATTGAGCAGATTGAACTCCGGGGATGCCCCGTTGGCGGCGCCTTGTGGAGCGCTGTTGACGCGTTCGCGCGTGACGCCGAGCTTCGCGCTCACGGTCGGGTAGAGCGTCGAGCCGGCCTGCGCGGCATAGGTCTCGCGGGCCTGGCGCAAGGTGGCCTGCGCCGCTGCCAGCGTCGGGCTATTGTGCAATCCCCGCGCGACGAGGGCGTTGAGCTTCGCGGAGCCAAACGAAGTCCACCAGTGGTCCGGCACGGCTTGCGCCTGGCGCAGTTGCTGCGCTGTGCCCAGTGGACCCGGCGCCGATGCCGTGGTGGCCGGCAGGCTTCCGCGGGTATACCCCTGCACCGTGGGCGCGGCGGGGGTCGTGAAGTTCGGACCGACCGTGGTGCAACCGGCGCAGGCCGCGCCTGCCAGAAGCAACGGGAGGATGCGCGTTTGCGCGCGGGGTCGGTGCATGGTGTCGTCGTCCTGTTTTTGCGCTACGGATAGGGAATTCTGCGCTGAAAATCGAAAATGGCCAGATATGGACCATTCTCCCATTCTAGGAACGAACGCGTGACAATGTTTGCGGTCATTTCCTCCCGTGGCTACGCGCTGTCTTCGAATTAAGATAAGACGAAGCTGCATTGAATATTTGAATACCCGCAATCAGTAGCAGAAAACGTCAGGCTAACGGCGAGGCAACCAGGAGGACTTCCATGCGCTTTGAAATCCGCGCTGCGCAGGCCGGCGATCATCCTGTCCTTACGACGCCATCGGCGGTGGTGCCCAGCGACCAGACGGTTTCGTGCGCCTTCGACGACCCGGCGGATTCCCAGTGGTCGGCGTCACCGGTCGATGCGCGAGCGCGCGCTGTCGACAGCGCCGAGGCATTGGACCGGATGTGGCGGGCTTGCCACGCGTCGGGAGCCCGCGGAATCCCATGCAATTATGCATTTCCGCTGTGATCGGAGCGGTTTATGGCGTCAGGGTGCGGCACCGGTCGCCACGCCCTGGACTTGGTGCTCCAGGGTGCACCGAGTGATATACCTTTAGAGCTCTAATGGAAATTTACGAAAGACGACGTCAGCGGTTGTTGCAATTGCTCGCCGAACGCTTCCCAGGGCGGGGCGGGCGAAGCGCCCTGGCCTTGCGCATCGAGCGCCAGCCAGGCTACGTGTCCCGGTGCCTGAACGGACAAAAGCGCATTGGCGAGGCGTTCGCGCGCGACGTTGAGTTGCGCTTGCACTTGCCCCCGTTCTGGCTCGATGGCGTGCGCACGGATGCGTCGCCGCTGTCGTCCCAGCAACGCGCGTTGCTGGAGGCATTCGAGGCTTTGGATCCGGCGCGGCGCGAAGCGTTTTTGCGCGCAATGCACGAGGCCGCCGCGCCGACCTAGGGCGGCTGTCAGCCGCACGGGCGGTGGTCCCGATGGCGCACGACAGGGCTCTCAGGCGCATGGATCTTCGTCCGGCGCCGCGTCTGGCGCTGGTTGACCGTTTTCCGTCACGAGCGCAAGTTCGGGTTCGACCCTTGTGCCCTGCGCGATCAGGTGTTCGAGGCGCCAGCACAGTCCGGCAAAGAGCGCACGCCGTCCAGGATCCCCGGGCGATTGGGTCGGAATTTCGAGGATGTCCTCGATCAGCGCCGCCAGCCCGAGGCTGTGCTGGCCCGCCATGGCTCGGCGCGTGAGGAGATCGGCGAGGCCCTCTCCCAGGGGAAACGTGCGTTGGTAGATCACCAGCGCTCGTGCGTCGCCTGGTGGATCGTCGCCGGCAGACGCGGCGCCCAGCGCGAGTGCGTCATGGATGAAGGCATGCGGGGACGGGAGCGCCACGACGCTGGCAGCAGGTTTGTGCAAGGCGGTGCGGTGTGGCGGCAGGCTGTTGTCGCTATTCAGATCCTCGGAGGTCGCGCCCCGATCATCGGAGTTCGAGGTCATGCTTGTCTCACTCAGGCTCCTGTGGAGGATGCACGATGGTTGACTTCATCCCAGGGCGGTGCCGGCAGCGCTGCAGATGAGCCAGATGTTCGGCACATCCGCAGCGACATGCGCGGCGAACGTCGCGCACCACCACTGATCAATGCAGAAGTTTACCGCTAGGTATGTTTTTCCCGCACGTCATGGATCGGTATCAGGCCGGAGTTGTGCGGAACTGCAATGCTTCGGCCAGATCTGCAGCCTGGATACAGGGGCGCCCGGCGAGGTCGGCGATGGTGCGCGCGACGCGCAATGCGCGGTGGGTCGCGCGGCCCGACCAGCCCAGTCGACCCGCGGCAGCGGCCAGCCATCGACCGTCGCTCGCGTCGAGCGCGCAATACCGGTCGAGCGCCGTACCTTCGAGCCTGGCGTTCGAGGTTCCCTGACGCCCGCGTTGTCGCGCCATGGCGGCTTCAACGCGCGCAGCGACCGTCGTGCTGGCTTCACCGTCAGGGAGTGCCAGCAGGGTTTCGGGCGTGGGGCGGCTGAGTTCAACCTGCAAGTCGATGCGATCGAGCAACGGGCCGGAAATGCGGTTGCGATAGCGTGCCACCTGGGCTGCGGTGCAGCGGCACGTGCGCGAGGTGTCGCCGAGATGCCCGCAGGGGCAGGGATTCATTGCCGCGATGAGTTGAAATCGTGCCGGGAACTCGGCTTGCGCCGCGGCGCGCGACACGTGCACCACGCCTGACTCGAGGGGTTCGCGCAGACCATCGAGCACGCGGCGTTCGAACTCGGGAAGCTCATCGAGAAAGAGCGTTCCCTCATGTGCGAGCGAGATTTCGCCAGGGCGGATCTGGCTGCCTCCACCCCCGACCAGTGCCGCGGCGGATGCGGTGTGGTGCGGGCTGCGAAACGGCCGCCGTGACCAATCGTTCATTTTGAAGCGCCCGGCCAGGCTGGCCAGCGCCGCGCTCTGCAGTGCCGCCTCCTGGTCCAGCGGAGGTAGCAGGCCGGGTAGGCGCTGGGCGAGCATTGACTTGCCGACACCGGGAGGTCCGATGAACAGCAGGTGGTGCCCGCCGGCAGCAGCGATTTCCAGCGCTCGTTTGGCCGCCAGCTGTCCGCGCACGTCGGCCAGATCCGGCCAGGGGCTGGGCGTGGGGGCGGGAACGGGCGGCGGGCGCATGCTCGCACGCGTGCGCTCGCCGCAGAGGTAGGCAACGACTTGCGCGAGGTCTGTCGCACCCAGCACGGCGTCCGGGTCGACCAGCGCCGCCTCCTGGGCGCTGCGGGCCGGCAGCACGAACAGGGTTGGCTCGGGCCCTTCACGGGCAATGGCCATGGCCATTGCCAGGGCGCCGCGGACATCACGCAGTGCGCCAGACAGCGAGAGCTCCCCCGCGAAGGCGTGGCCAGCGATGGCATCGGCATCGATGGCGCCGGCGGCCGCGAGGACGCCGAGGGCAATGGGCAGATCGAATCGACCTGACTCTTTTGGAAGCTCGGCCGGTGCGAGGTTGACGACGATGCGTCGCGACGACGGAAACGCAAACCCACTATTGAGCAAGGCGCTGCGCACGCGCTCGCGCGCCTCGCGTACCTCAGCCTCGGGTAGCCCAACGATGGAAAAACTTGGCAGTCCACCCGCGAGGTGAACCTCCACCTGCACGGGCGGCGCATCGAGGCCCACGAGAGCCCGGCTCGAAAGCTGGGCCAGCGCCACGGTGTCAGCCTGGTGTGGTGGCGGGCGTGCGCGCCGATTCAAGCTCCGCGACGCGCGCTTCGAGTTCCGCAATGCGCTGGCTGGCGGCGGCCAGCACCGACTGCAAAGCGTCGAATTCGTCGCGCGTCACCAGATCAAGGCGGCCGGCAGCCGACTGCGCGAGGGCGCGCACGTTGCGCGTCACGTCCTTCAGTGGTGAGTCTTCGAGCGCGGCGGCGGCGCGGTGCAGGAAGGCACGGGGAGAGTTGGGCGGGGTGTCGTTCATGGTCGTGACCAACCTATCGATCGTGGGAAAACAGAGGTCTATTGTCGGTCCAAACAAGGGCCGGCATCGTGATTTCCGCCAATTCGCCGGGGTAAGCGGGTCATGACGCACAAGGCACGGGCCTCGCACCGCGACCGGATCGCACCGCACCTTCCGTATGCACCATCAAGGTGCGTTACGCACAAAAATGGCGCGAACTCCGCGCTGCGGGGTGGTGAAATGACCACGCATTAGCTGGCACGAAAGCTGCAGAGGATCAGCAGGGCTTCTCGCCCATCGATCCAGACCGCAACGCCACAGGAGGATTTTGATGAAAAAACATACGCTCGCTGTTTGCCTGACCGCAGCCTTCGGCGCGATGGCCGTCGCCCACGCCGACACGGCCCCCGCCGTGCCGAGCCTGGCCGCCGTGATCGGCGCCACGCCGGGATTGAGCATCACCGGATATGTCGCGTCGACCTACACCCACTTCGACACCACGCCGGCGCTGCGTCAATTCGACACGACGCAAAATGGCTTTACGCTGAACCAGGCGTCGATGACGGTGTCGTACCTCCCTACCAGCGGCGCCGGCGCTGCCGTGACCGTGGTCGGTGGTTCCGACGCCCAGATCCTGCGCGCGGGCGAACTCAGCACGGGAACGACCAACGGGCAGTTCGACGTGCTCAACGCCTATGCACAGTATGCGGCGGGGCCGTGGACGTTGATGGCGGGCAAGTTCTCGACCCTGGCCGGCGCCGAGGTGGTCGATCCGGTTTCCAATAACGAGATTTCACGTTCCCTGCTGTTCTTCGGCATGGAGCCGATTTCCCATACCGGCGTGCGCGCGGCCTACACGGTGGGTGATGCACTGACGCTGACGGGTGGTGTGAACAACGGTTTCAACTACACCTCGACGCCGGCCGGCACCTCCAAGACCATTGAACTGGGTGCCTCGGGGACGCCGAACAAAATGTTCTCGTACTCGGCGGCGTTCTATAGCGGTGACTCGCCGTTGTTCGGGGGCCTCATGAACGGCCGCGTGCAATTGCTCGACCTCGTCGGCACGCTCAACGCGACCGCTGCGCTCAATTTCGTCGCAAACGTCGACGTGCTGAGCAAGGACGGGTACAAGGGCGCCGGCACCGGCACGGGCAAGGCCACCGGGCTGGCGCTGTACGCCAACTACAGCGTGAACGACAAGGTGACGCTGTCCGCTCGCGGTGAGTACATTGACGACAAGGACGGCATCGTCTCGAATCAGGCGGGCCAGACCAACAAGCTCAAGGAGTTGACGCTGGCGGCCAGCTATGCGCCGCTGAAGAGCCTGAAACTCACCGCCGAAGTTCGCCAGGACAAGTCCGACGTGGCGATGTTCGTCAATGGTGCCACGCCGTCAAGCAACCAGACGTCGGTTGCCGTGCAGGCCACATACGCGTTCTAAGCACCCCCATCCGAACCAAGGAGCTTTCATGAAAATGATCATGGCTATCATCAAGCCGTTCAAGCTCGACGAGGTGCGCGAAGCGCTCTCGGGCATCGGCGTCACTGGCATCACCGTCACCGAGGTCAAGGGCTTCGGCCGGCAGAAGGGGCACACGGAGCTATACCGCGGCGCCGAATACGTCGTCGATTTCCTGCCGAAGGTCAAGGTCGAGGCCGCCGTTCCCGAAACCCTGGTGGAGCGCACCATCGAGGCCATCGAGAATGCAGCGCGTACCGGCAAGATCGGCGACGGCAAGATTTTCGTGTCGGACCTCGAGCAGGTCATCCGCATTCGCACCGGCGAAACCGGTGGCGACGCCCTTTGAGTTTCCAATCTTCCGCAAAGGTCCTTCCATGAAAAAGTTCATCGCAATGCTCGCGCTGAGCGTGGCCGCACTGGCCGGCTCCGCACCAGCCTGGGCGCAGACCGCGAGTGCCCCGGCTGCGGCCACCACGCCCGCCCCGGCTGCCGCGCCTGCGGCGGCACCCGCGCCCGCACCTGCTGCGGCTCCCGCAGCTGCTGCATCCGCCGCCAAGAATCCCGCGGCTTACATCAATTCAGGCGACAACGCCTGGATGCTGACGTCCACCGCATTGGTGCTGTTGATGACCATCCCGGGCCTGGCGCTGTTTTATGGCGGCATGGTTCGCAAAAAGAACGTGCTGGCGACGCTGATGCAAAGTTTCGCCATCACCGCGCTGGTCACGGTCCTGTGGATGGTCATCGGCTACAGCCTGGCCTTTACATCCGGGTCGGGCTTCATCGGCGGCATCAGCAGACTGTTCCTTGGCGGCATGGGACTCGACAGCGCGAACGCGCTGGCGCCGACCATCCCCGAGAGCACGTACATGACCTTCCAGATGACGTTCGCGATCATCACCCCGGCGCTGATCGTCGGCGCGTTCGCCGATCGCATGAAGTTCTCCGCGCTGCTGTGGTTCATGGGTTTGTGGCTGCTCGCCGTGTACGCGCCGATCGCCCACATGGTCTGGGGCCCCGGTGGCTGGCTGGGCAATGACGGCGTGCTCGACTATGCCGGCGGTACCGTGGTGCACATCAACGCTGGTGTGGCAGGCCTGGTCGCCGCGCTGGTGATGGGCAAGCGCGTTGGCTACGGCCGCGAGCCGATGCCCCCGCACAACCTGGTGCTGACCATGATCGGCGCCTCGCTGCTGTGGGTGGGCTGGTTCGGCTTCAACGCCGGCTCGGCTGTCGCTGCCAGCGATCGTGCTGGCATGGCCATGGCCGCCACGCAGATCGCCACCGCGGCTGCGGCGCTGGCCTGGATGTTCGTCGAGTGGATGGCCCGCGGCAAGCCGACCATCCTGGGCATCTGCTCGGGTGCCGTGGCCGGCCTGGTTGCCATCACCCCTGCTTCCGGTTTTGTCGGCCCGATGGGCGCACTGATCATCGGCCTCGCCGCCGGCGCTGTGTGCTTCTGGACCGCCGTCTATATGAAGGAGTTGATCGGCTACGACGATTCCCTGGACGCCTTTGGCGTGCATGGCATTGGTGGGGCACTGGGTGCGCTGCTGACCGGCGTGTTCGCCGTCAAGGGCATTGGTGGCACCGCCGGTGTGCTTGAGGGCAACACCGCGCAGTTCCTCATCCAGCTCAAGGGCGTGGCTGTCACCGTCGGCTACGACGCCGTGGTGACCTATGTGCTGCTCAAGATCATCGACATGGTGATCGGCCTGCGCGTCACCGAGGAACAGGAACGCGAGGGTCTGGACATCAGCCTGCACGGTGAACAAGTGCTCTGATTCGGGAATCGTGCTGTGATCCGGGGCGAACCCAGCGCTCCGGATCATCTCCAGCGGATATTGCGCCCGGCCTCGAGCCGGGCTTTTTTGTGTCGCCACGCGATCATGTTTCTAGTACGCAACGTCGAAAAATCAACGATTTGGCATACGGGCGGACAACGGCCGCCGGAGGCTCGCCACCCGGGCGCGGAGGCGTCGCACGGCGCTGCACGCCAGCGCATTGCGGGGCAGGATTCGCGGCGCTCTGCCACAATCTCTGCATTTGCACCATCTGGTTGCGCATGGGCAGTCGCACCGTTCGCGTTCCAGTTGGTCGTCCACATAGGCACGAACCGGCATGATTCCTCATCTCGTCTCGACCGACAGCGGTCCGGTCCTCGAACTCGAACAACGCATCCTGGAAGCGCAGCCCGCGATCGAACGCTGGTTCAGGCTTGAATGGATGGAGCACTCACCGCCGTTTTACGCGTCGGTTGACCTTCGCAACGGCGGATTCAAGCTCGCGCCCGTCGATACCAATCTCTTCCCCGGGGGCTGGAACAACCTGTCCGAGGACATGCTGCCGCTGGCGGTGCAGGCGGCCATGGCGGCAATCGAGAAAATCTGCCCCGAGGCCAAGGGGCTGTTGCTGATCCCGGAAAAGCACACACGCAACACCTTCTACCTGGAGAACCTCGGGCGCTTGACCCAGATTTTTCACCAGGCAGGCCTGAACGTCCATGTCGGCACGGTGGATGACACCATCACGGAGCCGCGCAGCGTCGACCTCCCCAACGGAAGTGCGCTGCTCCTGGAGCCGCTGGTGCGCGAAAAGCACCGTCTGGGCACCAAGGATTTCGATCCCTGCACGATTCTCCTCAACAACGATCTGTCGTCCGGCGTGCCCTCCGCGCTGGAAGGGTTGTATGAGCAATATTTGCTGCCACCTTTGCATGCGGGCTGGAAAACGCGTCGCAAGACAACGCATTTCCGTAGCTACGATGCGGTGGTCAAGCGCTTCGCCAAGCTCATTGGCGTCGATCCCTGGATGCTGAACCCCTATTTCACCCAGTGCGGGGACATTGACTTCCAGGAACGCCAAGGCGAGGAAGCGCTGGCTGACGCCGTCGACCAGATTCTCGGGAAGGTCCGTCGCAAGTACAAGGAATACGGGATCCATGAAAAGCCGTTCGTCGCCGTGAAGGCGGATGCGGGGACCTATGGCATGGGCGTGATGATGGTGCACGACGCTGCTGAGATGCGGGATCTCAACCGCCGAACCCGCAACAAGATGAGCGTGGTGAAAGAAGGTATGGAAGTCCGCGAGGTCATCGTCCAGGAAGGGGTGCCGAGCATCGAGCGCCTGCAGGAAGCGGTGTGCGAGCCGGTCGTGTACATGATGGATCGTTATGTCGTCGGCGGGTTCTACCGCGTGCATACCGACCGTGGTCCCAGCGAGAATCTCAACTCCCCCGGGATGCACTTCGTGCCTCTTGCATTCGAGGAACAGTTCAACGTCACCAACCCGGAGGCGCGGCCGGGGACCAGCGGCCCGAACCGCTTTTACATGTACGGGGTGATCGCGCGCCTGGCACTGGTGGCTGCCAGCTACGAGCTCGAGCGCACCGATCCGGAGGCCGAAGCTACATGAACCTGCTGTTTGTGGCCGATCCGGTCGAGACCTTCAATCCGAAAAAGGATTCCACGCTCGCCATGATGCGCGAGGCGGCACGCCGGGGTATCGGCGTGTGGGCTTGCGAGCCACGCCACCTGCAGTGGCGTGGGGGCGGTCCTGACGCCGGCGCGGTGCGCGCGCGGTGCCGCCACCTGGACGTGGTCGACCGAGGTCATCAGTGGTTTGTCGAAATCGAGCAGCTCGAGCGCGCTGTGCGGGATTTCGACGTCGTGCTGATGCGCAAGGACCCGCCGTTCGACGCCGAATACTTCAATGCCACCCACATGCTCGAGCAGGCTGAGCGTGAAGGTGCGCGCGTGTTCAACCGACCCCGCGCCCTGCGCGACCATCCCGAAAAGCTGGCCATTCTCGAGTGGCCGGCGCATATACCATCCACGCTGGTCAGTCGTGACCCGGCGGCGTTGCGGGAGTTCGCGCTCGAGCAGCGGGACGTCATCGTGAAGCCACTCGACGGCATGGGCGGAGCCGGCGTCTTTCGCCTGCGCAGCGAAGACGCACCGGCCGCGAACCTCAACGTCACCCTCGAAATGCTCACCGACCATGGCCGCCACACCATCATGGCGCAACGGTTCGTGCCCGAGATCATTGCTGGTGACAAGCGCGTGATTCTGATCGACGGCCAGGCGGTGCCGTGGATGCTGGCGCGCATTCCGCAGCATGGCGAAACCCGTGGCAACCTGGCTGCTGGCGGGCTGGGCGTGGCGCAGCCCCTGGGCAAGGCGGAAGCCGCCATCGTCGCGCATGTCGGCCCCGAATTGGCGGCACGCGGGCTGTTGCTGGTTGGCATTGACGTCATCGGCGACCGTCTCACCGAAATCAACGTCACCAGTCCGACGTGCTTTGTCGAGATCCGCGATCAGTCCGGGTTCGACGTGGCTGCGATGTTCATCGATGCGCTGTGTGCGAAGTTGCGCGCGCCAGCTTGAGCCACAAGGTTTTTCCACATTCCTGATGTCGACCCCGCACCAGTACACACTGTTTCTTCCCTGCCCCCGCGGCCTCGAGCCCGCGCTCGCCGACGAACTACGCGGACTTGGTTCCTCAACCCTGCGTGTGCTCGATCCGGTTCCCAGCGGCGTGCCCGTACGCGGTACGCTCGACGATGTGATGCGGATGAACCTGTATTCGCGTATTCCATCGCGGGTGCTGCTGAACCTCGCCGCGGCTCCGGTGGCGCATGCCGACGACGTGTACCGGCTGGCCTTGAAGCAGCCGTGGTCAACGTGGTTCGATGCTTCGCGCACCATCAGGGTCGATGTCACCGCCGAGCATTCGCCGCTGGAAAGTCTGCACTTCGCGGCGTTGCGTGCAAAGGATGGTGTCTGCGATCACTTCCGCCTGCGTGGTCAGGAGCGTCCCGACGTCGACCGCGAACATCCGGATGTTCGTATCCACGTGCACCTGTCGGCAACCCAAGCGCTTCTCTATCTGGATACGTCCGGCGAGCCTTTGTTCAAACGCGGCTGGCGAACCGCCCATGGGGGCGCACCCTTGAAGGAAAACATGGCCGCGGGCCTGCTGCGGTTGGCGGGCTGGACTCCGCAGAGCCTGCTGTTCGATCCGATGTGCGGAGCGGGGACCATTGCCATCGAGGCCGCCTGCGTGGCCTGCCAGGTCGCGCCCGGGCTTCAGCGTGCGTTCGGATTCGAGCGCCTTGCCGGCTTCGATCAGGAGGCATGGCGCGCCATGCGTGCGGAGGCACAGGCGTTACGCTGCCCGCCTCCCTTCCCGATCATGGCCTCGGACATCGACCCGCGCATGGTGCAACTCGCGCAGGAAAACGCCCGTCGCGCCGGGGTCGAGAACGCCATCACGTTTGGTCAGGCCGACGTGATGGATGCGACCGCCCCGGCGACGCCTTTGCCGGGGCAGGCGGCGTACCTGGTGGCCAACCCGCCTTACTCGGAACGTATCGAGGCCAAGGGGCGCGCGTCCGATGATTTCCTGCCGCGGCTCGGCGATGTCCTCAAGCAACGGTTCACAGGCTGGAACGCGGCGCTGCTGCTGGCTGATCTGCAAGGTGATCGCGCCCTGCGTTTGAAGCCGGCGCGCCGCCACGTCGTGTACAACGGCCCCATCGAGTGCAGGTTGTTCACTTTTTCGCTGGTGGCGGGACGACCGCAGCGCAAGCCCGCTGAACATCCTGCTGTCAATCAATCTGCCGCAGAGCGCTTGCCACGATGATGTCGCTGTAGTGACGCGCCAGTTGCGCGGTAAAGCGGTCGAAGTCGGTGTGGGCCGTTGCATCCGCGCGGTCAGAGATGCTGCGTACCGCCGCGAATGGCACGCGGTGATCGGCGCAGACCTGTGCCACGGCAGCGCTTTCCATGTCGACGGCGAGCGCGTCCGGCAGAAGTGCGCGCAGCGCATGGGCCTGATCCTGGCCGTTCACGAACCGGTCTCCGCTGATCAGCAGGCCGCGATGGACACGAGGAGTTTGAATCCCGAACAGTTCCAGGCGCGCGCGCCCTGCCGCATCCGCCACGGTCTCGGATAGCGCGGCCTCGGCACCGCGCTGCAGGCGATCAGTCCAGGCTGCATCGGTGCCGAAGCGGCTGCGGCCGGTCAGCGGAACCTCGAAGCGCGGAAACAGTGGGGAGGCATCCAGATCATGCTGCAGCAAGCTGTCGGCGACCACGATGTCCCCGATGGCGACGTGTTCGCCCAGCCCGCCTGCGGTGCCGGTGAACAACAAGACGCCGCAGCCGAACTCGGCGATGAGGCAGGCCGCGCTGGTCGCGGCGGCCACCTTGCCGATTCCCGAGAGCACCATCACCACCTCATGTCCGTGCAGGCGCCCACGATGGTAGGCGCGTTGGCCCTGGATTTGCGCTGGGCGGGTGAGCAGCAGGCGACTGAGGAGCTGTTGCTGCTCGGCCTTGAGGGCGCTGAGAATGCCGATGCGTGCCGGGGAGACCATGTCGTGTTGCGAAGAGGAATCAGACCAGGAAAGACAGGCCCGGCGCGTCAGCGGTTGCAGCGCGCCTGCATGTGATCGAGCGTGCCGTAGGTGATGGTTTTGCCCCGCATTGCCGTGATCGCTTGCACCATGCAAGGCGAGGTCGCGGCCATCTGAAGTTCGGGCGGGTCGACGGGAAGTCCGTTGCGGCGCAGGTGCAGCAAGCCCAGCACGATCCCCAGCACGACCAGCGCCAGTGCGACCCCCGCGAGCCCTTGCAGGTGGACGTTGCGTTGCCTGCCCTGTTTGACGTCTTGACGCATGGTTGCGAAAGCTTGGCCGTTGATGAAGGCACCAAGTGTAAGCTGCCCGCCCGGCGCCTCGACGGGCAACGCCACGCGCGCCCTCAGGCGAGGGGACGGCCTTCCTGGACGCTTTCCTCACCCTGCGGGAGCAGTTCAATGGTCACGTTGACACCCGGCATGTGGTCAAGCAATGCTTGTTCAACCTCGCGCCGGTGCTGTGCCGCCCGTGCCAGACTCCATCGCGCCGGCAGATGCATGTGCATGCCGACGAAGCGACGTGCGCCGGCGCGGCGCGTGCGCACGTGGTCGAAGCGGACATCCGCGTCCCGAAACCGCTCCAGCACCCGCTCCACCGCCACGAGGTCCGCATTCGGCAGGGCGCCGTCCATCAATCCGTCGACCGAACGCGCCACCAGAATCCAGGCCTCCCGCATGATGTGCAGCGCCACGGCGAAACCCACCAGCGAATCCACCCACAGCCAGCCCGTCAGTGGAACCAGGATGACACCCGCGATGACCCCCGCGCTGGTCCAGACATCGGCCATGAGGTGACGCGCGTCGGCTTCGAGCGCGATCGAACGCAAACGTCTCGCACCAAGCAACATCCAGCGCGCCACACCCCAATTCAACCCGCTTGCCAGCATGATCAGTGCCGCCCCGCCCGGTACGGCCCGGATCGGGTGCGGCACCATCAGCCGTTGCGACGCCTCGACGATGATCGCCACGGCGGCGGAACCGATCAGAAGCCCCTCGGCCCCACTGGAAAAGTAAAAAGTATTCTGCTTTTGAATGGCCATATGGGTGGCCAGCATCCGGAGGACGGCCGGCCACTTGAATCATCCATAACGCAAAACCGGCGGCAGCCACATTCGCCACCGATTCCATGGCATCGGAGAGAAAGCCCAGCGAGCCGGTGAGTCTCCACGCCAGCAGCTTGACCGCGACGACGACGATCGAGGCGGCGAGCGAAACCTGGAGGTAGCGGCGTGCGGACATGGATGTGTTAGCGGGACATGCGCGAATTGTGCGCGCGACCGCGGTGGCATGTTGTTTCACGCAACGTCACCGAAGCGTCACAATTGACTCGATAGACTATTGGTCTTGGCTCTCGCCGGTTTTCGGCTCGTTCATGCCTCCGCAATGCACATCAGCCTGCAACGCCTGCCCCTGCCGGTCCCCAACCGTCGTGACCTGATCGCGCTGCCGCTGGTCATCGCGCTGTTCTTCATCATCAGTCACGCGGGTCACCAGATGGCGCAGCCGTATCGGCTGGGGCAGCCAATCCCCATTTCGCTGTCACCAACCGTGCTGCCCGCGTACGGACTCTACACGGTGCTGCGCATGCTGGCAGCACTGGTGGTGTCGTTCACGTTTACCGTCGTCTATGCCTGGCTCGCGGCGCACAATCGTTATGCCGAGCGTGTCCTCGTTCCTGCGCTCGACGTGCTGCAGTCGGTGCCGATCCTGGGCTACTTGTCCATGACGGTCACCGGATTCATCGCCATGTTCCCGGGCAGCCTCTGGGGCGTGCAGATGGCGGTCATCTTTGCCGTGTTCACCTCGCAAGCATGGAATATGACCTTCAGCCTCTACCAGGGCATGAAGACGCTCCCACGCGATCTGCAGGAGGCCGCGACGCTGTACCGCCTCAACGCCTGGCAGCGATTCTGGAAGCTGGAATTGCCGTTTTCCATGCCCGGGCTGCTGTGGAACACCATGATGTCCATGTCGGGAGGATGGTTCTTCGTCGTCGCGTCGGAGGCCATCACGGTGTCGGGGCAAACGGTGACGGTGCCGGGCATCGGCGCCTACATCGCGCAGGCCATCGCTTCGCGCGATCTGGGGGCCATCGGCTGGGCCATCGGGGCGATGATCGTCATCATCCTGCTCTACGACACCCTCTTGTTTCGCCCGATCGTGGCCTGGGCTGACAAATTCAAGCTTGAAATGACGGTTGCCTCCGAAGCGCCGTCATCGTTCGTGCTGAATTTCCTCCGTCGCACCCGGTTGGTCAAGCAGCTCGCCGTCATTCCCCGCGCCTTGTGGGAGATCAGCGTGCGCCTGCTTCCCAAGGTCGGTGACCGCCCGGAACAGCCAGTCGATCGTCGGCGCTGGGGCGACGGCGTGTTCTACACGGTGTTGGTGGTGTTCTCGCTTTGGGCGCTGGTGCGCCTGGGCGAGGTGCTGCCGCGGGATTTCGGCTGGCCGCTCGTCGGGCATGTGATCTGGCTGGGTGTGCTCACCGCGGTGAAAGTGTTCGTGCTGGTGGTCATGTCCTCGCTGGTCTGGGTCCCCGTGAGCGTCTGGATCGGGCTGCGACCGGCCTGGGCGGGCAAAGTGCAACCCCTGGCGCAGTTTCTCGCGGCGTTTCCCGCCAATCTCCTGTTTCCGCTGTTTGTCGTGTTGATCGTCCGGTTTCACCTCAACGTGGATGTGTGGACGGCACCTTTGATGATCCTGGGCAGCATGTGGTACATCGTGTTCTCGGTGGTCGGTGCAGCGTCCGCCATTCCGACCGACATGCGCGAAGCGGCGACCAACCTCGGGGTGCGTGGCTGGCTGCGCTGGCGGCGCCTGTATCTGCCGGCCATTTTTCCCGGCTTCCTGACCGGTGCCATTACAGCCTCCGGCGGAGCGTGGAACGCGAGCATCGTTGCCGAGGTGGTCACCTGGGGCAACAAGACCCTGGTGGCCGACGGCCTCGGTGCTTTCATCAGCCAGGCCACCGCGGCCGGTCGTGGTGCCGATATCGCCTTGGGCGTGGGCATCATGTCGTTGTACGTGACGCTCGTGAATCGACTCTTCTGGCGACGCCTCTACGATCTTGCCACCCGGCGCATTCGCCTGGACTGAGCCTGGATGACGCTGCAATACCCCTGGAGGCAACGGCATGTCCGCACAACCTGAGATCCCCCACGCGCGCAACGACACAGATGTGTTTCGCGCGGAGCACGTGCGCAAGGCCTTCAAGGCCCCGGATGGCGCCGATCTGCTGATTCTCGATGACGTCAACATGCACCTGCGCGATGGAGAAATCCTCGTGCTGCTGGGGCGTTCGGGATCGGGCAAATCGACGTTGCTTCGCATGCTCGCCGGGCTGTCCGCACCGAGCGGTGGAACCTTGCTGCATCGTGGCAGACCGATTGACGGTCCGGTGCGTGGCCTGGCCATGGTGTTCCAGGGCTTCGCGCTATTTCCCTGGTTGACGGTTCTGCAGAATGTCGAACTCGGGCTGGAGGCCTTGAAGGTTGCTCCTGCAGAGCGCAAGCAGCGAGCCCTCGCCGCTATCGATCTGATCGGATTGGATGGTTTCGAGTCGGCTTATCCCCGCGAGCTGTCGGGGGGGATGCGCCAGCGGGTGGGATTCGCGCGCGCGTTGGTGATCAACCCCGATGTCCTGCTGATGGATGAGCCATTTTCCGCTCTGGACGTCCTGACCGCCGAGACCATGCGTACCGATCTGCTCGATCTTTGGGCCGGGCGCAAGATCCCGACCCGCGGCATCCTGCTGGTGTCGCACAACATCGAGGAAGCGGTGCTGATGGCCGATCGCATCCTTATTCTGGGTTCGAATCCGGGCCGCGTGCGCGCCGAGATTCCGGTAAATCTGGCGCAGCCACGCGACCGCGAATCGCCCGAATTCCGTGAACTCGTCGAGCACATCTATGGCATCATGACGTCGCGTCCGGCGGCCAGCCCGAACGTGGCGCAAGGGGGCGCGCTCAGTGTTGGCCACCGTTTGCCGTCGGTGTCGGTGAACCAGCTCGCCGGTTTGCTGGAGGAGCTTCTCACCCTCGAGCAGGGGTCGGGCAACAGCCGCATCAGCCTGCCCGAGCTGGCCGAGGACATGCACTTTTCGGTGGACGACCTGTTCCCCCTGATCGAGGCGGTGGAATTGCTCGGTTTCGCCCAGGTTGCCGATGGTGACATCGAGCTGACCGCGGCAGGCCGACTGTTCGTCGACGCCGACGTGCAGGAGCGCAAGCCGTTGTTCGCGCGGCACCTCATTGCCCGCGTGCCGTTGTCGGCTCGGATTCGCGCGGTGCTGGACGAACGGCACAACCATCGCGCCCCTGGCGCGCGGTTCCGGACCGAGCTCGAGGATTTGCTGAGCGAGGAGGAAGCCGAGCGCGTGCTCGATACCGCGATCGACTGGGGACGCTACGCGGAGATGTATGCGTATGACGATAACGCCGATGTCTTCAGCCTCGAGAACCCAGGCGAGGATGACGAGCAGGCGACGAGCGTCTAAGCATGCCAATGCGCTCGCCCTGCGTCGATCTCGTGTATTTCAACGCCGGCGGCGGCCATCGCGCTTCGGCGCTGGCGCTGCAGCAGGCGATCGCAGACGCCGGATTTGGCTGGGAGGTGCGGCTCGTCAACCTGACGGAGGTGCTGGATCCAAACGGCACGCTGCGACGCCTGGCGTTCTCTCCCGAAGACTATTACAACGCCCGTCTGGCGCACGGGCTCACCCTGGGACTGCGGTCTGAACTCCGCGTGCTGCAGGCCCTGATCCGCCTGCTGCACCCTACCCTGGTGAAGACCATGCATGCGCACTGGGCGCGCAGCCGTCCCGACATGGTGGTCTCGCTGATTCCCAACTTCAACCGTGCCTTGGCCGAGAGTGTTGCCAGCGCCTGCCCCGGGGCACCGTACGTCACGGTGTTGACGGATATCGCCGACCATCCGCCGCATTTCTGGATCGAGGAAGGCCAGACGCAGGACTTCATCTGCGGCAGCGATCGGGCGGTGCGTCAGGCACTGGACGCAGGGCATGCGGCTGAACGGGTACACGCCACCTCGGGGATGATCATCCGTCCGGATTTTTATGACGATCCGCCGATCGGTGACCGCGCTGCCGCGCGCGCCGCGCTCGGACTCGACCCAGATGCTCCCACGGGTGTGGTGATGTTCGGCGGTCACGGATCTCGCAGCATGCTCGGCATTGCGGAGCGCCTGCCCAAGGTCCAGCTCATGCTGATGTGCGGCCACAACGCGCGCCTGGCGCGACGTCTGGGGGCGATGGCACCGCCCTCTCATGCCGCGGCACGCGTGGTGATGGGGTTCACCCCGGACGTGGCGGCGGTGATGCGTTTGGCTGATTTTTTCATCGGAAAGCCTGGTCCAGGGAGTCTGAGCGAGGCCCTGCACCTCGGATTGCCTGTCGTGGTCACACGCAATGCCTGGACCATGCCGCAGGAGCGCTACAACACCCAATGGTTGCGTGAGCAGGGCTTGGGCCTGGTGCTACCGTCGTTCCGCCGCATCGCGCCGGCCGTCGACGCGCTGCTTGCCGATCTGCCCGCCTACCGGCGGCGCGTGGCAGGGCATGCGAATCGCGCGGTCTTCGAGGTTCCGCAGTTGCTGTGGGACATCCTGAAGCGCCCGCTGGCCGGTGACAGGATGGTTGCCTGAGGCGCCGTCATCGCAGCGCGATTCAACCCGTAAACCGCAGTCGGTGCTGCAATGCCGGCAGGCTGGTACGAACCGTGGCCAAGCGGTCCTGGTCAAGGGAAGCGACGACCACGCCTTCACCTTCGGACTGCATCGCCAGGACCTCGCCCCACGGGTCGATGATCATGCTGTGGCCCCATGTGCGCCGGCCGTTCAGATGTCGGCCGCCCTGGGCGCTCGCTGCCACGTAGGCAAGATTTTCCACCGCGCGGGCACGCAACAGCAGTTCCCAGTGCTTTTCGCCGGTGGTGTAAGTGAACGCAGACGGAACGAGGAAAAGGTCGCAGGGATCGGGGTCCGACAGCGCGCGGAAGTGCTCGGGAAACCGCAGGTCGTAGCAAATCGACAGTCCGACGCGCCATCCATCCAGATGGAAGGATGCGATATCCGAGCCAGACGCAATGGTGTCGCTTTCCGCGTACCGTTCCGCATCGCGCTGAAATGCAAACAGGTGGCGTTTGTCGTAGCGGGCGCGCAGCTTCCCGCGCGGGTCGAACACCAGCGTGGTGTTGAGCACACGATCGGCCGCTGACGTTGCCAGGGGAATGCTTCCTCCGGCCAGCCATACGCCGTGGCGGTTGGCTGCATCCGCCAGGAAAGACTGGATGGGGCCTTGACCGGGTTCCTCACGCACGCCGATCTTGTCGGTCTCGGTGCGGCCCATCAGACAGAAATATTCCGGCAGCACAGCCAGAGTGGCGCCGCGCCTTGCAGCCTCCGCAAGCAGCGCGTCGGCCCGGGCGAGATTGGTGTCGACATCGGGTGCGGAAACCATCTGGATCACGGCGACTTGCATGGGGGTATCCTCGGGTCAAGGCGCCGCCGGCGTCGAGGCCGCGGCCGCGGGGTTGGAGACGTGGGTCACAGTGGGCTTGGTCCAGCTTCCCGTGATGCGGTAGCCATACGTGAACGCTTTCATCAGCGGCTTGCGGGCGATGATCTGCGCGATGAATGTCCCCAATCCGATCGCTGGATTGATCAAAGCATAAGCCAGCGATGCTGATCCGGCATTGATCTCGGGAACCACCACGGCGTAGAGGTCCTGTGTTTCGTGCGCCAGGTCCGCTGACCCTTCGAGCAGCACGGTCGCCGCGGGGCCGTGCATCTTGAAATCGTGGGTTGTCGCGACACCACTGTCAAGCTCCACATTGGCGCTCACCTGGTCAAAGGCGAAGCCGGACTCGAACACATCGCTGAAGTTGAACAACAGGCGTCGCGGCAAACTTTGCAGGCTCAGCACGCCAAGCAGCTTCGCGAGTCCGGGGTCCGCCTTGAGGAATTGCCCCCGACCGAGGTCGAGTTTCAACTGTCCCGAAAGGCTCGGAATGTCGAACGCCAGCGGCGAGCCCAGCCAGGTCACCGTGCCTTGCATGACGCCGTGTCCACCGCGCAGGATGCCGGCCTTGCCCAGGCGCGCGAGCAGGCTTCCCGCGTCGTCGATGCTGAGTTTGAAGCCCATGGCCATCCGGCGCCGCCCATTGTCGGCAATGCCACCCCAGCTGCCGCTGCCGGTCAGGGTCGCCTCGGGGGACGTCAGCACGAAATGGTCGAGCATCCATTCCCTCGACCCTGGATTCCCGCGGTTGGTGGCGCGCAGATCCAGATGGTTGAAATGGTGGCCATGAAGGTCGATGTCGTCGGCCTGGACATTCAGTGCTGGCAGCGACTTGGGCGTTTCGTCAAGAATGCGCTCGACGTCGGTGTCCGCCGTGCGGGGCAGGCTGAGGTGGGTGAGGCGCGCGACCAGGCTGCCGGGAGCGTCACCTTTGCCCATGCGCCACCCGACGTAGCCGGCAATCTGCCGGCTGCTGAGGTTGGCCTGCCACAGCGCGCCACTGCGCGTCGCCCCGAGGACGACGTCGTCGAAGTGGCGCCCACCGGCGACGAGCTGCCCCACGTGCATCGAAAGTCGTTCCGGCAACGCGAAGCTGCCGGCGACGCTGCTGCCGGAACCAACGCTGTCCTGCTGCAGGACGCCGCGCCAGGCATCCACGTCGAGGACTGGAAGGTCGACGTTGACCTGCACTCCGCTGCTCGGTGAGGGAAGGGGTGCGGATGGCCCTACCGCGATGCCGCCGGAGGCGAGCGCGCTGCCGTTCGCGGTGCCCTTGCGCGTGGTGAAGCGCGCGCGTGCGATGCCGTCGAGGTCGAGCAGCCATTCGGTCTGACCCGGCACGGGCCCTGCGCGCTGCGAGAATCGCAGCACCTCGTTGGAGGTGAGGGACTTGCCGAACGGCGGCGGGAGGTTGATCGCCATGCCCTCCAGTGCGCTCCGGGCATCGATGCGCAGGGCGCCGTTGGGCGTCGCGGGCGCTGCGATGGCGACGTTGACCCGTGCCTGACCGTCGACACTGCGCAACAAGCCAGCCCATTGGGCGAAGCGTGGGGCTGCGCGCATCGCGCGCGCGGTGACCGTGGTCCTGGCCACGAGTGAAAGCGGATGGTTGTTGTCCTGGCCACCGGTGAGGCTCAACGTGCCGCCGAGGAAGTCACGTGCGCTGGCCTGGATGGTGAAGCCGTGCTCGGTGAAGTTGACGTGTCCACGCACGCCGACGAAAGGAGGCAGCCAGTCGACATGGTCGATGGTGTCCCCAAGCAGCGCAAGGCTCCCGGTCACGGTGCTGCGGGCGGGATTGTTGAGAGGAACTTGCATGGTCACGTCCGCATGGATCGGTCCTTGCGCGCGCGTCGCGCTCAGCGCATGGTTCAACATGGCGTCGAGCGGGCTGTCGTGCAGATAGCGCAGTGCATCGTCCGCGCTCGCGGCCACCTGTCCGCTGGCATGCAGCACGGGACGGGCGAACACCGGCACGCTCAGATTCACGTGCGACAGCGTCGCACCGTCCGTAACCGCACTGGCGTCGCGCACGGTCATCGACGTGCCCGTGAGCGCGAGCTGACCCTTGATGGCGCGAAACTCCGGCCACAGCGCATTGGCGCGCAGGCCGGTCTCACGCGCTTGCTGGCCACTGGGAAGGTTTTTGCGCGGCGCCGCGTTGTACACACCACCTTCAATGGACGCGGTGATCGAGAAAATGCCGTCGGCGCGGCGGTCAAAGGGGATGTCGGCCACGGGTCCCCGTATTTCGAAGCGTACGTCCGACGACCGTCCGCCGGCGATGGCGGTGCGCAGGTAATCACGCGTTGCCACGGGAATCGCAAGTGGGAGGTAGCGCGGCATGGCGCGGGCGTCGGCGCGGTTGAGCCGCGCCGACAGACCCAGCCATGCCGGTCCGCGCGCGGGTACGGTGTATTGGACCGTTGCAGTTCCCGCGGCATCGGTATTGGAGAACTGCATGCCGTCGCCGCGCAGAGTCCAGCTGCCGTCGGTGCCATGCGACCAGTCGAGGCGCGCGCGCAGACGGTCCACGGGGATACGCGGATCCTCGAACACTGCAGGAAGCAGCACGGCGCCGCCGCGCATGGTGACGGTGGCGCGCCCGGCGTCCTGGGTCGCCTGCACGGTGCCGGACAGGCCGTCCAAGCCCGGCAAGCGGGCTGGCAGGCCCAATGCAGCGGGCGCCGCCGGGCTGCGCCAGCCAAGCCCGCTGAAAGCGGCCTGGATCCGGTACGCGGCCGGCGGCGCATCCATGGCGGTATGCGTCCCCTGTTCCCAGCTCGCGTCAAGCGAGGCCACGTGCCCGCGTGGCTGTAGTTGCGCAAGTCGCTCCCGCCACGCCGCCGGAAGCGGAACGCGCTGCGCCACGGCGGCCAGCACGTCGAGGTCGAATGCACCGGTGCGCAGGGAGCCGGAAGCGGGCTTGCCGCGCGGATGCCGCAGGCTGAGGCTTGCGTCCAGGGGCGGCAGCCGCTGGCCGTCGGCCATGGTGAAGGTCAACGCCGAGGTCGTCAGGCGCATGCCGCCGTCCAGCGGCGCATAGCTTGCGCGCCCTGCGACGGTGCGAAAAGCCAGCGGGGGAAGCGCCTGGTCAGGGCGGACCTGCACGTCATCCAGGGCGGCATCGAGCACGGCCTGGGTGATCTTGTAACCTGCACCGACATCAACCCAGGCCTGTACAGCGCCGACGCCGGTCAGGATCTGGGGGGGAAGCGGAACGTCGCGTGCCGCCTCGGCGATATCGAGTTGCGGCACGGATGCCCACAACTGACCGTGCCAGCGCGCGAAGTCGGCGCGGTGGCGCAGGAACAGGGGCTGGTGGAAGTCGGCACGGATTTCAAAGGGTGCTGTGGCGGTCTGTGTCGCCCCTGGCGGCGGCACCGCGCGGGCGCGCAGCGCCGCCCGATGGCGGAGCAGCGAGTTGCGCAACTCGATGTCGACGTCGCGCAGCACCAGCGGGGGGCTGCGGCGCACGGTGTCGGTCCAGGTCAGCCGACTGTGGCGAATGAGGATCTGGTCCTGCTCGAACAGCCAATCGGCGAAGCGTTGGGTGGCGTCTGTTCCCGGCGCCGCCAGGTCGATGTCGATGCCGCCGATATCGAGGTGATTCGGGGCCGGGCGGCTCACGCGCAGGTCGACGCCGTTGATGACCAGCTGCTCGAGGGCGATCTGCATGCGGGGAAGGCTTTTCCAGGATGGGGTGATCTGGACGCCGTCCAGCTGAAGCGCCGGCGCTCCCTGCGGATTGTCGATCACGAGATCGTGCAGCATGAGCGTGGGCAGCAAACCCGTCCACCGCGCCTGCACCTGCCCGATATGCACCTGCAGACCGAAAGCACGTGTGCCAGCCTGCTCCATCCACGGCACGAACTGCTGGATGTTCGGCAGCACGGCATAGCGCAATCCAAGCAGTCCGACCCCGAGCGCCAGATACGCAGCAACGACGAGCGTGACCGCGACCTCCAGGATGCGGGTGGCGACTTTGACGGTGAGATGCAGTGCGGACACAAAAGACTCAGGGCTGCGCGCGTCCGGATGGCGGTCGCGCCTCGCGCACCATGGTAGTCAAGGGGCGTCACAGTTGCCGCGGAAGGGGGGCGAAGCACCGCCCAAGTCGTAACAATCCCCGGTGCGCCACGGCCGTTCCTCAATGACCACCTGTCTGCGCGATCGGCCGCGCTGCAATATGCTGTTTGCATCAGGTCCTGCAACGCCGAAAAGGCAGGGAATCCGCCGCACATAACTTCATGCAACTCGACGCCTATTCGCGTTTTTATCGCCGCAACGCCGGGCGTTTCGATGACGTCCTCGCCGTTTGGCCGGCCGGCATGCCTGGCGCTGCCGACGTCGATGCCGCGATCGTTGCGCAGGCGCAGAGCCACGGCGCCGCTGGCGGCCTGCGTCGGGTCCGCAACGCGTTGATGCTGAGGCTGATCGAGCAGGATGTCGCGCATGGTGCCGCCCTCGAAGGGGTGTGCCGTGCCGTCAGTGACCTGGCCGAATGCGCAACCCGGTTCGCCTTGCAGGAGGCGCGGCGCGAGCTTGGACCGCGCCATGGCGTGCCGCGCCGGGCCGATGGTGGCGAGGCGCGACTCATGATCGTCGGCATGGGCAAGCTCGGCGGCGCCGAGCTCAATGTGTCGTCGGACATCGACCTGGTGTTCGTCTACGACCACGACGGCCAGAGCGACGGGGATGTGCCGCTGTCGAATTTCGATTATTTTTCCCAGGTCGTGCGCCGCGTCGTGGCGTTACTGGCGGCCAGCACCGGCGAGGGGTTCGTCTTCCGTGTCGACACGCGCCTGCGTCCGAATGGCGACAGCGGCCCGCCGGTGGTAAGTCTGGCAATGCTTGAAGAGTACTTCCAGGCACAAGGGCGGGAGTGGGAGCGCTTTGCATGGCTCAAAAGCCGGGTGGTTGCACCTGCGGCCCCTGACTTGCAGGCTTGCCTCGATGCGGTGGTTGAACCATTCGTGTGGCGGCGCTACCTCGACTTCGCCATGCTCGAGGCGCTGCGCGGGCTTCACGCGCAAATCCGTGCTGAAGCGGTGCGGCGCGCAGCGGCGCGTCCCGACCGCGCCAACGACGTCAAGCTTGGGCGAGGCGGCATCCGGGAAATCGAATTCATCGTGCAGTTGCTGCAGATTGTGCGAGGCGGGCGCCTGCCGCAGGTGCGCAGCCGCAATACCCTGGAATCGTTGCGGCTGCTGGCCGAGGCTGGACTCCTGCCCGCCGATACGGCCTCCGGGCTGGCGCGTGCCTATGGATTCCTGCGCCAGCTCGAACATCGGATCCAGTATCTCGACGATGCCCAGACCCACAGCGTTCCCGGGGACGATGCCGATCTTGACAACCTCGCATGGGCGATGGGCGCGGGGCTCCTGGCGGCGCATCCCCAGGTGAAACGCCCGGGGTGCGCGCTGATGCGCGAGCTCGACGCCACGCGGGAGTTCGTTGCGGGGGAATTCGACGCCTTGCTGCATGCGGCCCCGCGCTGCACCGGGTGCCGCAAGCCGGCCGACAGCGTCGAGAGCCTGCGGCAGGCCGCGCACTCCGCGGGGATCACGGGCGAGGCGTCCGGCGCCCGCCTGCGCGCGCTGGATTCGTCGCCGCGGTTCTCGGCGCTGAGTGACTCCGGGCGAACACGCCTGTTGCGCGTCATTGAGCGCGCCATCGCGCGCTTGGCCGGAGACACGGCCGCCGACACCACGCTGGCGCGTCTGCTTGACGTGCTGGAGGCCATCGCCCGACGTGAGACCTATCTCGCACTGTTCGTCGAGCAGCCCCAGGCGCTGGGGCGGCTGTTGGTGATGCTGGGCGCCTCAGCCTGGGCCGCCGATTATGTGAAGCGCAACCCGATGGTGATTGACGAATTGCTTGACGTCCCGGGTGAGCCATTCAGCGCACAGACGAGCGCCGCCACGTGCGAGGCCCTGCGCGCCCGGCTGATGCAGCGTGGCCGGTGGGACGCCGGGGAGGGGCTGGATATTCTTCGGCGCCAGTTTCACGCCGAGCTGTTTCGGATTCTGGTGCGCGATCTCGGCGGCCAGCTCAGCGTGGAAGGCGTTGCCGATGAGCTTTCAGCGCTGGCCGACGCGGTCATTGGTCGCGCGCTGGCGTGGTGCTGGGACGCCATGCCACAGCGGCACCGTCCGCAGCCCGCATTTGCCGTGATCGCCTACGGCAAGCTTGGTGGCAAGGAGCTGGGCTATGGAAGCGATCTTGATCTGGTTTTCCTGTTCGATGATTCCGACCCGGAGGCGCTGGAACGTTATGGCACGTTCGCGCGCAAGCTCGTTTGGTGGTTGACGGCGGTGACTCCTGCCGGTGCGCTGTTCGACATTGACACGCGACTGCGCCCGAACGGCAACGCAGGCCTGCTGGTCACCAATGTGGAATCGTTCGCGCGCTACCAGCTCGGGCGCGGGGACAACACCGCCTGGACCTGGGAGCATCAGGCACTCACCCGCGCGCGGTTCTGCGCCGGGGACGTGGCGGTGGGTCGGCGCTTTGAAGCGATTCGCGCCCAGGTGCTGGGCATGCGGCGCGACCCGGTCGCCCTGCGTCAGGAGGTATTGGCCATGCGTGCGCGGGTCGGTGCCGCGCACGCTGACAACGGTGTGCTGTTCGACCTCAAGCACGGCGTACATGGCATGGTCGACGTCGAATTCGCGGTGCAGGCGCTGGTTCTTGCGCATGCGCCGGACTGTCCGGATCTGCTCGACAACGTCGGCAACATCGCCCTGCTCGTCCGCGCCGAGGCGCTCGGTCTGCTGCCCGCGGGCGTGGGGCGGGCAGCGGCCGACGCCTATCGCGCCCTGCGGCACCGCCAGCACCGCGCGCGCCTGGAGGGCGCGC
>DAICZP010000036.1 GCA_027311065.1 Thiomonas sp. | reverse complement strand
CCCCGGCTTCGATGCGCTTGAGCGCCTGCACGCCATCCTCGGCCTCATCGATGCTGCCGGTGACGTGACCGGTTTGCATCAGCAGGCCCCGGATGATGCGTCGCATCGTCGGGAAATCGTCGACTACGAGGAATTTCAAGAGATCACCCTTATTGGTACTGAACGTTCGCGTTTATTCTTGCCCAATGCCGCGAGTGGCTGCGGGCGGGGTCTCCCATGGCGTAACGTCTCGTCTCAGGAAAGATTTAGGCCTCGTTCCGTCGGATCGCCGCCACCACAGGTTAGCGTCAGAAAAGCGTCAATCAGCATACATCGTCGAAGAAAGCAATTTTCGAACCAACGATGTGCGTGCGTACGATTGCTGCGACGGGGCGTCGCTCCACGCGCTACCGCTAACATGGTGCGACGAACTTTTTGCATGCTCCAAGCTGATCCATGCCCCCGAAAACTCCACACAGCACGACGCCCGCAGATTTTGCGCGTGCAGCCCTGCGCAGGCTCGCGGAGCAGGGGCTTGCGCCGACGCCTGGGCGTTACCGGCAGGCGTACCTGAGCGTGGCCGCGGAGGCCGGCGCTGTCAACGCGCCAGCACCATCGCTGTTGAGCCGGCTCAGCGGGCATCCCATCGCCCAGACGCCGTTGTGGCCAGCGTTGCGGGCCGCCCTCGATCACGAGGACTGGGACAGCGCACTCGAACTGATGGCGGGCGCGGTTGCGGCGGGAGGACCCCCTACGACCGGCGCTGCAAGCGGCGCTGGCCTCGGGCAGTCGGTCGCCAGGTTCGTGCGCGAGTGGGGGCGCTCCCAGGTGGGAGTCTCGCATCTTCAAAAGCTGCAGGTGGCGCAGCAACTTGAATCCATCGCAGAACCGGCGCAGGTTCTGGACTATCTGCGGGCGACTACCGAGCGCTGGTCAAGCATGCGTGATCGCCCGCAACCGTCGGCGTCGCCGGACCCTGGAGTGACGCGCGGGGACGACGATGCTTGGCGGCGCCTGTGGATGGACGCGGTGCGCATGACCGAGCAGGTCTACACCGATCAACCCCGCATCCAGGCCCAAGCCCATGCATTGCTGGCGGACGCGAACGAGTCCGTATCGCTCTCGGCGACGTTCAAGACGCACGCCCAGACCCTTTGGGACGCTTGCGAGCAGTGGCATACGCAATCGGCGGGAGCACGAAAGCGCCTGGTGGAAGTGTTCCGGTTGCTGCTCGATAACGTCGCGGAGTTGTTTGATCCCACGCATTGGGTGCAGGGGCAGGTGGCTGACCTGCATGGAATTCTGCAGGAGCCACTCGAGTTCGACCGGATCGAGCGCGCCTTGGTGGCCATGAAGGATCTGCTGTTCAAGCAAGGCGTGTTGCAAAAAGCCGGGGACGACGCGCGTTCAGTGGCGCGCGAACTCATTGAAATGATCGTGCTCAGCCTTGGCGCCTACGTCGACAGTACGACCCGTTTCGGAGACGATATCGAGCAGGGGCTGCGCGATCTCAGCCAATCGGACGACTGGGACAAGGCCAAATCGGTGGTGCAGGGCATTCTTTCCCGCAGTCAATCCATGTTGGAGGACACGCGGCAACTACGGCAATCCTTTGCCGATGCGCAGGCAACGTTGACCCAGGCGCAGGCACGTGCCGCCAATCTTGAGGCCGAACTTCATGCCGTGAGCGAACTGCTCCAGCAGGATCCCCTCACCGGCGCGCTCAACCGGCGCGGCCTTGAATTGGCGTTCCGGCGTGAGGAGGCCCGTGCCCAGCGCGACGGCGAGCCGCTCGGCGTCGCCATGGTCGACCTCGACCATTTCAAGCGTGTCAACGACGCCTATGGACACGATCTTGGGGACTTGGTGCTGAAGGATCTCGTACGCGCGTTACGCGAACACCTGCGTCCGACCGACGTTGTCGCGCGCATGGGAGGCGAGGAATTCATGCTGCTGCTCCCCGGTGAAAATGCCGAAGCGGCGCGACTGGCGGTCGGGCGGGTGCAGGCTGCCTTTGCGGCGCGCAAGTTCACGCATCCACGCAAGCCCGACGGGCTGCACGTCCGATTCAGCGCGGGTGTCACCGATTGTCAGCCCGATGAATCGTTCGAAGCCGTCTATGTGCGCGCCGACCAGGCGCTGTTGCGCGCGAAGCAGGGCGGTCGCAACCGCATTGAAGTGCAGGAATCGGTGAGCGAATCCTGAATCACGCATGAATCCCTTTCCAACAGCTCGCGTCATCATTGAATCATGTCCAGCGCAAAAGGCTCAAAAGCCAAAGCCAGTTCTGGCAAAGGCAAGCTCGTCGTCATCCTGGCCATCGTGATGGTCATTCTCGGAGCCGGTGGTGGTGCAGGGTGGTGGTTTGTGCTGCGACCGAAAGACGCGCAGGCGGCGAAGCGGGCGGCAACGCCCAAGCCCGTGGATGCCCATTTCATCCAGCTCGAGCCCTTCGTCACCAATGTGCTGTCTGACGACGGGCAGACCCACTATGTGCAAGTCAACATCGCGCTGAAGACGTCGGACGTCACAGCGGACGACGGCGTCAAGACGTTCATGCCCGAAATACGCAACTCCATCCTGACCACACTTGGCGAGCAGCGCGCTGCCGCGGTCGCCAACGAGCATGTGCAGGACCAGCTCCGCGCAAGCATTCGTCAGGATGTGAACCGCATCCTGCGCGGCGATGGCAGCGGCGATACCGGGGACGGCTCGCTGCGCGGACCGATCAGCGGCGTGTACTTCTCAGGCTTTGTCATGCAGTAGCGGCCGTCAGCGCGCGCCGGGTTCGCATTCCGCCGCGAATGCTTGTGCCGAACTGGCCACTTCCCAAGGCCGGACACAAGCCCGCCGAGCCTTGCACCATCGGTAGCCTGCCGACGCAATGCAGCCGTGCGCGTCACGGTCAGCGCCTGCGGGCATGGGGTGCACACGCTCGACTGGCGCACAGCCAGCGGTGAGCCACAGAGCGGTGCCGGCAAGCGCCACCGCCAATGCGGCACGACATTGATTCCGGATTCGTTGCCACCATCCATGATTTGACATAACGCAAATATGCTCCGTTTTACAGATGCCAAGCAACCCGGTGTGCGCCGCATGCCGGCTCTTACCACTGACCCTTCGCGTGGTTGCCCGCCATGGCCGCGGCCAGTGCGGCGCGAACATCATCGTGCCCCTGTTTGATGGCGAGGTCGATCGCGCGATAGCCACGAGCGTTGCGCAAGTGTGGATCCGCGTGCGCCGCGAGCAGCGCCTTGACGCAGTCAAGATGTCCGAAATAGGAAGCCATCATGAGCGGCGTTGTACCGTTGGGCGCTGGCGCGTCGGGGCGGGCACCATCCGCGAGCAGAAAGCGGACGATGTCGACATGACCGTTGGTGGCCGCGTAGGCAAGCGGCGTCCATCCCGGTCGGTCGAGCGCCGCGCCGCGGGCGACGAGGTCCCTGGCCACCGCGGTATCGCCGCGCAGGCAGGCAATCATCAGCGGGGTTTCGCCTGCCTTGTTTTCGGTATCCGGGTGCAGGCCAGGCGCATGCAGCAGCAACTGCGCCACCTTGCCGGCGCCGTCGCGCAAAGCCAGCGTCAGCGCCGGATTGCCGCGGGAATCCACCGTATTGGGATCGATTCCCTGCGCCAGCAATGACTGCACCGTGCTGGCGTCGTCGGTGGCGACGGCGCGAAAAAAATCGGTCGTGGAATCCGCATGCGCAAGACCGATCGCGGCAACGACCACGCTTGATAAAACAATGCGCAACAGGTTTTTCTTAAGGCACAACATGAAGTGGTCCGAAGAGGCGCTCGACATTGCGCTCCGTGAAGGCCTCGACCGCGCCCTCGTCGCAGCCGCGCAGCTCGGCGACGCAGCGCGCGACAAGACGCGTGTTGGCGGGTTCGTTGGTTTGACCACGATGAGGAACCGGCGCCAGGTAGGGACTATCAGTTTCAAGAAGAATGCGATCTTCAGGTAACTTCTTCACAACCTCACGCAAGTCCTTGGCATTTTTGAAAGTTACGATGCCTGACAGCGAGATATAAAACCCCAGGTCGAGCGCCGCGCGTGCCACTTCCCAGGATTCGGTGAAGCAATGGAACACTCCGCCCGCCTCCGCTGCCCCCTCCTCGCGCAAGATGGCCAGCGTGTCGTCGGCCGCCGCACGGGTGTGAATCACCAGCGGCTTGCGCGTTGCGCGCGCTGCTTGCACGTGGGTACGAAATCTGGCGCGCTGCCATTCCATCTCGTCGATGCTGCGGCCTTCGAGCCGGTAGTAGTCGAGACCGGTCTCGCCAATCGCAACAACGCGTGGATGGGCCGCCAGCGCGACCAGGCGCGCCACGTCCGGTTCTTCCACGTCTTCCTGGTCCGGATGGACGCCCACGCTGGCCCAGACGTTCGGAAGCGCCTCGGCGCACCCGATCACGTCGGCAGCTTCCTCGAGACGTGTGCAGATATTGATGGCGCGGGCCACACCGAGCTCGCGCATGCGCGCGAGCAGCGCGTCGCGGCGTCCGGCGAGGTCAGGATCGTTCAAATGGCAGTGGGAATCGGTCAGGGACATGGTTGGGTGCGCGCCGCGGTGCGGCACACAGTCACGAACGGTGACGACAGGCGGCGCAGGCGTTCAGAGGGTATGGGTCGGACGGCTGCTGGCTTCACTGATCGGGCCAAGGATGTCTTCGATCACCTGACGCAACTGCTTGGCCTTTTCGTCGGACGGAAATCGCACGCCGATGCCCTGGGTCTTGTTGCCAGCCGCATTGGCCGGGGTGATCCAGGCGACCTTCCCGGCAATGGGATAGCGCTGCGGGTTATCCATCACGGTCAACAGCAGATACACGTCGTCGCCCAGGCGGTATTCACGCGCGGTGGGAATGAAAATCCCCCCTTCCGAAAAATAGGGAATGAACGCCGCATACAGCGCCGGACGCTCCTTGATCGCCAGCTGGATCACGCTTGGGCGCGCCGCGCTGTTCGATGCCGATGCCGCAGGATGGGTGGTCGCCATGTCAGGTTGCGCTCGCCGTGAACAATTGCCGCAATTCTAGAGCCCATCGGTCGGCAACGAGCCCCGCGTGAAGGGGGAAATTCGCCGTGGCGCCCGCCTCGCCCATCCGCTCCCAGAACCGCAACCACGCGGTGGGGTTCATGCGCGCGCCTAAAACCTCGAGCAGCCTGCGCTGCGCCGGAAGATAGAGCGGCACCATTCCGAGCCGGGCGCGTTGCAAGTCGACGGCGAGTTTCTGCAAGGCGGCCACGGCCACGGGCGGTGGTGGCGGCGCCCCTACGGCGCCCAGGGACTGCGGTCCGGCATCCAGAAGCGCGAGCAGATGCCGGGCCCACGCAAGTCCCTCGGCGCCCTGCTCCGGTGCCAGACCCCGGGTTGCATCGCGACACCAGGCCGCCAGATCTTCGGGATTGGCGACACCGCGTGCGCGCAGGTCTTCCAGCGCCGCAGCGCGGCTTGGTCGGTGCATGCTCTGCAGACGGCAGCGACTGCGCAAGGTCGGCATCACTTGATCGAGGCGGTGCGTTGCCATCAGGAACCACAGACCTGGGGCCGGTTCCTCCAGGGTCTTGAGCAGCGCATTCGCGGCCGGTGGTGCCATGGCATTGAGGGGGTAGACGCAAGCCACCTTGGCGCCCCCGCGGTGACTGGTCGTATGCGACCAGTCAACCAGGCGGCGCACCGCGTCGATGGGAATCTCCCGTGATGGGGCGCGCTTGTCCGCGCTGGCTTCATCGCCATCGCCGGACGTCGCGCGGGCGCCAAGGTCGATGGCCACGGCCTCCGGCATCAGCACGAACAGATCGGGATGCGTCCCGGCGGCGACCAGCGCACAGGCCGCGCACGCGCGGCAGGCGACTCCAGACGCACTTGCGGTGGCGGAGCCTGGGTGCTCGCACAATCGTCCCGCGGCGCGATCCGACAAATATTCCCAAAGCCCGAATCCGGTTTCACCGTACAGTAAAATGGCAGGAAAATCCATCATCTAAACAGGTTCTTGCAGGATTTTTCTCATGTGATGGACGAGATCGTCGCGCACCGATTCCAGGTCACGCGTGCCGTCCACGATCACCCATCGCAACGGTTCCGCGGCGGCAAGGGCCAGGTAATGCCCGCGTACACGCGCAAAAAACTCGGCGGACTCGCGCTCGAACCGGTCGGCGATGCGCGCCTGCGCGCGCAAGCGCTGCGCCGCCAGTTCCACCGGCACATCGATCAGGAATGTCAGGTCCGGAGCCAACCCGGGGTGGACCCAGTTCGCCAGCGCCTCGAGGCGATCGATCGGCAATCCCTTGCCGGCGCCCTGATAGGCGAGCGTGGCGTCGGTGAACCGATCGCACACCACGACCTCGCCGCGCAGCAGCGCAGGTTCGATCACACTGAGCACATGCTCCTGGCGCGCTGCGAACATCAGCAGTGCCTCGGTTGCGTAATGCATGGGCTCGCTGAGGAGCAAGGCGCGGATGCGTTCCCCGATCGGGGTTCCTCCGGGCTCGCGGGTCGCGACCACGGTCCGGCCCGCGGCGCGCAGCGCGCCGACGACAGCCTCGAACTGGGTGGTCTTGCCAGCCCCGTCGATGCCTTCAAGGGTGATGAATACGCCACGCTGGGTCGGGTGCGTCACGGTGCCTTCTTCAAGATGTATCGGTCCACGGCGGCATTGTGCTGCATCAGAGTGTCCGAGAACGCACTGCTGCCATCACCGCGAGCGACAAAGTAGAGCGCGGGCCCCGGCGCCGGATGCAGCACGGCTTGCAGCGCGGCCTCGCCGGGCAGGGCAATGGGCCCTGGTGGGAGCCCGACGTGTTCATATGTGTTGTAGGCCGACGCGATGCGCAGATCATGTCGGTGCAAGCGTCCGTCAAACCTCGACCCGAGTGCATAAATGACAGTTGGGTCGCTTTGCAATGGCATGCCGGCACGCAGGCGGTTGAGGAAAACCGCGGCCACGCGGGGACGGTCCGCGGGCCGACCTGTTTCCTTTTCCACCATCGACGCCAGGGTCAGTGCTTGCGCGGGCGCGGTCAGTGGCAGGTCGGGCGCGCGCATCGCCCACGCCACATCGAGTCTGCCGCGCATGGCCCGGTAGGCACGTCCGAGCAACGCCAGCTCCGACGAGCCGGGAGCATACAGGTAGGTGTCGGGGAAGAACCATCCTTCCGCCGGGCGTCCGGGCGGCGCCCCCAGCGCGCGCATGATGTCTTCATTCGACAGACCGGCCGCATCATGCACGAGGCCAGGTGCCGCTTCCAGCGCCCCGCGCATGCGCTCGAACGTCCATCCTTCGGGAACGCGCAACGCGAGCAGCGATTCATCGCCTCTGGCCATTTTCCGTAGTAACTGCCACGGTGTCGTGCCGACAGTGATTTCGTAGCTTCCGGCCTTGATCTGCGTGCCCTCGCCGCTCACCCGCGCGAGCCAATAGAACCAGCGTGGCGACAGCGCCGCGCCCTGCGCCCGGATTTGCATCGCCGCCACACGCGCGGTGCTGCCCGTGCGCACCGAGAAGTCCAGCGGAGACGTTGTCAGTGAGATTGGCGATGTGGCCCACCAGACAAATGAGGCGACGACCGCGGCCGGGACGGCCAGCAGCAGGACCAGCACGATTCGCAGGCGTCGTCGTCGGAACACGGAGAACATTTCAGGGTTTTAGGGGCTCCATATACTAGTTCACTGCGTCCGGAACATAGCCCGCGCGGCGACGCGACCCTGACGCCCGATTCACGTTCCACCCACCCCATATGCCCACGACCCTCATTCCGTTGCGCGATGCCGTGCTCCTCGCACGTGGTACCCAGGCCGTTGATTTGCTGCAGGCCCAGACCTCGCAGGATTTGCGGCATTGGCCGGACGCCACGGCGCGACTCGCCGTGCTGTGCACCCCGCAGGGACGGGCTCTTGCCGACTTGCTGTTGTGGCCGGACGGCGACGGCGGATTTGCCCTGGCGCTGTCCCAGGATCTCGCGGAACCGATCGCCAAGCGTCTGCGGATGTTCATCATGCGGCTGCAATGCACGGTGAATGACGCCAGCCTCCAGCGCCACATGTGCGGCTTGTTGCGGGCGCCCGGCGACGCCCCGGGTCCGCTTGCCTGGCCGGATGCTCCCTGGGCCATCGAACGTGCCGACGGGCTGTGCCGCATCCGCCTGCCCGACGCCCCCGGGCAACAGCGCATGCTGGTGGTTGCTGAAAGCGAAGCAGGGGTGGCTGCGCTTGCCGCGCTCGCGCAATCCATCCCGCCTGGCCCGGAAGCCGCGTGGGAGCTTGCGCGCATCCGGGCCGGTGTTGCGCATCTAGGGGCCGCCACCAGCCAGGCTTTCGTGCCGCAGATGCTGAACTACGAGCTGCTTGGTGCGATCGACTTCAAGAAAGGGTGCTACCCGGGCCAGGAAGTGATCGCCCGGACGCAGTACCGGGGCGCCATCAAGCGTCGGACCTATCGGGTGCTCGCGGCGGTCGCGATGGTCCCAGGCGACGAAGTCTTCGACGCTGCCGACCCCACGCAGCCCTGCGGC
>DAICZP010000016.1 GCA_027311065.1 Thiomonas sp. | reverse complement strand
GCGGCCTCGCGGCGGCACGAAGCCAGTGCCGCCGCGAACTCGGCAGGCGCATGCACCGCGCGCATGCCCTTGCCTCCACCTCCAGCGCTGGCCTTGATCAGCACGGGGTAGCCCATGCGTGCCGCTTCCGCTTCCAGCAGTGCCGCATCCTGGTCCGCACCGTGGTAACCCGGCACCAGCGGTACACCGGCGTCTGCCATCAGGCGCTTGCTCTGCGCTTTCAGGCCCATGGCCTCGATGGCTTCCGGGGGCGGTCCGATGAACACCAGCCCGGATTCAGCGCAGGCGCGCGCGAACGCCGCGTTCTCGCTGAGAAAACCGTACCCCGGGTGAAGCGCCTGCGCGCCGCACGCGCGCGCAGCCGCCAGTATCCGAGCCGTGTCCAGATAGCTCTGCGCTGCCGCGGCAGGCCCGATGCACACCGCCTCGTCGCATGCAGCCACGTGCGCGGCCTGCGCGTCAGCCTCCGAATACACCGCCACGGTGCGGATGCCAAGACGCCGGCAGGTGGCGGCAATGCGGCAGGAGATTTCGCCTCGATTGGCGATCAGGACCTTGGTGAACATGGCGGCTTTCGATTCTCAGACGGAACAGGGCGGAGTCAGGACTTGGGGCGGCGCGGCGCGACGGGTTCGACGTCGACGATATCCCCCATGTCGGCCAGCGCTGGCGACGCGCCCGGGGTCGGTGACGAGCGGGGCGCGGGAGCGCTGGCACCCGGCGCGGGGGCGGGCGGCAAGCGCCCGCTGAACATCCTCACCATGCGCCCGAACAGGCCGCGCACAAAACGGACGCAAAGACGAATGAGCCAAACCATCAACACCAGCGTCACCGCCAGCAGCAGGAAAAAAACCAGGGGATGCGCGACGGCCAGCCAGAGGCCAGCTACGCTGGCCGCTTCTTCGGTGAGCGAGGCACGGATGTTCGAAAAGGGCTCGGGAGACGCGTTGATGGCGGCGCGGGTCGTGAGTTTGGTGAGGTGGGACATGGCGGCCAGCAGGGCGCCACCGGTGGCCGCCAGCGCACTGAAGGTGCCGTGGTCGAACCCGACCATCGAGGTGGCGAGCAGTGCGCCCATGGCCATGCGCACCGGCGTGGCGGCGAAATCGGCGAGGCTGTCGAAACCTGGGATCTTGTCGCCGATAAAGCCGAAGCCGGCCAGCAGCCCGGTCACCCCGACGCCGAAGGGCGACGCCAGGGGGGCGAGCGCGGCCGGGAGAACCACCCAACCCAGCAGCGCCGCCGCGCCGATGAGAAAGGGCGGCAGTGTGGCGCGCCAGCCGCTGGCCCACGCCAGCGCTGAGCCCAGCGCGAAGAGTTGCAGAGTGTCGAGGGAGGGCATGAAAACGCGGAGCGTTCAGCTCGCCTGGTGCAGGCGCACCGTCGGGCGTGCCATCGGGGTTCCGCATTCCACCCGCGGCGATGGTGCGCTGGAACGCAGGCCGAGGCGTGCGAATAGCGCGCGATCCGCATCCACCTCGGCGTTGCCGGTGACCAGCAGCGTGTCGCCGTAGAAAATCGAGTTGGCTCCGGCGAGGAAGCACAGTGCCTGGATGCCATCGCCGAGTTCGCGTCGCCCGGCGGACAGTCGGACGCGTGCGCGCGGCATGGTGATGCGCGCGGCCGCCACCATGCGGACGAAGTCGAAGGGATCGAGGTCGGGGGCGTGCTCCAGCGGGGTGCCACCCACGCGCACCAGCGCGTTGATCGGCACTGATTCGGGATAAGGGTCGAGACCGGCCAACTGGGCCAGCAGACCGGCGCGGTCGCGCACGCTCTCGCCCATGCCGACGATGCCGCCACAGCACACTTGCATGCCGGCGGCACGGACCGCGTAGAGGGTGTCGAGCCGGTCCTGGTAGGTCCTGGTGGTGATGATGTCGCCATAAAACTCGGGCGAGGTGTCGAGGTTGTGGTTGTAATAGTCGAGGCCGGCATCGGCCAGACGCCGCGCATGCTCGGGTTTGAGCATGCCGAGGGTCATGCAGGTTTCCAGTCCGAGCGCTTTCACTCCCGCGACGATGGCGGTCACTTTGTCAATGTCGCGGTCCTTGGGCTCACGCCACGCCGCCCCCATGCAAAAGCGCCCCGCGCCGGCGTCCTTGGCCGCCTGCGCATTGGTCAGCACGAGGTCGAGGTCCATGAGCTTGTCGGCGTCGACGCCGGTGGCGTGGTGCGACGATTGCGGGCAATAGCTGCAATCCTCCGGACAGCCGCCGGTCTTGATGGACAGCAGCGACGACAGTTGCACGTCCAGCGGGTCGAAGTGCGCGCGATGCACCTGCTGCGCCTGCCACATGAGTTCCGGCAGTGGGAGTCCGAGCAGAGCTTCGATACGGTCAGGCGTCCACGTTTGCGTCATGATGATGTTCGAGAGTTCGGGCTGGACATTGTTGCACCCGTGCTGTGGCCACATCGCACCACATCCTGAACACGCCGAAACGGGTCTCAGGCGTGGGGGCATTGCGCGCCGCAGACAGGCCGAGGGCGAGCACGCGGCGGGTGTCGGCAGGATCGATGATGCCATCATCCCAGAGCCGGGCGCTGGCGTGATAGGGGTGACCCTGGGACTCATACTGGGCGCGGATGGGCGCCTTGAATGCGTCTTCGTCCTCGGCGCTCCAGGCGCCGCCGCGCGCCTCGATACCGTCGCGGCGCACGGTGGCGAGGACGCTGGCGGCCTGTTCTCCGCCCATGACGCTGATGCGCGCGTTGGGCCACATCCACAGCTGGCGGGGGCCGTAGGCGCGGCCGCACATGCCGTAGTTGCCGGCGCCGAAGCTTCCGCCCACGATGACGGTGAACTTGGGGACGGCGGCGCACGCGACTGCGGTGACCATCTTGGCGCCGTTACGGGCGATGCCTTCGTTCTCGGCTTTGCGCCCGATCATGAAGCCGGTGATATTCTGAAGGAACACCAGTGGGATGCGGCGCTGGCAGCACAGTTCAACGAAGTGCGCACCCTTGAGCGCGGATTCGGAAAACAGGATGCCGTTGTTGGCGATGATGCCCACCGGCATGCCCTCGATGTGCGCAAAGCCGCACACCAATGTGGTGCCGTAGCGGCTCTTGAACTCGTCGAGCTCGGAGCTGTCGACAATGCGCGCGATGAGCTCGCGCGCATCCAGCGGTTTGCGCAGATCCAGGGGTGCCAGCGCGCGCAGTTCTTCGGACGCGTATGCCGGCGGCCGCGGTTGGCGCGCGAGGACCGGTTTGGCCGGCGGGGGCAGGTGCGCGACGATGCGGCGGGTGATGGCCAGCGCATCGCCGTCATCCTGGGCGAAGTGATCGGCAACACCGGACAAGCGGGTGTGCACGTCGGCACCGCCGAGCTCCTCGGCGCTGACGACTTCGCCGATGGCGGCTTTGACCAGCGGCGGACCGGCCAGAAAAATGGTTCCCTGTTCGCGCACGATGACAGACTCATCGCTCATCGCCGGTACGTACGCGCCGCCCGCGGTGCACGAGCCCATGACCACGGCAATCTGCGTGATGCCTTCGGCACTCATGGTGGCCTGATTGAAGAAAATTCGGCCGAAGTGATCACGATCCGGAAATACCTCGTCCTGGTTCGGCAGGTTCGCACCTCCCGAGTCGACGAGATAGATGCACGTAAGGCGGTTCTCGCGCGCGATGTCCTGGGCGCGCAAGTGCTTCTTGACGGTCAGAGGGTAGTAGGTGCCGCCCTTGACGGTTGCGTCGTTGCACACGATCACGCACTCGCGTCCAGACACCCGTCCGATACCGGTGATGATGCCGGCGCCTGGCGCGGCACCCCCGTACATGCCATACGCAGCCAGCGCCGAGAACTCGAGAAAGGGTGTGCCCGGATCGAGCAAGCGCGCGATGCGATCACGCGGCAGCAGCTTCCCGCGCGCCACGTGTTTGGCACACGCTGCCTCGCCGCCCCCGCGTGAGGCTTCGAGCAGGCGCGCGCGCAGGTCTGCGAGCACGTCGTCCATGGCCGCGGCATTCGCGGCTACGGCCGGGGCGCGCATATCGATGCGTGATTCGATCTGATGCATGTTGTGGGCCGGGTTCTTGATGTCAGGCGGTGTGTTGCTCGTCCAGGCCGAGCTCAGCCTTCATGGCGTCACGGATCTTGAACTTCTGCACCTTGCCGGTGATCGTCAGTGGGAAGGTCGTGACGAAGCGAATATGGCGCGGAATCTTGTAGTGGGCGATCTGCCCCTGGCAGAACGCACGGATGTCTTCCGCGGTCGGGGTCGCGCCGGCCTTGGGGATGATCCACGCGCATAGCTCCTCGCCGTACCTGGTGTCCGGAATGCCGACCACCTGCACATCCTGGACCATGGGATGGCGGTAGAGAAATTCCTCGACTTCGCGCGGATAGATGTTTTCCCCGCCGCGGATGACCATGTCCTTGATGCGTCCGACGATGTTCACGTATCCCTCGGTGTCCATGGTCGCCAGGTCCCCGGTGTGCATCCAGCCTTCGGGATCAATGGCCTCGCGGGTCCTGGTTTCGTCGCCCCAGTACCCATGCATCACCGAGTAGCCGCGGGTACACAGCTCACCGGGTGTGCCCGGGGGCAGGGTGGCGCCGCTTTGCGGGTCGACGATCTTCACCTCCAGATGCGGTTGCACCTGCCCCACGGTGCTGACCCGTCGATCCAGCGGCGTGTCGGTGGAGCTCTGGCAGCTCACCGGCGCCGTCTCGGTCATGCCGTAGGCAATGGTGATCTCGGTGAGATGCATGTCGCGCACCACGCGCTTCATCACCTCGATGGGGCAGGGGCTTCCCGCCATGATGCCGGTGCGAAGTCCGGACAGGTCGAACTCACCGAAACGCGGATGATCGAGCATGGCGATGAACATGGTGGGAACACCATGCAGGCCCGTGCAGTGCTCGTCCTGCACCGTCTGCAGGGTCAGGAGCGGATCGAAGGCGTCGTTGGGGTACACGATGGTGGAACCGTGCGTCAGGCACGCCAGGTTGCCAAGCACCATGCCGAAGCAGTGGTACAGGGGCACGGGAATGCACAGTCGGTCGGCGGCGGTCAGCTTCATTGCCTCGCCGATGAAATACCCGTTGTTGAGGATGTTGCTGTGGGTGAGGGTGGCGCCCTTGGGGAAACCCGTGGTGCCGCTGGTGAACTGGATGTTGATCGGGTCATGGGGGGTCAGCCGCGCCGCCGCCGCGCGCACCTCGGGGTCGTGCGCGTCGCCCTGCGCCAACCAGTCGGCAAAGCGCAACATGCCCGGCTCGGCATCCTCGCCCAGGTGCACGACGAGCCGTAGCGCTGGCAGGCGCGGCGCGTGCAGTTGACCGGCCGCGCACGTTCCGAGTTCGGGTGCGAGTTCACGCAGCATGGCGCGGTAGTCGCTGCTCTTGAAGCTGGTCATGGTGACCAGCGCGCTGCAGCCGACCTTGTTCAGCGCGTATTCCACCTCGGCCGTGCGGTACGCCGGGTTGATGTTGACCAGGATGATGCCGACGCGTGCTGTCGCCAGTTGCATGAGCACCCACTCAGTGCAATTGTGCGCCCAGATGCCTACGCGGTCCCCGGTGCGCAACCCTGTGCGCAGCATGCTGCTGGCCAGACGGTCCACCTCGATCCTGAGCTGCGCGTAGCTCAGGCGCCGGCCCTGGTGTCGCACCACCAGGGCTGTGTGCTCTCCCTGGCGGCGTGCCATGGCATCGAAAAAATCCCCCAGCGTCTGCGTCAGCAGTGGCGCGTCACGCTGGCCGCAGGCGTAGCTGGTTGTGAGGACGTCGCCCATGGTTGGTGTCTCCCTGTGATGTTTCGCGAGCAAAGCGCCGCTGCGTCAGAAACGTGCCGTCATCCAGCGCTCCATCTGGGGGAGACGATCCACCCCCCAGAACGGTTCGTCGTCGACGATGAAGAACGGTGCGCCACATACCCCCGCGCGCAATGCGCGCTCGACGTTGTCTTTCAGCGCGCTCTTGATGTCTGGATCCGCACACCAGGCGTCGATCTGCGCTGCCTGCAAGCCGAGTTCCGCGCCCAACGCATGCAGCGTGTCCATGTTGGCGATGTTGTGGCCCTCGGCGAAGTACGCCGCAGACACCGCCCGGACCCAGGGTGCCACCTGCGGGGAGTTGGCGCGCTGCAAGCCCAGCAGCACGCGTGCGGCCTGATGCGTGGAGACTGGAAACGGCGTCGGCAGCGCGTAGGGCACACCGAAGTAGCGGGCCGAGCGCGCAAGATCGATGCGCGCGTACTCGCCTTTGAGGGGTTGTTCGATCAACGGTCGGGCGCCGGTGGCGGCAAACACCGGGCCCAGCAGGATCGGCACCCACGCGATGCCGCGATCATGCCGCTGCGCGACATCTTCGATCAAGCGGATGGCGAGGTAGGAATAGGGAGACGCGAAGTCGAAGAACAGCGTGATCGGTGAAACAGGCATGGAAAATTCCTGGTTTTGCGTTCGTGGGGGCGGTCATACTTCGAGCAAACGCGCGGCTGCCCAGGGCGTCCTCGCGTCTGGCCCCGCATGCCGTCATAGCGCGCGAGCGATGAGCATGTGCTGCACGTCGCTGGTGCCTTCGTAAATCTGGCACACGCGAACGTCGCGCCAGATACGTTCCACCGGAAAATCTTCCACGTAACCGTAGCCACCGTGGATCTGCATCGCGTCGCTGCACACCGCCTCCGCCATTTCGCTGGCGACCAGCTTGGCCATGGCGGCTTCCTTCAGGCAGGGGCGCCCGGCATCCTTCAGGCAGGCGGCGTGCCAGATCAGCTGCCGGGCCGCCTCGATCCGCGTGGCCATGCCAGAGAGCCGAAACTGCACGGCCTGATGTTCGAACAGGGTCTTGCCGAACGCCGTACGCTCGCGGGCATAACGCAGTGCGGCCTCGAAGGCCGTACGCGCCATGCCCACCGATTGTGCGGCGATGCCGATGCGCCCGCCTTCCAGTCCGGACAGGGCAATGCGGTAACCGTCCCCCTCGGCGCCGATGCGCGCCGATGCCGGAACCCGGCAGCCGTCGAAACGGATCTGCGCGGTGTCACTGGCGTGCTGCCCCGCCTTGCGCTCGAGGCGGTCGACAATGTAGCCGGGCGCGTCGGTGGGGACGATGAACGCGCTGATGCCCTTCTTGCCCGCCGCGCGGTCGGTGGCGGCGAGCACGATGGTCACCTGACCGTTCTTGCCGCTGGTGATGAATTGCTTGACGCCGTCGAGCACGTAGTCGCCGCCGTCGCGGCGCGCAGTGGTGCGAAGATTCGACGCGTCGGATCCCGCCTGGGGCTCGGTCAGTGCAAACGCGCCGATCATGTCGCCACGCGCCAACGGGCGGAGCCATTGCGCTTTCTGCGCGTCGTCGCCCCAGGCGCTGACAATGGAGCACACCGGGCAGTTGTTGACGCTGACGATGGTGCTGGTCGCGCCGTCCCCGGCGGCGATTTCCTCGATCGCGAGCGCCAGCGCGAGGTAGTCGAGCCCCGCACCGTCCCAGTCGGTCGATACGGCAACGCCCAGGCAGCCGAGGGATGCCAGCCCACGCAACGCCTCGCGGGGAAAGCGCGCCGACTGCGCCCACACCGCCGCGTGAGGTGCGATTTCAGCCTGGACGAAGGCGCGCACCGCGTCGCGGATCATTTCATGGTCGGCATCGAGAATCATGGGCCGGGTCTCCTGCGGGTATGGCGTGGGGCGCGGTGGCGCAGCGTCAGATCAGTTCGACCGCCATCGCCGTGGCTTCGCCACCGCCGATGCATAACGCAGCCACGCCCTTTTTCAGGCCGCGTCCGCGCAGCGCGCCCAGCAGGCTGACGATAATGCGCGCGCCACTGGCACCGATGGGGTGGCCAAGCGCGACCGCCCCGCCGTGCACGTTGACGATGTCGTGCGGCAGGCTGAACTCTTGCATGGCTGCCATGGTTACGGTCGCGAACGCCTCGTTGATTTCCCATAAATCGACCTCGTTCGCGCGCCACCCCGCCTTGGCCAGAACCTTCTGGATGGCGCCCACCGGTGCCGTGGTGAACCAGGCGGGTGCCTGCGCATGCACCGCGTGCGCGGCGATGCGTGCCAGCGGCGTACAGCCCAGCTGCTCGGCGGTGGACGCGCGCATCAGCACCAGTGCGGCGGCGCCGTCAGAAATGCTCGATGACGTGGCGGCGGTGATGGTGCCGGTCTTGACGAATGCCGGTTTCAGCGTGGCGATTTTCTCTGGCTTGGCCTTGAATGGCTGCTCATCGCGGTCGATGACGGTCTCGCCACCGCGCCCCGGCACGGTCACGGGGGCGATTTCCCACGCGAAGTCGCCGTTTTCATTGGCTTGCCGGCTGCGAGCCGTGGATGCCACCGCGAATGCGTCCATGGACCCGCGCGTGAATCCGTAGCGTGCCACGCAGTCCTCGGCGAACACGCCCATGGCCTTGCCGCGCTGGTACGCGTCTTCCAGGCCATCGATCGCCATATGATCGTAGAACTGGGTCATGCCGTACTTCACGCCCTTGCGCACGAAGGCCAGATGCGGTGCGTTGCTCATGCTTTCCATGCCTCCCGTGACCACGACCGAGGCGGAGCCAGCGGCCAGCATGTCGTGGCCGAACATGGTCGCGCGCATGCCCGAGCCGCACATCTTCGACAGGGTCACGGCGCCCGCGGACTGCGGCAGACCGGCAGCGAGGGCGGCCTGCCGCGCCGGGGCCTGGCCCTGACCGGCCATCAGGCAGTTGCCCATGAGTACCTCGTCGACGGCGTCTCCGGCGATCCCGGCGCGCTCCACAGCGGCGCGGATGGCGACACTTCCAAGTTCCCATGCCGCCTGCGAGGCAAAGTCTCCCAGCAGGCCGCCGATGGGGGTGCGCGCGGCGGACGCGATGACGATGGAATCGTGATTCATGCTTGAGTCTCCGATGTGGATGCAATGTTGCAAGGTGCTTGCGTTGCGTGGACGAAGCGCCGGCTGTTGTCGTAGGGGAAGACGTCGAACACCTGTCCCTGACGGGTACGCTCCTGCTGTGCCTGCCAGTAGGCGGCGTCGAGCAGGTCGGCATGGTGTCGCATGAACACCTCGCGCACCGCGGGGTTTCCGAGCAGGAAGGTGCCGAACGTCTCCGGGAAGACATCGTGCGGGCCGACCGCATACCAGGGTTCCGACGCCATTTCGTCTTCCTCGCACCGTGGCGCAGGAACACGGCGGAACTTGCAGTCGGTGAGGTATTCGATTTCGTCGTAGTCGTAGAACACGACCTTGCCGTGACGGGTGATGCCGAAGTTTTTCCACAACATGTCGCCGGGGAAGATGTTGGCGGCGATGAGATCCTTGAGCGCATTGCCGTACTCGATCACCGCCGCCTCCAGTTGTTCCGGGGTCGATTCCTGCAGATAAATGTTCAGGGGAATCATCCGCCGTTCGATGTAGCAGTGCTGGATGACCAGCAGCCCGCCATCTTCCTCGACCTGTGACCCACAGGTCGCCTTGAGTTCCGCGATGAGCGCCGGATCGAAACGTTCACGCGGGAACGCGACGTTCGAGTACTCGAGGGTATCGGCCATGCGGCCGACACGATCGTGCCGCTTGACCAGCAGGTACTTGTCCTTGATTTTCTCGCGGGTCGTTTCTTTGGGTGGAGGATAGAAATCGCGAATGACCTTGAAGACGAACGGGAACGACGGCAGGGTGAACACCAGCATCACCATGCCGCGAATGCCGGGCGCGGTCGTGAAGTCGTCGCTCGAATGTCGCAGGTGAAACAGGAAGTCGCGGTAGAACAGCGTCTTGCCCTGCTTGGCCAGGCCCAGCGCGTTATAGAGCTCGGAACGCGGCTTGCGCGGCATGAGGCCGCGCAGGAACTGCACATACGCCGAGGGTACCGACATGTCGACCATGAAGTAGGCGCGGGCGAAGGAAAACACCAGCAGCAGGTCGTCTTCGTGCACCAGCGCGCAGTCGATCATCAGGCAGCCGTCGTCGCAGTGCAGGATGGGGAGCACGAGTGGAAACTCCGTATACCCATTGATCACCTTGCCGACAACGTAGGCCCCCTTGTTGCGAAAGAACAGCGAGGACAGGACCTGGATCTGGAAATTGCCGCGCAGCCGGGCACCTTCGAGGCGCTGTTCGATCACGCCGAGCACGCGGCCGATGTCGCGGCCGAGATCCTGGAACGGCCTTGCAAGCTGGTAGTTGTGAATGATGCGGGTCAGCGCCTCGCGCAGGGTGGCACGGGTCGGGTAGTAGGCGCGGAACGTCGGCTGCGCGGCGGGTTCGTCGTACTCGATGTACTCGGTGGACACGGCCGGTCGGACGAACAGAATGTCGTTATGAAAATGGCGGCGATGCAGAATCTTCGTGGTCACCGAATTGAAAAAGGTTTCGGCGAGTTCAGGCTGCAGGTGATTGGTCAGCAGCCCGATGTAATGAAGCTTGGCCTGGTGCCATACCGCTGGGTCGAGATTGGCGACGTCGAACGCCGACTGCAGGTGCTCGGTGGCTTCATCGACACGCGTGTCGTAGAAGGCAATGCGTTCGCTCTGGGCGCGTTGCTGGCCGGACCAGTCGGCCTGCTCGAAGCGACCCTTCGCCGCGCGGCTGACTTCGCGGAACAACCGGTAGTGCTTGTTGAAACCATCGAGCATTGCGCGCGCGATGGCGAAAGCGACCTGTGAGTCGAGGCGTGGGGGAAAGTCGTTCATGAGCGCGCGCATGCCGGACAATGACCAGGACCGTGATGGCCCGACTGTACCTGTGGCACCACGCACTGAACAGCCCACATGCCAGGGCGGCGGGCGAGGTGCCATGCTACCCTTGGCTGGTTCCTCACCACAGGAGACAGGAGATGCCCGGACTGCTGCCTGACGTCGATCCCGACGGCCTTCTTGAATATTCTGTCGTGTACACGGACAGGGCCCTGAACCACATGTCCAGGCGGTTCCAGGCTGCGATGGTCGACATCTCGGCGATGCTCCGTCAGGCGTATGGCGCCGACGCCGCGGTGATTGTTCCCGGCAGCGGCACCTTTGCGATGGAGGCCGTGGCGCGGCAGTTCGTGCAGGGGCGTCCGGTGGTGGTGGTGCGCAACGGCTGGTTCAGCTACCGTTGGTCGCAGATCATCGAGACGGGGCGCCTGAGCAGCGAGGTCACCGTGCTCAAGGCGGAGCGGACTGGCGACGAGGCCGAGGCTGCGTTCGCGCCGGCGCCCATCGCGTCCGTGGTCGACGCCATCCGGCGCGAGCGCCCGGGGGTGATCTTCGCCCCCCACGTCGAAACATCTGCCGGCATGATGCTGCCCGACGCGTACTTGCGCGCCATCGGTGCCGCTGCGCGCGAGGTCGATGCCCTGTTCGTGCTCGACTGCATTGCCTCGGGGGCGACCTGGGTCGACATGCGCGAGATCGGCGTCGACGTGCTCGTCAGCGCTCCTCAGAAGGGCTGGAGCGCGACGCCATGCGCGGGCTTTGCGATGTTGTCGGCGCGCGCCCTGACGCGCATGACCGAAACCACCAGCGACAGTTTTTCCTGCGATCTGAAAAAGTGGCACCAGATCATGCAGGCGTATGTCAATGGCGGCCACGCGTATCACGCCACCATGCCCACCGATGCGCTGGTGCGCGTGCGCGACACAATGCAGGAAGCGTTCGCGTTCGGCCTCGACCGGCTCAAGGCTGCGCAGGCTGAACTGGGTCGCGGCGTGCGTGCCTCGCTTGCGCGGCGCGGCGCGCGTAGCGTGGCCGCGGCAGGGTTCGAGGCGCACGGGGTGGTGGTGTCGTACACCCGCGATCCCGACATCCAGAGCACGCGTCGCTTTGCTGCCGCCGGCGTGCAGATCGCCGCGGGCGTGCCGCTGGCGTGCGACGAACCGGCCGGGTTCATGACGTTCCGCCTCGGATTGTTCGGACTCGACAAATGGACCGACGTGCCAGGGGCGATCGCGCGCATCGACGCCGCCTTTGATGCCGTCGGACTTGGCGTCACGCCAGCGAGCTGAACACGCTACACGCACCCGCGCCTCCCCGTCGTCAGGCCGTTTCCGCGAACAGTTCCCGCCCGATCAGCATGCGGCGGATTTCGCTGGTGCCGGCGCCGATTTCGTAGAGTTTGGCGTCGCGCCACAGGCGGCCCAGCGGGAACTCATTGATGTAGCCGTTGCCGCCGAACACCTGAATGCCTTCGCCAGCCATCCAGGTGGCTTTCTCGGCGCACCACAAAATGGCGGCCGCACAATCCTTGCGCACCGCGCGCGCATGACCGTCGCCATGCGCATCCAGGTTTTTTCCGACGGTGTAGAGCAGGCCACGCGCGGCCTGCAACACGGTGTACATGTCGGCGAGCTTGGCCTGGATCAGCTGGAACTCGCCGATGGATTGGCCGAACTGCTTGCGGTCGTGGACGTAGGGGATGACCGCGTCCATCACTGCCTGCATGATTCCCACGGGTCCGCCCGTCAGCACCGCGCGTTCATAGTCCAGGCCGCTCATCAGTACGCGCACGCCGCCGCCGACCTCGCCGAGAACGTTCTCCTCGGGTACCTCGACATCCTGAAATACCAGTTCGCCCGTGTGGCTGCCGCGCATGCCCAGCTTGTCGAGTTTTTGCGCAACCGAAAACCCCGTGAAACTTTTTTCCACGATGAACGCGGTGATGCCGCGGCTTTCCGCGGCCGGGTCGGTCTTGGCATACACGACCAGGGTGTCGGCATCGGGACCGTTGGTGATCCACATCTTGGTTCCGTTGAGGACGAAGCGGTCGCCGCGGCGCTCGGCGCGCAGCTTCATGCTCACCACGTCAGAGCCGGCACCTGGCTCGCTCATCGCCAGCGCCCCCACGTGGTCGCCTGACAGCAAGCCCGGCAGATAGCGGCGTTTGATGTCCGCGCTGCCATTACGGCGGATCTGGTTGACGCACAGGTTGGAGTGGGCACCGTAGCTCAGCGCCACCGACGCGCTGGCACGCGAGATCTCCTCCATGGCGACCATATGCGCCAGGTAGCCCATGCCACTGCCACCGTCAGCCTCCGGCACGGTGACACCCAGCAGCCCGAGGTCACCGAATTTTTTCCACAGGTCCATCGGGAACTGGTCGCTCCGATCGATGTCCGCAGCGCGCGGCGCGATCTCGGCCTGCGCGAAATCGCGGACGGCGTAGCGCAACGCGTCCACGTCGGCGCCGAGTTGGAAGTCAAGTCCGGGCATGGAGGTCATTGCGGGTCTCGAAAAGCGTTGATCGGAAATCGCTGCCGATCATAGTTGACGTTTACGTTAACGGCAATCGTGGCGGGAGAAATGCGATGCAGGGTCGCGAGCGGCTCTCCGGGGCGCGTTACGCAGCCGCGTCGTGTCGCGCGAGCAAAGTGCGCGCTTCCGCTTCGTAGGCGCCAATTTCGTCGAGCGTGGTCTGCAGCTCCGCCAGGCGCAGTTCGATGTCGCGGCGGTGCGCGCCCAGCACGTCGAGATAGCGGCGCAGCTGCGGCTTGGTGTCACGCGGGGATTCGTACATCAGCACCAGCTCCCGGATCTCGGCCAGGCTGAGTCCGAGGCGCTTGCCGCGCTGGGTGAGCTTGAGACGCGTGCGGTCTCGCTGCGAATACACCCGCTGCCGACCTTCGCGCAGAGGCGCCAGCAAACCGGCTTCCTCGTAAAACCGGATCGCGCGCGCGGTCAGGCCGAACTCGCGCGCCAGCTCGGTGATGGTGTAGCGGGCGGGGGCGTTGGTGGAAGCGGGAACTGATTGACGCATACGGAAAGTGTACCCGGCCACCGCGCGCGTCTCGCCTCGGCAGCGCCCGCCGCCATCCGTGCCGCCTCAGCGGGAGGCATCGGCGTGACGCTGCAATTGCTGCAATGCGGCGATGCGCAGGGCGCGCGCCTGTTCGCGCGCAATCGCGTGGCCGCAGGCAGCGGCGCGGTTCAGCCATGCCATTGCCTGATCGTCGTCGCGCGTGACGCCACGGCCCTGGATGTGACAGAGAAATAGCCAGTGCATGGCTTCCGCGCGGTGCTGACGCGCGGCGGCTTCGAGAAATGCCACGGCGGCGGCGTCATGCCCGGTTGCCAGCAACGCCAGCGCGAGGTCAGTCTGGGCATCGGCATCGCCCCGGTCTGCCTGGACGACAAGTTCCACGAAGCTGGCGTCGGGTATGGTGCCGAAACGTTCCAGCACCTGGGACAGGTCGATGAGTTGACGTTGGCTCTTGCGCGGATCCCGGTACACGGCACGCAGCGTGCCCTCTTCGCACCAGCGCTGCAGCGTGCGCTCGCTGCGTCCGAGCAGGATGGACGCGGTGAGGATGCCGCACGTGGAGGCGACGTCCTGGGTGGCGTGGTGCGAAGGGTCAGCGTTGTGCATGCAGCGAATGGCCCAGAGCCTGTATCGACAGAGATGATAGCCGCCATGTCGTCGCTGTCGCGGTCAAACCGCGCCATGACGCGTAAACGTTACGCTAACGACAGGGTGACGGCATGTTGGTTGACCGCCGCGACACGGTCCGCGTTGGCGTGCGCCTTGCTTGGGTAAGCGCATTGCGAGACGTGGAATCTGCGTCAACACCGAGCTCGCATCGTGCCCCGGACGCTGGCGTGATGCCTGATGAAGTGCCGATGCGGTTGATTTGCATGAAATTTTACTCAACAGCCTGTTAAGCTGAATCGCGTGGAGCGCCGTGCAACATGATTGGCGATCAATGACAAAATTGCAGAAATTCATGGAACCCACTGAGTCAGCGATTGCTTTTCGTCATCGCGGCTTCACGCTGATCGAATTGATGATCGTGGTGGCGATCATCGGTATCCTGGCTGCAATCGCGATCCCTGCGTACCAGAGCTACACCATTCGCGCGGAGGTCTCTGAAGGGTTGAACTTGACAGAGGGCGCAAAGACCGCCATCTGGGACTTCTACGCCCAGCATGGCGAGTTCCCCTCGAGCAATGCATCTGCCGGCATGCCATCGCCACAGTCTGTTCAAGGAAATTATGTGCAGTCGCTGGATATTGCCAGCGGCGGTGCGTATCCGGGGCGGGTAAAAATCACGTTTGGCAACCGGGCGAATTCGAAAATTGCAGGGAAAACCTTGTACTTGTCAGGGAGCAGCGGGAATGACTCCTTGATCTGGAGGTGCACGACGGCGCCCGGTGGCGCGCTCGACGCCAGCGCGATCGCCTCGGCCTACGAACCAAGATCGTGCGATTGACCCACCGAATGGCATGAACTTTGCTTCTTTTGTCACGCCAGGTGATAAGGCCGTCAGGTTGCAAGGGCTTGCCTCCCTTCCTGTGTTGGCACTAAGCTGGAACACGAACGGTGCGGCGCCTGGGCCAAGCCGAGGTAAAACTCCGGAGAATATGTCCATGAAAAAACAACTGCAACAAGGTTTCACGCTGATCGAACTGATGATCGTGGTCGCGATCATCGGTATCCTGGCCGCAATCGCGATTCCCGCGTACCAGAACTACACGATCCGGGCGCAGGTGTCTGAAGGCCTGTCGCTGGCAGATGGCGCGAAGACCGCACTGGCTGAATATTTCACGAACCACGGTTCGTTCCCGTCCGCCAACGCGTCCGCTGGCCTGGCCGCGGCAGCGTCGATCACCGGTAACTACGTGTCGAACGTCGATGCTGGAACCACCCCAGGTCAGATCATTGTCACGTACAGCAACACCTCTCCGCAAAAAGCCAACTCCGCGATCAACGGCACGAAGCTCGTGTTGTCGGCGCGCACCACGAGCGGTTCCATCCAGTGGACCTGCCGGACCGCAGCGACGAGCGGTGTGCCGTCCAAGTATCTGCCGAGTTCGTGCACCTGATCGATCCTCGATCGATGAACCCGCCTGACGGCGGGTTTTTTATTCCTGGTTCGTCCCGGCCCATCGCGTCCCATGGCTGATCTCGCACCGCGTCGCGCGCAACTCGCGTTCGGCGTGGCTGCAGTTGTCGCGCTGCTCTCCTACTGGGCCGGGCTGCGCGGCGGTTTCACGTTCGACGATTTCGGCAATTTCGTCGACGACCAACGCTTCGCGCCAGCCGCATTGCACGCGCACTTCTGGTCCGCGGTGTTTGGTGGCAACGCCGGGCCATTCGCGCGGCCGTTGTCGATGCTGAGCTTCGCGTTGCAGATTTCGTCCACCGGCTTCAACCCCTGGCCGCTGAAAGCCTTCAACCTGCTGCTGCATCTGGCCAATGGGGCGCTGGTGTTCGCGCTGTCGCGGCGCGTGATCCATTGGGGGCAGCGCGACGGCCGCGCGGCGCTGCTGGGCGCCGACGCGCTGGCACTCCTGGTCGGGTCGGCGTGGCTGCTGGCGCCGATCCAGCTCACCGCGGTGCTGTACGTGGTGCAGCGCGAGGAGGCGCTGGCAGCGGGCTTCGTGCTGCTCGGCCTGCTTGGCTACTGGCACGGTCGCATGTGCCTGATCGATGGCTGCACGCAAGGCTGGCGCTGGATCTGGGGTTCCCTGGTGGGTGGTACCGTGCTGGCGTCCATGGCGAAGGAAACCGGTGTCCTGCTGCCGGCCTATGCCGCCCTGCTTGAATGGCTGGTGTTGCGAGGCGAGGGGGATGCGCGAGGAGGTCTGCGCGCGCTTTACGCCCTGGTGCTGGTGTTGCCCGGTCTGGCCGGGCTGGCCTGGCTGCTGCCAGGCATCGTCAGCGGCGCGGCTTACGCCGCGCGCCCTTTCACTCTTGCCCAGCGCTTGCTGAGCGAGGGTCGTGCCCTGGTTGACTATCTGCACTGGATCCTGGCGCCCCAACCTGATGCGCTGAGTCTTTACCACGACGATTTCGTTGTCTCGCACGGCTGGTTCACGCCGTGGACCACGGCGGCCAGTTGGGCGCTGCTGGCGCTGCTCGCCGCCGTTGCGTTGGCGCTGCGCCGGCGATTGCCGCTGGTCTCGCTGGGGTTGCTGTGGTTTTTCGTGGGGCAGAGTCCGGTGTCCACCATCGTGCCGCTGGATCTGGTCTACGAGCACCGCAACTACCTGCCGAGCTGGGGAGTGTGGCTGGCCGCATGCGGGCTGTTGACGGGATGGGTGCCGACGGATGCTGAGCGGCGCGCGACGTGGCGCACGCTGGTGGTGGCGTCGCTCGGCGCGCTGATCGCACTGAGCGCCCTGTTGACCGCGTTGCGCGCGCAGATCTGGAGCAATCCGTACCGGCTGGCGTATTTCGAGGCCACGCTGCACCCGCGCTCGCCGCGGGCGGCGTACGACCTCGGTCGGATCGAGTTGATCCTGGCGAGCGGGCCCGCCAGCGCCATGGACGGTCTTGGCGTGCAGCAGATGGAGTACGCCGCGGCGCTGCCCGGCGCCGATCTGCAGCCGTGGCAGGCGCTGGTTTTCATCGCCGCCAAGCGTGGCCAGCCGGTGCAGGCCGCCTGGTGGCTGGGCATGCGCCGCATCGTCGCCACCACGCCCCTGCGCCCCGAGGACATCGGCGCGCTGTACAGCCTCGTGCACTGCGGCATCGACGGCGTCTGCAAGTACACGCCGCAGGATCTGGGACAGCTTGCCGCGCTGCTCGACTTCGCCGCCCGGCGCTGGCCGGGCAATGCCGAGCTGTTGACATTGCAGGCCAACGCCGAGGCCAACCTGCTGCACGCGCTGCCCGAGGCCTACGCGCTGATGCTGCGCGTCGTCGCGCTCGACCCGTACCGCTACGCCTACTGGAAGAACCTGGTGGTCATGCAACTGGCCGCTGGCCTGCACAGCGAAGCGGCTGCCGGCATCGCGCGCATGCGTGAGCTTGACCCGCTCGGGTTGCATGGCAGCGAGATCGCGCGGCTGGCGCGCCGCGCTGCGCCGGAGGTCGCGCCATGAGGCGCCTGCGCACCCCTGTCATGGCGCTGCTGGTGCTGCTTGCGCTGGCCTGGTTGGCGTACTGGCCGGGGCGCCACGGCAGCTTCCTGTTCGACGACGATTCGAACCTTGCCGCGCTCGGCGCCTACGGGCCGATTGACCACTGGTGGAAGGTGGTGGCGTTTCTCACCTCAGGCTTCGCCGGTCCGACCGGACGGCCGCTCGCACTTGCCACCTTCATGCTCGACGCCCGCAATTGGCCGGCCCCAGTCGAGCCATTCAAACTGACCAACGTTGCGCTGCACCTGCTCAATGCCGGCCTGCTCGCCGGCTTGCTTGACGCGCTCGGGCGTGCGCTTGGCGTCGCGCGTCGGCGCGCGGCCTGGGCGGCGGTGCTGGCGGCCGGGTTGTGGCTGCTCGATCCCTTCTGGGTCAGTACCACCCTGTATGTGGTGCAGCGCATGGCGATGCTTGCTGGCACCTTCGTATTCGCCGGATTGTGGGGCTATACCCACGGACGTGATCTCCTGCGTCGCGGCCGCCGCGTCGCCGGCTACCGCTGGATGAGCGCATCGCTGTTGCTCGGCACCGTGCTGGCCGTGCTGAGCAAGGAGAACGGTGCGCTGCTGCCGTTGCTGGCCTGGGTTCTCGAGGCCACGCTGTTCGACCGCGAGGGCGATGCGCGTGCAGAGCACGGGCGCGGGTTCACGTGGTGGCGCCGCTGCTTCGTCATGCTGCCGTCGCTGGTCCTGCTCGGCTATCTGGCGACCAAGCTACCGGCCCTTTGGCTCGGCCTGCGCCAGGGGCGAGACTTCACCCCGGGACAGCGACTTTTGACCGAAGGACGGATCCTGTGGCGCTACCTGGGCGACATCTGGCTGCCACGGGCGCACGACGGTGGGTTGTTCCACGACGACATCGTCATCTCGCACGGACTGCTGACGCCGCCGAGCACGCTGTTCGCATGGACCGGCATCGCCGCACTTCTGGTGTGGGCCGCACGAAACAGGCACGCCACCGCTGCGTGGCGCGTCGCCGGCGCAGCCGCAATCGGATTTTTCTTCGTCGGGCACTCGATCGAATCAAGCTGGTTGCAACTCGAACTGGTGTTCGAGCATCGCAGTTATCTGCCGGCGGCATTGATGTTCTGGCCGCTGAGCCTGGCGGTGATCCAAGGTGCCCGCGACGCCACCGGCCGCCTGCGCTGGCCGGTCTGGTGCGCGCTGGTGCTGCTCGCGCTGTTTTCGGTGCAGACCGCGCGCCGGGCAACGGTCTGGGGCGCGCCGTTTGCCCAGGCGTTGCAATGGGCGCGCGAACACCCCGATTCTCCGCGCGCGCAGTCGTATCTGGCCAACTTCTGGAGTCGCACCGGCAACCAGGCGGAGGCCGCGCGGCTGCTCGATGCCGCGCTGCGCCAGCAGCCCGGGGACCTGTTGCTGCTGATCAACCGTGCCGGTGTGTCCTGCGCAAGCGGCGAGGCGCCAGCGGGTTTGCGCAGCGCCCTGCTGCATGCTGTCGCGGTGGCGCCGCTGGCGCGTCAAGTGACGTCCTACCAGTTCGACCGACTTCTCGACGGCGCGAAGCATTGCGATGCACTGGGTGCCGATCTCGACGCGCAGCTGCTGGCCGCCGCGCAGGCCAACCCCGATGCGGCCCTGCCCGAGGTCGGTCGCGACCTGCTGCACCGCCAGGCGTTGCTGGCGCTGCGCCATGGCGATGCCGGCAGAGCCTACGCATTCGACGTGCAGGCGTTGCGGCTGCCAGGGCGGCCGCCGGGCGCGCGGCTGCGCTTCGCTGCTGAACTGGCGACGGCCGGGCAGCAGCGGCTGGCGCTACGCCTGCTCGACGCCGTGCCGTCTTCACGGCGGCGCATCAGTGGGTGGAGCGTCGGCGCGCTGCACCAGCGCTGGTTGCGGCATGTCGGTTTCTATCAGGAAGGCGAGCGCCATCTGCGCGCCGTCCTGCAGCACGAGATCACGGCTGCGGCACAATCAGCGCTGCAGCGATCGAACGGGGAACATCATGCAGACGCAACAACCACGACAGGTCGTATGCCCTGAGGCCAGTGCGCCGGGCGCCGCGCTGTCGGTGGTGCTGCCGGCGCGTAACGAGCAAGATGCGGTTGGGCGCACCGTCGCCGCGGTGCGCGCGTTGTATCCGGATGCCGAGATCCTGGTGGTTGACGACGGCTCGACTGACGACACCCCGCGCGTCGCCGCCGAGGCCGGCGCGCAGGTGATTTCCCGTCCCTACGGCATGGGCAACGGTGCCGCCATCAAGACCGGCGCGCGTGCCGCGCGCGGTGACATCATCGTCTTCATGGACGCCGACGGGCAGCACGACGCGGCCGACATCGCGCGCCTGCTGCAGCGCATCAACGAAGGCTACGACATGGTCGTCGGCGCCCGCGACGCAAGCTCGCAAGCCAGCGTCGGCCGCGGCCTGGCCAACGCCTTCTACAACCGGCTTGCGAGCTGGACGACCGGCCACCGCATCGTCGACCTGACCAGCGGCTTCCGCGCGGTACGCGCCGCGCGCTTCCGCGAGTTCCTGCATCTGTTGCCGAATGGATTTTCGTATCCAACAACGAGCACGATGGCATTTTTTCGCAGCGCCTACGCGGTCGCCTACGTGCCGATCGTGGCTGCGCCACGCATCGGGCGCAGCCATATCAAGCCACTGCGGGACGGGTTGCGGTTTTTGTTGATCATTTTCAAGATCGCAACGCTGTATTCGCCGCTGAAATTGTTCGCGCCGGCGGCGAGTGCATTTCTCGTCCTGGGTCTGGGCTGGTATCTGTACACCTTCCGTACCCAGGGGCGCTTCACCAACATGAGCGCGCTCCTGCTCAGTGCCGCGGTGATCGTGTTTCTGATCGGACTGATCTCCGAGCAAATCACCAACCTGACCTACAAGCGCGATGGTTGATCCGCGCTCGCGCCTGCTGCTCGTCACGCGCAACTTTCCTCCGCTGTGGGGGGGGATGGAGCGCCTGAACTTTCACATGGCCATCGAGTTGGGCCGACGCAATACGTTGCACCTCGTCGGTCCCGCCGGGGCGAGCGTCACTGCTCCTGCTGGCATGCGGGTGCGCGAGGCGCCGCTTCGTCCGCTGTGGCGCTTCCTCGTCGTCGCATGCTGGGCTGCCTGCGCCGAAGCATCGCGTTGGCGGCCGCAACTCGTCCTGGCCGGCAGCGGGTTGACCGCCCCGCTGGTTTGGCTTGCCGCGCGGCTCAGCGGGGCGCGTGCCGGCGCGTACCTGCATGGTCTGGACGTGGCGGTCAAGCATCCGCTGTACCGCGCGTTGTGGTTGCCGGCGCTTCGCCACATGGATGTGGTGGTTGCCAACAGCCATGCCACGGCGCGCCTGGCCGAGGCTGCCGGGATCCCTTCGCAGCGTCTGCGGGTTGTGCACCCCGGAGTCGAGATTCCCGCCTTCGATGCCAGCGCGCGGGGGCGCTTTCGCAAGGCGCATGGCCTGTCCGGGCAGGCACGCGTGCTGCTGTCGGTGGGGCGCCTGACGCAACGCAAGGGCTTGCAGGAATTCGTCCGGGAGGTGCTGCCCGCGGTGATCGCAGCAGAGCCGGCCGCGGTGCTGGTGGTGGTGGGTGATGCGCCTGCCGATTCCCTGTATGCGCGGGCGCAGTCGCGCGAGGACATCGATGCCGAGGCGCGCAGCGTGGGTTTGGCTGACAAGGTGTTGTTTCTCGGCAAGCGATTCAGCAGCGAACTCGACGATGCCTACTTTGGTGCCGATGTGCATGTGTTTCCGGTGCGCGAAGTAAACGGCGATCCCGAGGGCTTCGGTATGGTCGCAGTGGAGGCTGCGGCACATGGTCTGTGGACCGTCGCGTACGCCACGGGTGGAGTCAGCGACGCCGTGGGTCCAGGATGCAGCGGCGACCTGGTCCCGCCCGGTGATGGGCAGGCCTTCGCTGCTGCGGTGGTGCGCGCGCTGCGCCGACAACCCGACCCGGCAAATTTGCGGGAATTCGCACGTCGTTTTGCCTGGGAGCAGTTCGGGCAGACCCTGGCACAGGCACTGTGGCCGCAGCGCTTCGGCAACGGCTGAAACCGTCGATGCATCCGGCTTGCTGCCCTGGAGTATGGTTCCCCGCGATCCGCACCGGTAGCGGGGCCGATGTGTTCGTCGAGCGACTGGCGGACGGGCTGCGCGCGCGCGGTGTGCGTGCCGAGGTCACATGGCTTGCGCATCATGCCGAGTACGCTCCGTGGGCCGTGGCGCGTCCGCAAGTGCCGCGGTGGGCGGGTATCGCGCACCTCAACACGTGGCTGCCAGGCCGCTTCGTACCGATGAACTTGCCAGCCGTGCAAACCCTGCATTTCTGCGTGCACGATCCGGCGTTTGCTGCTTACCGGTCGGCGCTGCAGTCCGTCTACCATCAGGTTTGCATTAAACCGCGCGAGCGCAGGAACCTGCGGCAGGCCTGGCGGGTCGTCGCGGTTAGCGCAGATACCGCGGAGCAGGCGCGCAGGATCTTCGGCTTGCGAGATGTGCGTGTGATTCCCAACGGGGTCCCCGTCGACGGGGTCTTCCAACCGGGTACGCGAACGCAGGCGCATCGACCTTTTCGTTTGCTCTACCTGGGCAATTGGTCGCGACGCAAGGGATCCGATCTGCTGGCGCCAATCATGCGCAGCCTGGGCGCGGGGTTCGAACTGCTCTACACCGAGGACCGCCAGGGGGCGCAGCGCGACTTCGAACGCCCCGCGCATGCTCGCAGTCTTGGGCGGCTGCACGGTCCCGAGGCCGTCGCCCAAGCCTGTCGCAGTGCTGACGCCTTGTTGTTTCCGTCCCGCCTCGAGGGTTTGCCGCTGGGTGTTCTGGAGGCGATGTCCTGCGGCCTGCCGGTGATCGCCGCGCGCGCATCGTCGCTCCCGGAAGTGATTGAGCATGGACGCAGCGGCTGGCTGTGCGAAACGGGTCAACCGGAGTCTTTCGCCGTGGCCGCGCGCATCCTCCAGGAGGACCCGGCGTTGTGGCGAAGCATGGCGCTGCAGGCACGCCTCCGTGTGGAGCAGGAGTTCTCCTTCGATCGCATGGTGGAGCACTACCTCGAACTCTACTGTCAGTGCCCGAGCACCGGGAGCGGGACGGCATGACCCAGGTTGTGGTCGGTCTTGTCCTCGAATACCGCAAGCCCGCGCTGACGCGGTCATGCGTGGAATCGCTGCTGCGCGAGGGCTGCTCTGCGGTGGTGGTATGGGACAACTCCAATGATGGTGGGGTCAGCCGCCAGGCACTTTACGCAGCGTTCCGCGACGACCCCAGGGTGGCCCTGGTCGGCGGACAAGCCAACAGCGGCTTCGCCGGCGGCGTGCGCCGCGGCATCGACCATATCGCCTGCGAGCACGCGGGGGCCTGGGTGCTGCTGGTCAACAATGACGCCACGCTGCTGCCCGGAGCGCTCGCCGCCCTACGCGCAACCCTGCAGGCGCGACCCGAGGCCGTGCTTGCCTATCCCGACGTCCGCCACGGGGGGCGCGTCGTCGGTCCAATGTTCTACCACCGCCGGCTTGCGCTGGTGCTATTGAATCCGTGGCCAGGAGCCTTCGCGTACGCGAGCGGCAGCCTGCTATTGGTGGCGCCGCAGCGATTGGCTGGTCCGCTGTTCGACGAAGACTTCTTCATGTATGGCGAAGACGTGGAACTGGGCTGGAGGCTGGGCGGGGCCGGGTCGATGGCGTACCTGCCGCGCGTGCTGGGCGAGCATCTGGGTTCGCAAGGTAGCGGAGCAGGTTCGCTGCGCTATGAGACCTGGCTGGTACGAAGCCACTGGCTGCTAGCCCGCAAGTTGGCACACTCCCCGGGAGATGCTGCACTGAACTTGTTGGGGCGCATGCTGAGCCTGCCGGCGCGCGCAGTGCTTCGAAGTCTGCGTTACCGAAGCCTGATTCCCTTGCGCGCGCTGGTGCGCGGAACCATGGGGCCTCGGCATACGACGCACTAGAAACAGGCGGCACGCCACGTGCCGCCGCTTCCGGACGGCCTCAAGCGGGGACGGCCGAACGTGGTCCATGCCTCGGCACTGCTTATCCGGCACGACGGTCACGGTGCAGGGCAATACCCGCCAGCCCTCTCAGCACGCTGAGACAGGCGCCCGCGCGTCCGTAGCGCCTGCCCAGTCGATTCCACTCCACCCCGGCTTGTACCCACGCACGCCGCAGCAAGTGACTGGCGGTGATGCGCCCGGAACGATAGAACAGCCGGCGCGCGTTGTCAGCGGCAGCGTCCCGCAACTG
>DAICZP010000011.1 GCA_027311065.1 Thiomonas sp. | reverse complement strand
GCCAGCGGCGCGCCGGCCAGCGCGAGCTCGGCGATCTCGTCGGGCACGCCGCCGGCGGCGCGGCGCTGGAAGTCCTGCTCGGCCGCATCGGCCGCGGCGGCGCCGTGGAAGCGCGCCGTGATCTCGCGCGCCAGCATCACCTTGGCGTCCTTCGGGTTGCGCCCGCCGGCGACCTCGGCCTGCAGCTGCGCGATTTCGGCCTCGGGCCGTAACGACAGCAGCGTGAACCAGCGCCACATCAGCGTGTCGCTGATCGACAGCACCTTGGCGAACATGCTGTTGGCCGGTTCGGTGATGCCGATGGTGTTGCCCTTGCTCTTGGACATCTTCTCGACGCCGTCCAGGCCTTCCAGCAGCGGCATCGTCAGGATGCACTGCGGCGCCTGGCCGTACTCCTGCTGCAGGTGGCGCCCCATCAGCAGGTTGAACTTCTGGTCGGTGCCGCCGAGTTCGAGGTCGGCCCGCAGCGCCACCGAGTCGTAGCCCTGCATCAACGGGTACAGGAACTCGTGCACCGAGATCGGCACCTGGCCGGCAAAGCGCCTGGCGAAATCGTCGCGTTCCATCATGCGCGCCACCGTGTAGCGGGCAGCGAGCTGGATCATGCCGCGCGCACCCAGCGGATCGCTCCACTCACTGTTGTAACGAACTTCAGCACTTTGGACGTCAAGCACGAGCCCGATCTGCTCGAAATACGTGCGTGCGTTGGCCTCGATCTGCTCGCGCGTGAGCGCCGGACGCGTGCTGTTGCGGCCCGAGGGGTCGCCGATCATCGAGGTGAAGTCGCCGATGAGCGGGATCACCGTGTGCCCCAGCTGCTGCAGCTGACGCAGCTTGTTGAAGACGACGGTGTGACCGAGATGGAGGTCGGGCGCGGTGGGATCGAGACCGAACTTGATGCGCAGGGGCCGGCCGGTGGCTTCCGACTCGGCCAGCTTGGCCAGCCAGTCGGCCTCGGGCAGCAATTCCTCGCAGCCGCGCTGCGTGATGGCCAGCGCCTCGCGCACGCGGTCGGTGACGGGGTGGCGCAACGAAACGGACGCTGACATGTGGGGTGTGACGCGGGGCTACTTGCGGGATTCGGAGCGGATCGCGTTGGCTATACTGCCTTCGCCGACCCGGTCTCGGGTCTCGCGTACGCCGCGGTCACCGCCCCGCGCTCGGGAGGTGCGTTGACTGGCACGTGCATGCGCGGCGTCGCGGATTGGGTCAAAGCGCTCGGACGCTCTCCAGGACTTCCTCGACATGACCAGCCACCTTCACGCCACGCCATTCCTGGCGCAGCACGCCCTCGGCGTCGACCAGGAAGGTACTGCGCTCGATACCTTTGACTTTCTTGCCGTACATGATCTTGTTCTTGACCACGCCAAACATGTGACAGAGTTTTTCCTCCGTGTCCGCGATCAGGTCGAACGGCAACTCGAGGTTGGTTCGAAACTTGTCGTGAGAGGCGAGGTTGTCACGGGACACACCGAAGATCACCGCGTCTGCTGCGGTGAACTCAGCAAACAGCTCACGGAATTGCATGGCCTCGGTCGTACAGCCGGGGGTCATGTCCTTGGGATAAAAATACAGGATCAGCTTTTTGCCCAGGTAATTTTTCGGGCTGAATTTGATGTCCCGCGTCGCTGCCGCCTCGAAATCGGGAACCGTTTTGTTAAGCACCAAAGCCATGGAGTCTCCTGATGGCGGGCTGCGCTGCCTTGCAGCCCTCGAACGTGAGACATTTTAGCAAGCGACGTTACAAGACATCTGTCGCTGCCTCGGCGTCGACCAGCAACAGCGCCAGCGCAGCGCGTCCTTCGCCGACGAGAATGTTGTAGGTGCGGCAAGCGGCGGCCGTGGTCATGACCTCGAAACCGATGCCACGCGCCATCAACGGACGCAGCAGCACGGGCGCCGGAAAGCGCTGGCGGGAGCCGGTGCCGATCAGCACCACGGCTGGTCCGCGCGCCGCAATCGGAGCGAAATCCGCCTCCGTCAGGGCATCGAATCCGTGCACTCCCCACGCTTCAGGGTGCGCATCGGGGGTCACACAGACGCCATGCGTATACCGCACCGCATTGACCTCGACGAAGCCCGGTCCGTGACCTGAAATATGGTGTGCAGCCTGGTTGGAATCGGGTTGGAGCTTCATCGGCGGCACCTGATGTAGGCCGTGAGCATCGCTGATCACAGCTGGAACACGTTAAATTATAGGGTTCGCTGCCATCGCGGCAGAATTGAAACCGGTAAATCTGGAGATTGCGGTGCGGGAATTTCGCAAGTCGAACAAGCTGGCCGATGTCTGCTACGACATTCGCGGTCCGGTATTGGACAAGGCGCGTCAGATGGAAGAGGACGGGCAGCGCATCATCAAGCTGAACATCGGCAATCTGGCGGCGTTCGGCTTCGAGCCGCCGGAGGAAATTGTGCAGGACATGATCCGCAACCTGCCGAACGCCGCGGGCTACACCGACTCCAAAGGACTGTTCGCGCCCCGCAAGGCAATCATGCATTACACGCAGGAAAAAGGCGTGAAGGGCGTGGCAATTGACGACGTGTTCATTGGCAACGGGGCGTCCGAATTGATCACGATGAGCATGAATGCCTTGCTCAACAACGGTGATGAGGTCCTCATCCCGGCTCCCGACTACCCACTTTACACCGCTGCCGTCTCACTTTCGGGCGGGCGTCCCGTGCATTACATCTGCGACGAGCACGCCGACTGGTGCCCGGACATTGCCGATATCCGGGCGAAGATCACGCCCAGCACCAAGGCGCTCGTGGTGATCAATCCGAACAATCCGACGGGCGCGCTGTATCCGAAGGAATTGCTGCTGGAGCTTGTCCAGGTCGCACGCGAGCACGATCTCATCGTGTTCGCTGACGAGATCTATGACAAGACGCTTTATGACGGTCATTCACACACTAGTATCGCCTCGCTTGCCGACGACGTGCTGTTCATCACTTTCAACGGTCTGTCGAAGAATTACCGGTCCTGTGGCTACCGAGCTGGCTGGATGGTGGTGTCTGGAGACAAGCGCGATGCGCGTGACTACATCGAGGGCTTGGCGATGCTGGCGTCGATGCGCCTGTGCGCCAATACGCCAGGGCAATTGGCAATCCAGACGGCGCTGGGCGGGTATCAGAGCATCCAGGACCTGGTCGCGCCTGGGGGACGGCTCGCCCGCCAGCGCGACATGGCGTACAGCCTGCTCAGCCAGATTCCCGGGGTGAGCGTGGTCAGGCCGAAGGCGGCGCTGTACATGTTTCCGAGGCTCGATCCGGCCGTGTATCCGATCCGTGATGACCAACAGTTCGCGTATGACTTGCTCGCTGCCGAGAAAGTCCTGATCGTGCAGGGCACGGGGTTCAACTGGCGGACCCCTGACCATTTTCGTCTGGTGTTTCTCCCCAACGCCGACGATCTGCTCGACGCCATCGGGCGCATTGCGCGCTTTCTCGATCAAATGCGCAGGCGCTCCCCGGTGGCCGCCTGATCCCGGGCCGGCGCTCCAACATACCTGCCGCCGGCGCCGGTCGCCGGCCTTTAACGACAAAGGCATTCATGAATCCAATCCGCATTGCCGTGCTGGGCGCCGGAACCGTGGCATCGGGGGTTGTCCGCGTGCTCGGCCGCAACCAGGAGGAAATCCGCCGCCGCGCCGGGCGGGGGCTCGAGATCGTTCAGGTTGCCGCGCGCAACCACGACAAGGCGCGTGATTCCATCGGCGAGGCGCTGCCACTGACCCATGATTTCATGGCACTGGCCACGCGTGGGGATATCGACATCGTCGTGGAGTTGCTTGGCGGCATCGAGCCAGCGCGCAGCCTTGTCCTCGCCGCCATCGCAGCGGGCAAGCACGTGGTAACCGCCAACAAGGCGCTGTTGGCGATGCACGGCACGGAGATCTTCGCGGCGGCGCAATCGCGCGGGGTGATGGTCGCCTTCGAGGCGGCAGTGGCTGGCGGGATTCCCATTGTCAAGGCCTTGCGCGAGGGACTGGCTGCGAACCGCATCGCATGGGTCGCCGGCATCATCAACGGCACGACGAATTTCATTCTTTCGGAAATGCGCGACAAAGGCCTCGACTTTGCCACCGTGCTGGCCGAGGCGCAGCGACTGGGATACGCGGAGGCTGATCCGACCTTCGATGTCGAAGGCATTGATGCGGCCCACAAGATCACCCTGCTTTGCGCCATTGCCTTCGGGGTGCCGGTGCAATTCGACAAGGCCTATGTCGAGGGGATATCCAGCCTCGACGCCGCTGACATTCGTTACGCCGAGCAGCTTGGCTACCGCATCAAGCTGCTGGGCGTCACGCGTCGTACCGAGCAGGGCATCGAGCTGCGCGTGCACCCGACCCTGATTCCTGCGAGCCGTTTGCTCGCCAATGTCGAGGGTGCGATGAACGCTGTCGTGGTCCAAGGCGATGCAGTGGGCGCAACGCTGTTCTACGGCAAGGGCGCTGGCGCCGAGCCAACGGCGTCGAGCGTGATCGCCGACCTCGTCGACGTGACGCGCCTGCATACCGCCGATCCGGGACACCGCGTTCCCCATCTGGCGTTTCAGCCGGGGGCGCTCGCCGATACGCCAATTCTGCCGATGGAGGCGGTACGCACCGCCTACTATCTGCGCATTCACGTGCGCGACGAGGCTGGCGTGCTGGCGGAGATCACGCATATTCTTGCCGACCATGCCATGTCCATCGACGCGCTGTTGCAACGTCCTTCGGGCGAAAATGACCAGCACACCGACGTGATCCTGCTCACGCATGAAACCACGGAAGGCCGTATGAACCACGCCCAGGCCAGGATCCAGGCGCTCGACAGCGTTCTGGCACCGATCCAGCGCCTGCGCAAAGAGGAGCTCCGCTAACGTGAAGTACCTGAGCACCCGCGGCGAAGCCGCGCAACGCACGTTTGACGACATTCTGCTGGAGGGCTTGTCGCCTGACGGGGGCCTGTACCTGCCGGAGCACTATCCAGCGTTCGGGCTCGGGGATCTCAAGCGTTTGCAGCGGCTGTCTTATCCCGAACTCGCGTTCGAGGTGTTGCGTCCTTACCTCGCACCCATGGAGGACGCGACGCTGCGTCGCCTGCTCGAGGCGACCTACGATGCCGCAACGTTCGGCAGCGAAGCCGTGGTGCGGCTGAAACCACTGGATGCGCACATCACGTTGCTCGGGGTCTCCGAGGGTCCGACGCTCGCCTTCAAGGACATGGCGATGCAGTTGCTGGGCCGGCTGTTCGAGCAGGCCCTCGCGCGCACCGGTCAGCACCTCAACATCCTGGGAGCGACTTCGGGAGATACCGGGAGTGCTGCGGAGTATGCCATGCGCGGGCGGCGAGGCATCCGTGTTTTCATGCTGTCGCCGTTTGGAAAAATGAGTCCATTCCAGACCGCACAGATGTACAGCCTGGATGATCCCAACATTCACAATATCGCGGTGCAAGACGTGTTCGACACCTGCCAGGACATGGTCAAGGCCGTGTCGGCGGATCTTGCATTCAAGCGTGAGCATCAGATCGGCACCATCAATTCCATCAACTGGGCCCGTGTGGTCGCACAGGTGGTGTACTACTTCGCCGGCTACCTGCGCGCGGTGGATGCGGTGGGCGCTCCAGTTGACGTCACGGTGCCGTCTGGCAATTTCGGCAATATTCTGGCTGCGCACGTGGCGCGCCGCATGGGGTTGCCGCTGCGTCGACTGGTGCTGGCAACGAACGAGAACAACGTGCTCGACGAGTTCTTCCGTACCGGCGTCTACCGTCCGCGCGTCCCGGCCGAGACGCGCCAGACCTCGAGCCCTTCGATGGATATTTCGAAAGCATCGAACTTCGAGCGGTATGTGTTTGACATGCTGGGGTGCGACCCGGCGCGCTGCCGGGCGTTGTTCGAGGACGCGCTGGTGCGAGATGGTCAGTTCGATCTTTCCGGCGACCCTGCATTCGCGCGCATGCAGCAGGAAATCGTGTCGGGAGCCAGCAACCACGCCGCACGCGTGGCCACGATTCGAGCCGAATGGGAGCGCAGCGGACAGATCATCGATCCGCACACTGCAGACGGCGTGAAGGTCGCCCGGGACAAGCTGGAAGTTGGGGTGCCGATGCTGGTTGTGGAAACCGCCTTGGCAGCAAAATTCGCCGATATCATCGTTGAGGCAACCGGGCAGCCGCCGCAGGGACCGGAGGCCATGCGCGACCTTGCGTTGCGCGCGCAGCGTTTCGTCGTGATGCCGTCAGACGTCGATGCGCTGAAGGCCTACATTACCGCGCATACCTGAAGCGGGGCGGAAACCATGCACGTCGTCGGTTTTGCAGGGTATTCCGGCAGCGGAAAGACGACCCTGATCGAGCGGCTGGTCGGTTGCCTCGGCGCGGCTGGGCAGCGCGTCTCGGTGATCAAGCACGCGCATCACGGATTTGAGATCGACCGGCCCGGAAAGGATTCCTGGCGTCATCGCAAGGCCGGTGCGCACGAAGTGCTGGTGGCATCGCCGCGCCTGCTGGCGTTGCAGCGTGAGACCCCTGTACCAACGGAGTACCGTGTCGTGGACCTGTTGAATCTGCTTGAAACGGTCGACTGGGTCCTGGTGGAGGGTTACAAGCAGGAGCCGATTCCCAAAATCGAAGTATGGCGCGAGTCCTACGACAAGCCGGTGTGGTACCCGGGGGATCCGCTGGTGCGAGCCATCGCCACCGACGCGCATAGCCGCCTGCCCGAGGCCACAACGCTGCAGCGGCTGGATCTCGACGATCCGCAAGGCGTGACCGCCTGGATGCTGGGCCATGCCTCCTTGTTTGACGTTTCCAACATAACGGGTTCTTGAAGTGATCGACGTCGACACTGCGTTACAACTAATGCTGGGTGCTGTGCGCCCCCTGGATGCGCACAGCCTGCCGACAGCCGATGCCCTTTCGCGCGTTCTCGCGGTGGATGTTCGCAGCACGGTGGACGTACCACCGGTCGCCAACAGCCAGATGGACGGTTATTGCATGCGTGCGCGTGACGTGCCGGTTGCTGGGACGCGGTTACCCGTTTCACAGCGCATTGCCGCTGGTCACGTCGGTGTGCCGTTGGCGGTCGGCAGCGCAGCGCGTATCTTCACCGGCGCGCCGCTACCGCCCGGGGCCGATGCGGTGGTGCCGCAGGAGATCTGCACGCGCGACGCAGACACCGTGGTGGTGGGCGAAGTGCCGCGTCCCGGTGCCTGGGTGCGCGCAAGAGGCTGTGACGTGGCGACGGGGACGGTGGTGCTCGAGGCCGGTCATCGATTGCGGGCGCAGGATCTCGGTCAGGCGGCATCCATCGGCGTGGCCGCGCTGACCGTGGTGCGGCGCCCCCGCGTCGCCTTGCTGGCGACGGGCGACGAGCTCACACCACCTGGGGAGCCATTGCGCCCTGGCGCCATCTATGACAGCAACCGCCCGATGCTGCGCGCGTTGCTGGAGGGGCTGGGCTGCGAGGTCACCGACCTCGGACGCATTCCCGACCAACTCGCCGCCACCCGCGCGGCGCTCGCGCAAGCGGCTGAGGTGCATGATCTGGTGCTGAGCTCCGGCGGTGTCTCGGTGGGGGGCGAAGACCACGTCAAGCCTGCTGTCGAGTCATTGGGGCGTCTCGACATGTGGCAGATCGCCATCAAACCAGGCAAGCCGCTCGCCTTCGGCGCGTTGCGGCGTCCCGGCGGAGGCGAGGCGCATGTCATCGGATTGCCCGGCAATCCGGTGTCGAGCTTCGTCACTTTCGCTGTGTTCGTGCGTCCGTTCGTGCTGGCACTGCAGGGCGCGCGCGACCTGGCGCCGCTGACGCTACGCCTGGCAAGCGCGTCGACGTGGGGTCGTGCCGACCGACGCCGCGAATTCCTGCGCGCCCGGCTCGACGCCACCGGTGCAGTGGAATTGTTTCCCAACCAGAATTCTGCGGTGCTGACTTCAGCGGTTTGGGGTGACGGCCTGGTTGATAATCCAGCTGGGCAAACGTTTGCGCCCGGGGACTTGGTACGCTTCATACCCTTCGCCAGCTTGCTGACGTGATTGGAACACGACCATGCTGACAACAATTCGCTACTTTGCGAGCGTGCGCGAAGCCATCGGCGCCGCATCCGAAGATGTTGAAATTCCGCCCGACGTGCTGACCCTGGGTGCGGCCCGTCAGTGGCTGTGCACGCTCAGCGCGCGCCACGGCGAGGCGCTGGCGGCGTCCAAACCGCTGCGCATGGCCTGCGACCACGTCATGTGTGGGGATGATGATCCCCTGATTCCCGGGCGGGAGATTGCGGTGTTTCCTCCGGTGACGGGAGGCTGAACGTGCCGAGCGACGATTTCGTGCCAACGGTGCGCATTCAGGCCGCGCCGTTCGACGCGGCCGAGGAGACGCGGCGCTTGCGCACGGGCCGTACCGATCTCGGTGCGCTCGTGAGCTTCGAGGGGGTGTGTCGCGATCGCGATGGGGCTGCGGGCCCCGCGGTGCAGGCGATGGAGCTCGAACACTACCCGGGCATGACGGAGACCAGCATCGCTGCCATGATCACCGAGGCTCGCGGGCGCTGGCCTTTGCAAGGGGTCACGGTGGTGCATCGGATCGGGCTCCTGTTGCCGGGCGATCCCATCGTGCTCGTGGCAGTCGCGTCGGTTCACCGTCAGGCGGCGTTCCAGGCTTGTGCCTTCCTGATGGATTATCTCAAGACGCAGGCACCGTTCTGGAAAAAGGAAACGACGGATGCGGGTGCGCGCTGGGTCGACGCCAGGGAAAGCGACGATGCGGCTCTCGCGTCGTGGGGCATTAGCGCGACGAATGCGAAGCGCTGACCCGACGTGCATCCCTGGCGTCACCCGCTCCCATGGCAGGGAGGGGCGGGAATCAGGGCTTCGCCGAGCCGCGGCGCACAGGACGGCGCTGGAATGCCGCCAGCAGGGAACGGCCCGATGAACGGGCACGCGAAGCGGCCTCATACAGGAGCCAGGCGCGGCGAGCCCAACGCAGTACGGCGACCGGACGCCAGAGCAGCAGCAAGGTGCCGACCAGCCCCAAGGCCAATTTGTTGCGGCGAATACCGTTCACCCATCCGCCAATGGCGCGCCGCCCCGCCTCGACGCCATCGGCTGCGGATTCCATTTCGGCGCACAGGGCAAGCAGGTCGATGCGCTCGCGTTCGATGCGCAGTTGGACGCGCTGCTTGCGCAGGAGCAGTTCGACGCGCTCGGGTTGCATGATGAAAAATGCGGTCGATCGGGTCAAGCCGGACGGTCACCGCGTCCACGTCGGGATTGCAGGGCTTCGCGGTCGCGACGCAATTCCGCAAGGCTCGCAGAAAACAGGCCGCGCCCGTTGTTCCAGGTGCGTGCGGCACCGGACGCGGCAGTGACTGCAGCGGCCAACAGCACAAGGGTGCAGAGCCCAAGGACCAGCAAGCGATGGGTGTCCCACAGCGCGACCGTCAGCAGGATCAGCGCAAACACGATGCCGGCAGCCAGGAACACCGAGGCAAGCACCGTCAGCAACACCAGCCTCGCCAGGCGCAGCTTCTCCTCCTGCAATTCCAGTGCGATGAGTTCAAGCCTGGACTGCGCACTTTCAAGCAGCAAATCCAGACGCGCGCGCAGCGCGCCGGAAAGACCGTCTGATCCGGGCACGATGGCTCAGCGGCGGCCGATCAGCAGGCCGAGCAAAAAGGCGACCCCCGCAGTGGCGCCGATGGATTTCCATGGGTTTTCGTGGACATAGTCATCCGTGGCGCTGGCAACCTCCCGGCCCCGGGCGAGCATGTCGGCCTCAACGCGCCCGAACTCTTCGCGCAGGCTATCGAGTTGCTCGCCCAGCCGGGCCCGGACGTCGGCGATCTTGTCGCCGGTCTGGCCGGCGGTAAGGCGCAGCAGATCATCCGCGGCGGAGGCGACCGTACGCAAATTGGCCATGAGCTTTTCAGTGACATCAGACTGGTTGGCGGTGTTGTCCATGCGAGTTCTCCTAGCGTCATGAGTGGTGGCAAACCCAGATCCGAGGATAGTCCCGTTGCAGGTGGAGCGTGAACAATTCCAGGACAAGGTTTGATGCCATCGGGGGAATTACACCCGACGTCTCGATCTTGAAATACCCGCTTCACGCCGCATGTAATCGCGGAACCCAGGAGGAACCCATGCGTATCGAGAAGCTCACGACCTTGTTCCAGGAGTCCCTGGCTGAAGCGCAATCGCTGGCCGTTGCCCGCGATCATGCTTACATCGAGCCGATGCATCTGCTTGCTGCCATGGCCCAGCAGGATGGACCCCGTGCACTGATGGCGCGCGCAGGTGTGAACGTGCCTGCGCTGCAGTCCGCCTACCAGGCGGCGCTGGATCGGTTGCCGCAGGTGCAGGGCAACGAAGGCAACGTCCAGGTCAGCCGCGAGCTCAACAACCTGTTGAACCTGACAGAAAAGGAAGCAACGCGCCGCGGCGATCAATATGTTGCCAGCGAGTTGTTCCTGCTCGCCGTGGCGGACGACAAAGGTGACGCCGGCCGTCTCGCGCGGGACGCGGGGTTGTCACGCAAGGCTCTGGAGGCCGCCATCGACGCCGTGCGCGGTGGCGAGAACGTTGGCTCGCCTGATGCCGAACAGGCGCGCGAGGCATTGAAGAAATACACACTCGACCTCACCGAGCGAGCCCGACAGGGCAAGCTTGATCCGGTCATTGGCCGCGATGACGAAATCCGCCGCGCCATTCAGGTCCTGCAGCGGCGGAGCAAGAACAATCCCGTCCTGATCGGTGAACCCGGGGTCGGCAAGACCGCCATTGTCGAGGGGTTGGCGCAGCGCATCGTCGACGGCAGCGTCCCCGAGACCCTCAAGGGCAAGCGGGTGCTCGTTCTGGACATGGCGGGGCTGCTTGCTGGTGCCAAGTACCGTGGCGAGTTCGAGGAACGTCTCAAGGCGGTCCTCAAGGATGTGACGGCCGAGGGAGGCCGCGTGATCCTGTTCATCGACGAAATCCACACCATGGTTGGGGCTGGCAAGGCCGAGGGCGCCATGGACGCCGGGAACATGCTCAAGCCGGCGCTGGCGCGTGGTGAACTGCATTGCATTGGCGCCACGACCCTGAGCGAATACCGGAAATACATTGAAAAGGACGCCGCGCTCGAGCGGCGATTCCAGAAAGTTCTGGTCGACGAGCCAACGGTCGAAGCGACCATCGCCATTCTCCGTGGCCTGCAGGAAAAGTATGAAGTGCACCATGGAGTCGAGATTACCGACCCCGCCATCGTCGCCGCTGCGGAGCTGTCGCATCGTTACATCACCGACCGGTTCCTGCCCGACAAGGCGATCGATTTGATCGATGAGGCTGCGTCTCGCATCAAAATGGAGATCGACTCCAAACCCGAGGTCATGGACAAGCTGGACCGTCGTCTGGTGCAGCTGAAGATCGAGCGCGAGGCTGTACGCAAGGAAAAGGACGAGGCCTCGCACAAGCGCTTTGCATTGATCGCCGAGGAAATTGCCAAGCTCGAAAAAGAGTACGCAGACCTTGAGGAAACCTGGAAGGCCGAAAAGGCAGCCGTGCAGGGCTCGGCGCACGTGAAGGAGCAGATCGACGCGCTGCGCTTCCAGATCGAGGAGCTGACGCGCAAGGCTGATTTCAACAAGGTGGCGGAGTTGCAGTATGGCCGGCTGCCCGAGCTCGAGCGCCAGCTCAAGGATGCACAGGCCAAGGAAACGTCGGCACAGGACAGCACAGGGACGGTACGTCTGCTGCGTACGCACGTCGGGGCCGAGGAAATTGCCGAAGTCGTTTCGCGCATGACAGGTATTCCACTGTCCAAGCTGATGCAGGGAGAACGCGACAAATTGCTGCAGATGGAAGAGCGACTGCATCAGCGCGTGGTGGGCCAGGATGATGCCATCCGCGCCGTGTCCGACGCCATCCGGCGTTCGCGTGCCGGTTTGTCGGATCCGAATCGCCCTTATGGATCGTTCCTGTTTCTGGGGCCGACGGGTGTCGGAAAGACCGAGCTTTGCAAGTCCTTGGCCGAGTTCCTGTTCGACAGTCAGGATCATCTGATTCGCATCGACATGAGCGAGTTCATGGAAAAGCACTCGGTGGCGCGGCTGATCGGTGCCCCGCCGGGATACGTCGGCTACGAAGAGGGTGGTTATCTGACCGAGGCCGTGCGCCGCAAGCCCTATAGCGTGATCCTTCTCGACGAAGTCGAGAAGGCCCATCCGGACGTGTTCAACGTGTTGCTGCAAGTGCTCGACGACGGGCGTCTGACCGACGGGCAGGGACGCACCGTGGATTTCAAGAATACAGTGATCGTGATGACGTCCAACCTCGGCTCACAGCACATCATGGCGATGATGGGGGAGCCCCAGGAGGCCATCCGCGACGCGGTCTGGGTCGAGGTCAAACAACATTTCCGCCCCGAGTTCCTCAACCGCATCGACGAGGTCGTCGTGTTTCACGCCTTGGATCAAGTGCAGATCGAGGGGATCGCCCGCATCCAGCTCAAAGGCCTTGAGCAACGGTTGGCGCAACTGGATATTCGACTTGATATCGATCCCGAAGCGATCGCAGAGATCGCCAAGGCCGGCTTCGATCCAGTGTTCGGCGCTCGCCCGCTCAAGCGCGCGATCCAGAGCCAGTTGGAGAATCCGCTGTCCAGGCTGCTTCTTGAAGGGCGATTCGGTCCGAAGTCGGTGATTCCAGTGACCGTGCGTGATGGAGCACTGTGCTTCGAGCGTCTGGTGCATTGAGCCGACGCTCTGTACGCGGTGGTGCTGGCGCAGCAACGCCAGCCAACGGGATTGCCGTGGAAGCGCGTTAGGATTCGGCAATCATCCGTCTCTCGGCGTGACCAGCGCCCGCATCAGCATGAACCATGCCCCGACCCGCCGCCGCTTTCTGGCCGTGGCTGGCGCCACCTCGTTGTTGGCTGCCTGTGGCCACAGGCAGCATTGGGACCTCGACGATGTCAGCAGTGTCCTGTCCGACCTCAAGTTCGATCTGGTCGATGACACCGGGCGCAAGGTCGATGCGTCAACGTATGCGGGCAAGGTGGTGATCTTGTATTTCGGCTACACGCACTGTCCCGACGTGTGTCCGACCACGATGTCCAACCTCGCGTCGGCAGTGCAGTTGCTGGGGCCGCGTGCCGCGGATGTGCGCATCCTGTTCGTTTCGGTGGATCCGGCACGCGACACGCCGGCCATTCTCCATGCCTACACGCAGGCGTTCAGTCCCCAGGCCGTCGGTCTGACCGGAACCATGGATCAGATCCAGGCCGCTGCCAAGCGTTACCACGTGGCATTCAACGACGGCAAGAAGGACGCGTCCGGGAACTACGCAGTGAATCACAGTTCGGCCATTTACGTCTTCGCCAAGGACGGCCGCGGCATGCTGATTGGTTCGGACCAGTCAGCGCCGGCCAAGATCGCGCACGACCTGCGTCAGTTGTTGGCGGATTGACCTCCGGCTGGCGGGCCTGCGGCCGGCTCGAGGTTGGGTGCGTGGGCTTCGGCGTGCTCAGACATCGGCAGGACGCTTGCGCTCGGACAGGCGCATCCAGTTGCGCAGCGCCATGACGGCAGCCCAGACGTTCACGGCGGAACCGGGAATCCAGATGATCAAGCCACCAAGATGCTGGTCGGTGAGAGCGTCGATGCCGGCGATGGCGCGACCGCACAGGCTGTAGATCGGATACCAGTCGCTGTTGTTGAGCGCTAGCACCGCGCCCAGCGCCATTTGCGGCACCATGGCGAGCAATGGCAGGAAAATGCGCAGTCCGGGCTGCAGATGCGCCGGGCCCCGAGGCCGTGGGTCGAGCACCAGCCACCAGAACATGAGGCCGTCCACGACCATGGTCCAGTTCATGAATTGGTACAGCGGGGTATTGAGCATCACGCCGACGTGCACCGACGGCACCAGCCAAAGCACCACCAGGCCGCCGAACAGCAGCGCGGCAATCCATGGATTCAGCATGAGATCGATACTGGCACGCACCGGGGTGAAGGCCATGACCGGGCGCAGCCATTGTTTTCGCCAGTGGGCTGGCATGCCGGCACGCCACGTGGGCCCGGGCCATGCGGAAATGACCAGAAGGGGAGCGAGATCGTGCAGGACGACCTGCTGCACCATGTGGATGAAAAACTGATGTTCGGCAACGTAGTCCCATTGTGTCTGCAGCGCCTGCCACAGCAGGCCCCAGCCCAGCCAGAACCAGAATTGTTTCCACCAGGCTGTGCGGTGACGCAGGCACCCACGCAGGTAAAGCACGGCGCCACCGAGCAAAAAGGCCCCCATCCCCGGGGATGGATACCAGGGTTGCAACCAGTGCATCAGGGCTTGCATCGGAACGGGAACCTCGCGCGGGCCTGCATTTCAAAAGGATCCAGCATAGCGATCTCAGTGCCACGCCAGTGCTTGATATGGAACAGGACGTGCCGCGTGGAATTCGGGTTCAATACCATTGTGGATATGGCCGGGTCTGGTCCGGCTTGAATACAAACAGGAGACGTTTCATGCCTTCGACACTGTCGACGTGCGATCTGTGTGACGAGGAAATCGCGGCGATTGCCGAGGGTGCGGTGCGGGCACTGTCGCCGCTGCTGCGCAATTTCGGCAGACTCCAGCATTTTCATGGGCAAGTGGCCACGGTCCAGTGTTTCGAGGACAACGGTCTGGTGCGCCGGACGCTTGAAACCGCAGGCATGGCAAGGGTCTTGGTGGTTGACGGGGGTGGATCTTGCCGTCACGCCTTGTTTGGTGGAAATCTGGCAGCGATCGCCCTGCGCAACGGGTGGGCCGGCATTGTCGTGGATGGGTGCGTGCGCGACGTTGCCGAACTCGCGGCCACCCCCATCGGCGTGCGCGCGCTGGGCTCGATGCCGGTGCCGCCGCGCAAGCACGGCGTCGGCCAATGCGATGTCGCCGTGCAGGTGCAGGGGGTGTGGGTGCGTCCGGGCGACTGGCTCTACGCTGACGCCGATGGCGTGATTGTCAGCGCGCGACCGTTGCACGAGCCAGGCGCTTCGACACGAGAGGTCTGATCCGCCGCGTTCCGGTGCGGGTCGGTCGCATCAAACCTTGCCGCGGATCAAGCCCACCGCGAGTCCTTCGACGATAAATGCGTCATCGGGCCCGACCACAATGGGTTGGAATTCGGGGTTCGCGGGCAGCAATTCGATGTGCCCCCCCCGGCGCTGGAAGCGCTTGACGGTCACGTCGTCGCCCAGGCGGGCGACGACGATCTGACCGTCGTGCGCGTCGCGAGACTGTTTCACGGCCAACAGGTCGCCATCGAGAATGCCCGCTCCCTGCATGCTGCTGCCGCGAACCCGGAGCAAATAGTCCGGGCGCCCGCCGAACAGCCCAGGCTCGACGGCAACGGTCTGCTCGACATGCTCCTGCGCCAGCATGGGGTGGCCTGCCGCGACCCGGCCGACCAAAGGCAGCAACATCTGTTCCATGCCTGGCAGGGCACGTGCCAGCCCTGGCGGAAGGCTGGCGCGTGTCGATTGACGCGCGTGGCTGATGAGGCGGATGCCACGGGAGGTGCCCGGTGACAACTCGATCATGCCCTTGCGCGCAAGGGCCTGAAGGTGGTCCTCGGCGGCATTGGCGGAGCGGAAACCAAGCTCGGCGGCGATCTCGGCGCGCGTGGGCGGATATCCTGTACGCTCGATCGCCTTGGCGATGAGTTCGAGTATCTCGGTCTGGCGCGCGGTAAGCTTGCCTGTCGTCGTTGCCATGGGCGGGAATCCTTGCGTGGGCCGGTACGGTCCACCAAGGCGGTACCGGCATGCGAAACTGTATGTCCAAACAGACTGTATTTTCAATCAGGAATGACCCACACGCAATCACTCTCTTCGTTCGCGCCGTCGACGGCGCTGCCGCGTGTCCTGGTGCTGGGCACGGGCGGCACCATTGCCGGCGTTTCCACCGGCCACCCAGCCGCGTCGGACTACACCGCTGGCGTCCTCGGGATCCAGGAACTCGTCGACGCGGTTCCGGGGCTTGAACTGCTGGCAGCGCTGGAGCTCGAGCAAGTCTGCAACCTCGACAGCAAGGACTTCGAGCCAGCGCTCTGGGTGCGCTTGGCCGAGCGCATTGCGCGCTGGCGTGCGCAGGCGCCGGGAGCCGGGTGCGTCATCACACACGGCAGCGACACGCTGGAGGAAACGGCATACGCGCTCGACTGCCTGCTGCCGCCGGGTGCGCCAGTGGTGCTGACCGGTGCGATGCGCCCAGCCAGCGCCTTGTCGGTCGACGGCCCGCGCAATTTGTACGACGCTGTGCAGGTGGCCGTGGATACGGGTGCGGCCGGACGCGGCGTGTTGTGCGCGCTGCATGGTCGGGTGCACGCCGCGGTCGACGTCAGCAAGCGGCACCCGGCATGCCTGGATGCCTTCGATTCCGGGGAGCGCGGGCCGTTGGGTTTCGTGGGGCTGCGCGGGGTGCGCTTCACGCGCGACGTGGCGCGCGCGCGGGGAAATGTGTTGCAACCACCAAGCGGGCCCTGGCCGCGCGTCGAATTGGTGGCCAGCCACGCCGGCGCTGATGGTGCCCTGGTTCGTGCCTTGCTCGCGGCAAGCCGGAACGCAAGCATGCAGCCGGGTTTGCGCGGCCTGGTGGTCGAAGGCACAGGGCTGGGCACCGTACACCGAGCCTTGCAGCCCGCGCTGGACGAGGCGCAGGCACAGGGCGTTCGCGTCGTCGTCGCCAGTCGTGCCGGAGAAGTTCCAGATGGTCCTTATGAGGGGCTCAATCCGCACAAGATTCGCGTGCGTTTGATGCTGGAACTGGCGCAGCTTGAGGCACCCTGACCCGGCCTGCTCAGTGGCAGTAGACGTTCACGGCTGCCTCGGCTTGGCGTCGCCGCGCCTCGATTTCGTCCTGGCCGAGCACGGTGCGCTGGCCGTCGGGTGCGGTTGCGTACATGCGTGGCCGCACAGTGTCGAGGGACGCGAGCGCCTGGCGCGCCTGTTCGCAGTTGTGCATGCGCACGGCGTCGACCACCTGCCTTTGCAAGGCCTTGGCTGCAGCGCGATCTTTTTCCTGCTGCTGCAGTTTGTGTGCGAGGTCGGCAGATCCCTGCGAGGCGCGTGCCGCGGCCGAGGCGGGGCCCGATGCCGGCGTATGCATTGCGGCGGCAGTCGGGCGCTCCAGAACATCGTGCGGCGGAATATCGCTCGGGAGCTGGTCGCCATAGTGCACAGAGCCAGAGCGGTCGACCCACTTCCACTGGGCAGCGGCGTCGTGGGATGCGAACAGTGCTGCGGCTGCAACCAAGGCAGCGCGCAGGGCATGGATGGTTCGGGGAGCGGCGTTCATGGCGCTGGCGGGCGGGCTGGGTAGGAGACGAGAGTGATCGTACAGCGCGTCAATCTTTTATCATCGCATTTTGCGCCCGGAGGATTTATGCGCCTGCTTGGAAAAGCCCTGACGTTTGACGACGTATTGCTGGTTCCCGCCCACTCCCAGGTTCTTCCCAGGGATACCAGCCTTGCGACCCAGCTCACGCGACGGGTACGCCTCAACATTCCGCTGGTGTCCGCTGCCATGGACACCGTGACGGAGTCCAAGCTGGCGATCGCGATGGCCCAGGAGGGGGGGATCGGTATCGTGCACAAGAACCTCTCGCCCAAGGCGCAGGCCACCGAGGTGGCGCGGGTCAAGCGTTTCGAGTCCGGCGTGCTGAAAGACCCCATCACCATTGCCCCGGCGGTGAAGGTTCGCGATGTGTTGGCACTTTCGCGCCAACACGGGATTTCCGGGTTCCCGGTGCTGGAGGCTGGCAAGGTCGTCGGGATCGTCACCAACCGCGATCTGCGCTTCGAATCGCGCCTGGATCTCCCGGTCCGCGACATCATGACGCCGCGCGAACGCCTGGTCACGGTGCGCGAGGGCGCTTCATTGGACGAGGCGAAAGCGCTGATGCACAAGCACCGGCTCGAGCGTGTACTGGTCATCAACGAAGAGTTCGAGCTTCGTGGCTTGATGACCGTGAAGGACATTTTGAAAGCCACGGAGCGACCCAACGCTGCGCGCGATCCGCACGGCAAACTGCGCGTGGGTGCGGCTGTCGGGGTTGGCGAGGGCACCGAGGAACGTGTCGAACTGCTGGTCCGAGCCGGCGTCGACGTCATCGTGGTTGACACCGCGCATGGTCACAGCCAGGGCGTGCTCGAGCGCGTGCGCTGGGTGAAGAACAACTACCCTGACGTCGACGTGATCGGAGGCAATATCGCCACCGCCGAGGCCGCGCGAGCACTGGTTGAAATGGGCGCCGACGGGGTGAAGGTTGGCATCGGCCCTGGTTCCATCTGCACGACCCGGATCGTTGCCGGTGTCGGGGTGCCGCAGATCACGGCCATCGCCAACGTTGCTGCCGCACTGGAGGGTACCGGCGTGCCGCTGGTGGCCGATGGCGGGGTACGTTATTCAGGTGATATTTCCAAGGCCATCGCCGCCGGAGCTCACACCGTGATGATGGGCAGCATGTTCGCGGGCACCGAGGAAGCACCCGGTGAAGTGATTCTCTACCAAGGGCGTTCGTACAAGACGTATCGCGGCATGGGTTCCATCGGCGCGATGAACGCGGGTTCGGCCGACCGCTATTTTCAGGACAGCCCCGAGGTGAACGCCGCTGCCGGCGCCGACAAATTCGTCCCGGAAGGCATCGAGGGACGGGTCCCGTACAAGGGCACGCTGAGCGCCATTCTGTTCCAACTCGTCGGAGGCGTGCGATCCTCCCTGGGTTACTGCGGATGCTCGAGTGTCGAGGAAATGCGGGCGCGAGCCCAGTTCGTGGAAATTACGTCGGCCGGCATGCGCGAAAGCCATGTCCACGACGTGCAGATCACGAAGGAAGCCCCCAACTACCATGTCGACTGACGACCGGGACGCGCGATGCACGACAAGATCCTGATCCTGGACTTCGGGTCCCAGGTCACGCAACTCATCGCTCGCCGCGTACGCGAGGCGCATGTTTACTGCGAGATTCACCCCAACGATCTTTCCGACGAGGCGGTGCGGAACATGGCCGCCGATGGCCTCAAGGGCGTCATCCTGTCCGGCAGTCACGCCAGCACCTACGAAGACGCCACCCTGCGCGCCCCGCAAGCCGTGTGGGAGCTAGGGGTTCCAGTGCTCGGAATCTGCTACGGCATGCAGACCATGGCGGCCCAACTCGGCGGCAAGGTGGCGTGGAGCGAGCATCGCGAGTTTGGATACGCCGAAGTGCGCGCGCGCGGCCACACCCGACTGCTTGACGGCATCCAGGACTTCACCACCGCTGAGGGTCATGGGATGTTGAAGGTGTGGATGAGCCACGGCGACAAGGTCACCGAGCTTCCACCCGGTTTCAAGGTGATGGCCAGCACACCGAACTGTGCCATTGCCGGCATGGCTGACGAGGCCCGCGGCTACTACGCAGTGCAGTTCCATCCCGAGGTCACGCACACGGTGCAGGGCCAGGCCATGCTCAGCCGCTTCACGCTCGACATCTGCGGGTGCCGTGGTGACTGGGTCATGGATCACTACATTGCCGAGGCGGTGGATCGAATCCGCTCCCAGGTCGGGGACGAAGAAGTCATTCTTGGCTTGTCCGGCGGTGTCGATTCCAGCGTTGCGGCAGCCCTCATTCACCGTGCCATCGGTGACCAGTTGACATGCGTGTTCGTCGATCACGGACTGCTGCGCCAGGACGAAGGACGCATGGTGATGGACATGTTCCAGGGCCGCCTGCATGCCCGCGTGGTGCACGTCGACGCCAGTGCCGAGTTCCTGGGCGCCTTGCAGGGCGTCGCCGATCCCGAGCAAAAGCGTCGCATCATCGGTCGCGAATTCGTCGAGGTGTTCCAGCGCGAAGCACGCAAGCTCAACCACGCGACGTGGCTGGCGCAGGGCACGATCTATCCCGACGTCATCGAATCGGGGGGCGCCAGGACCAAGAAAGCCACCACGATCAAAAGTCATCACAACGTCGGCGGTCTTCCAGAGACCCTGGGGTTGAAGTTGCTTGAGCCGTTGCGCGAATTGTTCAAGGACGAGGTGCGTCAACTCGGCATTGAACTGGGGCTTCCGCCAGACATGGTTGATCGCCATCCTTTTCCGGGACCCGGACTCGGCGTGCGTATTCTCGGCGAAGTCAGGCATGAGTTCGCCGACCTTCTACGCAAGGCCGACGCCATTTTTATTGAAGAGCTTCGCAACACGGTTGACGCCGGCAGCGGCAGGACCTGGTACCAGCAAACCTCGCAGGCATTTGCCGTCTTTCTTCCCGTCAAGAGCGTCGGTGTGATGGGTGATGGCCGCACCTATGACTACGTGGTCGCGCTACGCGCGGTCCAGACCAGCGATTTCATGACGGCCGACTGGGCCGAACTTCCCCACGCATTGCTCAAGCGCGTCTCGACGCGCATCATCAACGAAGTGCGTGGAATCAACCGGGTGACGTACGACATTTCGTCAAAACCCCCAGCAACCATCGAGTGGGAATGATCCCATGTCAGGCAATGGCTGGCATCACAAAGCATCAAAACGTGCGTAAGTTGTTGTAAATATTGAAGTGTTTGCTTGTCGTTGTGGCATTGACAGGCATTTTTAGGCAACGGCAAGCACCATTTTTTAATGGCATTGTGGATGGTACTATCTCGCTTTGATCCCATGAGCGGTGCCTGATGCCATGTCACGTTGAAACGGGTAGAATGGTATAAAAAATGCATAACCATCTGATTATAAAGGTGTTTTTGCTATTTTTTTCGGCTGTTTAATTCATGGTATTGGAATCCACATAGGGCCAAAATCATGCTGACCGATACCAAGCTGCGCAGCCTCAAGCCGCAAGACAAGCTCTACAAGGTGAATGACCGGGACGGCCTCTATGTGGCTGTCACCCCCGCTGGATCGATCTCCTTCCGCTACAACTA
>DAICZP010000008.1 GCA_027311065.1 Thiomonas sp. | reverse complement strand
CATGGCGGGGCTGGCGCAAATGCTGTCGAAACTCGGTGGCAGCGGCGCGGTGCAGACAACCAGCGGGTACGGTGCCGCGCGTTCGACCGCCTCGGCATCAGGATCCGGCGCGGCGCAGGACGGGGCCGCGGCTGCGGTTGCCGCGCAGGCCATGTTGCCGCAGATCGCTGTGGCGCAGGCGGGCGCCGCCTCCAATCCGAACGGTCATGAGGGCCGTGCCGCAGCGAATCAGTTGACGGCCATGCAGACCACGGCGATGGGTGCGGCGGATCCAACCGGCAAGAACTTGCCGCCGGCATCCATCGCGTCCGCCATCGCTGGGGCGAGCGGCAAGCCTTCGGCGGTGCCTCTGGCGCCAGACGGCTCCGCGCTCCCCGCGGAACTTCAGACGGCCGGCAGCGGGTCGTTCATGGTCGATACCCCTGCTGGCGCCTTGACCACCAAGACGACCGCGATACCAACCGATCAGCCACCTGACCCCGGAGGTGCGGTCTTGCCCCCCACGCATGCGCAGGCTGCGATGGCGTCCCTCCAGATGGGGAACGTCGGCGTCAACCTCCAGGGCGCCGCGTCCGTGGGCAGCGCTGGTGTGGCCCCCACGGTGCCAATGCCCCCGGCGACTGCGCCCCAGCATTACGAAGCCACGCTGCAAAGCCAGGTCGGAAGTTCGGCGTGGGGGCAGAATCTTGGCGAACACATGCTGCTTGCGGTCGGCAATCAGCAGCAACTGGCGACCCTCAAACTCAATCCACCACAGCTCGGCCCGCTCGAAGTACACCTGCTGGTCCAGGATGGGCAAGTGAATGCGCAGTTCGTGTCCCCGCACCAGGCGGTACGCCAGGCACTCGAATCGGCCATGCCGCAATTGCGGGACATGTTCAACGGTTCGGGCATGAGCCTGGGTCAGGCGTCGGTGAACGCGGGTTCGGGGGGCTGGAACGCATTTCAGGGGCAATCGCAGCAGCGCCCGGGTGGCGGCAGCCGGCGTCCTGCTGTCGCGGGCGTCGAGCCGCAAACCGTGCTTCTCGGAGCCGCCGCCATCGGTCGTGGGCTGGTGAACACCTATGTGTGAGACAGGCCGGGTACGGCGAGGCTGCGCAACTGCTGTATAACGTGTCGGAATCCACCACAATCTGGAGATAAAAGATGGCAGATGCCGAGGCCAAGCCGAAGTCGGGCAAGGGTAAATTGATCATCATCGCGGTGGTCGCGCTGGTTGTGCTCGCGGCGGCGGGCGGCGCTGCATGGTGGTTCCTCATGCGACCGAAGCCGGCGCCGACACCGGCGCAACAAGCAGCGCAGCGCGAGAAGGACATCCATTTCATCACGCTCGAGCCGTTCCTCACCAATATCGCCAGCCAGGATGGCAATACGCATTACCTGCAGGTCAAGATCGATCTGAAGACATCGGACCCGAAAGCCGACGATGCCGTGAAAAATCTGACTCCCGAGATCCGGAATACGGTGTTGCGCATCCTCGCATCGCAGCATGCCGAGCAGGTGACGAATATCGGCGCACGCGACCTCATTCGCGACCAGATTCTGTTGGCGATCAACCATGTACTGGGCGGGGATGGAACGCAACAGCCCACCCCCGTCGTCATGCCCGTGCCGTCAGCCCCAATTGCACCCGCCGTCGCACCTGTGACACCCGCCGTGGCGGGATCGGGAGCAAGCGCGCCGCACGCTGCCGCCTCGCTCCCGGCGATCGATCCCAAACTGCTTGCCGCCACCACGGCGGCGGCGCAGCAATCCGCCGCGCAGGGACCGATCTCCGGCGTCTATTTCACCGGTTTCGTGGTGCAGTGACATGGTCAAGGACGTCCTTTCGCAAGACGAAGTCGACGCGCTCCTGCAGGGACTCAGCGGTGAGGAGGCCGCACCCGAAGAGCACGAGGAGGCCGATGAAAGCGGGGTGCGTCCCTACGACCTCGCCAGCCAGGACCGCATCGTTCGCGGGCGCATGCCCACGCTGGAGGTCATCAACGAACGTTTCGCACGGTTGTGGCGGGTAGGTTTGTTCAATTTTCTGCGCCGCTCGTCTGAAATTTCGGTCGCTTCGGTCAAATTGGTCAAGTACAGCGAATTCATCCGTACCCTGGTCGTTCCATGTAACCTCAACCTGGTGCAAATCAAACCGCTGCGGGGTACGGGGCTGTTCATTTTCGATCCGCGGCTGGTTTACAGCGTGGTGGACAATTATTTCGGCGGCGACGGACGTTTTCACGCGCGTATCGAAGGTCGCGACTTCACGCCGCTGGAGCAGCGCATCATCAGCCGTATGCTGGACATGGTTTTCAAGGAGTACAAGATCGCCTGGGCTCCGGTGCTCCAGCTCGACATCGAAGTGACGCGTTCGGAAGTCAACCCGCAGTTCGTGAATATCGCCACACCGACCGAGGTTGTGATCGTGTCGAGTTTCGATGTCGAGATCGAGGGCGGTGGGGGTACCCTTCATGTTTGCATACCCTACAGCATGATCGAACCCATTCGCGATCAGATGACCACCGGGATGACCACCGACCGCAATGAGGTCGATCAGCGCTGGATCCAGGCTTTGCAAGGCGAGATGCGCGAAGCTGAGGTCGAGCTTCGTGTCGAGTTGCTGCAGCGCAAGATCCTGGTGCGCGAGCTGTTGCGCCTGCGCGTCGGTGACGTGCTCCCGGTTGATATGCCCGAGGCCGTCGTGGGTCGCATCGATGGCATCCCCGTGCTTTCAGGTGAATTTGGACGCCACGACGATCACATGGCGCTGAAAGTGCGGCAGCGTCTCGTGCCCGAATCGTCTTCGCCCCACCTTCCCAAGATCAGCCTCGGTTGAGGCCCGCATTTCTGTCCAGACACCATGGCCGACGATACATCGAACCCCGCTGCGGCCGACGCCGCCGACGATTGGGCTGCCGCGATGGCGGAGCAGGCGATCGACACGCCAGCATCGGCACCGCCCCCGCAACCGCAAAAAGCCAGCTTTCCGGAGTTGCGCGCCGACGCCCAGCCAGCTGCCACGTCCGAGCAGCTCGACCTGGTCATGGACATCCCCGTGACCTTGTCGGGCGAACTCGGCCGCACCAAAATCCAGATCCGTGAACTGCTTCAGCTCGCGCAGGGCTCGGTGGTGGACCTTGACCGCCTTGCTGGTGAGCCCATGGACGTGCTGGTCAACGGATTCCTGATCGCGCGGGGCGAGGTCGTGCTCGTCAACGACAAGTTCGGCATCCGCCTGACCGACATCGTCAGCCCGACTGAGCGCGCGCGCCGACTGGCCTGATGCACCGGCCTGGCCCGGGCGGGTCAGCGTGCCTGGTCGACGTGGTTGAGCGTGCGCCGATGGATGGCAGCGTTTGCGCCACCATGCGCGCCCCCGAGCAGGTTTACGGGGCGCAGCGCATCAACGCTTGCGTGCCGGGCGCAGAGAGGCGATGCTGCGTCGCAGCGTTCGCAGGGATGGTGCATTCCCAGGGCGCCCGAAGCGCAGTCGTTCCATCTGACCAAGGATGGTCTGCGCGCGCTCGCGTTCGGACGGGGCGAGTTCGCTGGTGTCGAGGCGGCGGGCGAGCAGCGCGGGTGGATCGACGGTGCCCGCCGCGACGCCAGCGCGACGCAGCTTCCGGCACAAGCCAGCGTAGGCGGATTGCCAGGGATCTGCAATCCGGCGTCGCTGAACGCGCACCAGCGGCAGCCCGAACATGACGGCCAGCCCCGCCAGCAGCAGGGCCCCCGGTGCGCGCCAATCATCTCCTGCCCAGCGTTGCCACAGGTTATCGCGGCGTCGCTCGTCATAATCAAGCACCCATGTATTCCAGGCCTGGTTCATGGCATCGGCCAGATCCCGCAGCGGCTGCAGCGCTGCGTTTCCCCCTGGCCCCAGCGCCGCGATACCCAGCAGCGGCGCGCTAGCTGCAAGCGTGTCCCCGCTGCGGTCGACGCGGGCGGGATCGACCATGGCTGTTGGATCGGCGCGCTCCCAGCCATGTCCGGCGACCCAGTACTCGGCCCACGCATGGGCGTCGCTCTGGCGTACGACCCAGCTCCCATCCAGAGGGTTTGCACGCCCGCCCTGATAACCAGTGACCACGCGCGCCGGAACTCCTGCAGCACGCATGAGCACGACGAAGGCCTGGGCGAAATGCTCGCAAAACCCGACTCGGCGCTCGAACAGGAAGCTGTCGACCTGATTGACTCCGGGGTAGGCGCCGGGAGAAAGGCTGTAATGAAACGGAGCATCGCTGAACAATGACAGCGCGGAGGCCGCGATGCGTTGCGCATTGTTTCCGGCCCGCAGCGCCATGCTGCGGCCGAGCGCGACGGTGCGGGGGTTGGCACCAGCGGGAAGCGCAAGGTCGGACCCCAGCTGGGGCGTCGGCGCGCGCGTGCCGAATTCGAAGCGCGGGTATGACAGCAATCTGTAGCGCGTCAAGGCGTCAAGCGCCTTGCTCGCACGCAGCGTCAGGTCCGGCCCGCGTTTCACCGTCGTATTCTGTTGGCCGTCGATGACCGGAGCATCGCCAACGGCATCGAGCGCGAACACCGTGCGGTGACCCGTCGGCTGCAAGGTGACCGTGTACCGGATCCCGGCGCCATGCACGCGCAAGTGAGCGTCGGCTGCATGACCGGAGGCGAGGTGTGGCCGCGGCAGCGCACGCCAGCGCAAGCCGTCGAAATCCTCGAGCACCGGACCGCGCCAATACAGCGCGCGGGGGGGCGGCGTCGGGCCGTCGAAGTGGACGCGAAAGACCACGCTATCGTTGCGGGCGAGCCGGGCGATCGCACCCGCATCCATGGCGTCGCCCAGACCGGTGCGGGCGGAAGCATCGGCCGGCAGGGCCCACAGCGGTGCCGACATCCGGGGCACGATGATGAACAGGACGACCATGAGCGGCAAGCCCAGCGCCAGCAGGCCGCATGCACGCGCAAGCCGCACGCGCAGCGATGGCCCCTCGGTTGGAAGATTCGCGCTCATCAGCACCAGCAGCCATGCCGGCGTCGACATGACCATCCACAGCGCTGCGCCAGGGGACTGCGATTCGAGAAAATGCGCCGCAACCGTAAACAGGCCGAGGCCGGTCAAGACATAGGTGTCACGGCGCCGGCTCGCCTCAAGTCCTTTGAGGCCAAGCAGCAATGTCACCAGCACCACGCCCGGATCCCGCCCGAGCACGGTGTGGAATTGCACACCCGTGGCCGTCACCCCCGCAAGCAGCAGTGCTGCCAGCCAGGCCCGCCGCGGCAGCGCCGCCCCGCGCCAGGCAAGAGCCGCTCGCCAGATGATCAAGGTCATGGCGCCGATCCCCGCCCAGATGGGAAGACTCGGCAGCAGCGGCAAGGTGGTCAAAGTGCAAGCCACCGTCAGCAGGAGGGCGTCGCGCGCGGGACGCGGGAGGGCCCGATACCGGCGGGCGGCGTCAGATCGCAGCATGATCATTCGCGTCGCGCTCACGCTCGGCAGGCTTGCACGCCGCAAGTGCTTCCAGGCAGCGGCGGTGATGGAGCGCGCCGCTGGCTGCAGCGATGCGCGCGCCCGGCAGGCGCATGCCGAACGGTACGTTCGCGTCCGCGCAGCGAAGCACCCACGCGCACAAGCGTGACAGACGGGCTTCCGGTCCAAGGCCCGCGGGGAGTGCATCCCAGTCAAGCCACACCGGTCCCATGGGCGCGCGCGCGGTTGCCGTGCGTACGATCAGAGCGCCGGAGCTGCCATCCACATCGGCACGAATGCTGGGCTTCCAGGCGATGAGGCGCATGGGATCGCCGGGGCGATAGGCGCGCAGCGCGTCAGGGTCGGCATCCGCAGCGGCGGTCGAGCCGGCCGCCAGGTCCGGAGCAGGGGGCAGTGCTGGCGGGTCGGTCTCTGGTGTCGGGCAGACCGCAGCGGTGCCTGGCGGGCGCCAGATTGTCCAGGCTCGCCACAGTCCCAGCGGGTAGCGTGTTTCCAGAATCAGCGCGGGCCATGGCTGCAGGCCGCGTCGAGCCGGTGTCCATCTTGCCTGGACGACGCTTGGCAAGCCGGAGGCCAGATCGATGAAGGTCGGACCAGCGTCTCCCCGTATCGACAACACCAGACCCCAGCGCGTCTGCCCGGAGCACTCCATGCGCACCGGAATGGTTCCGGGCCGCGCCGCGAACAGCGGTGCGCGGGTGCCATCATCGACTTGCAGCCGGATACCACGCAGGGCGCCGTGGGTCACGCTCATGGATGCCAATGCGCTGCCCGCGAGCAAAAACGTGAATGCGTACCCGAGGTTGAGTTGATAGTTGATCGAGGCAACCAACAACACTGCGAGCAGGACCATGAACCCGACGGCCTCGCGGGCGGGCAGGATGTACACGTTTCCATGCCCCAGCACGGTGGCGTCGCCCGGGGGATGACGTCGAAGCGCCCAGCGCGCGAAGCGCGCACGCATTCCACGCTCTCCTGTACGTGTGGCGGACATGGTCAGAAAGGCGTCACACGCAGTACGTCATCGAGCAAGGCGGTGACCGCTGCCGGCCCCGCCTCGTCCTGAAGGCGGTGCGTGGCCACGGCGTGGAAGACTGCTTGCAAGTCCTGCGGCGCGCAGTAATCGCGTTGCTGCAGCAAGGCATAAGCGCGTGCCGCGCGCAGCAGCGCCAGACCGGCGCGCGGGCTCAGACCCCAGGCGAAGCGACGTGTATCGCGGGTGGCGGCGAGCAGGCGCTGCAGGTAATCCGCGAGGGCCGGCGCGACGTGGATCGCAGCCGCCTGGGCCTGCAGTGCCGCGAGTGCGGTCGCATCGAGCATCGGCGGCTGACGGGCGAGTATGGCGCGACGGTCCTCCCCGAGCAGAAGGGCGCGCTCGGAGGCTGCGTCCGGATAGCCCAGGGACAGGCGCATGAGAAAACGATCGAGTTGCGATTCAGGCAGCGGGTGCGTGCCCCGCTGGTCGTGAGGATTCTGGGTCGCGATGACAAAGAATGGTGCAGGCAGCGCATGGGTCCGCCCGTCCAGGCTGACCTGTTGCTCCTCCATCGCTTCGAGCAAGGCGCTCTGCGTTCGTGGCGGAGCGCGGTTGATTTCATCGGCGAGTACGACCTGGGCGAAGACCGGTCCAGGGTGAAACACGAACGCACCCGCCGCGCGGTCGAAAATACTCACACCCAGAAGGTCACCCGGAAGCAGGTCGGCGGTGAATTGCACGCGGGAGAAGTTCAGACCGAATCCTTGTGCCAGTGCGTGCGCCAGGGTTGTCTTGCCAACGCCTGGAAGATCATCCAGCAAAAGGTGACCGCCCGCGACCATGCAGCATGCTGCCAGTTCGACCTGGCCGCGCTTGCCGACGAGAACGCGCCCGATGTGTTCGATCAGGGCTGGAAGGGAATGGGGCATTGCAAGGTCCGGGCCAGTTTCAGGGTGCACAATAACGCAGCTATTGTGCCTTTCCATCTGACATGGCGCGATGCAGCATGCTGAAGACCCCCTCAGGGGGCCGCTTGCCACGAAGACCGTCGAACGCGGCGGACAACGAGATCGATGAGGAGACTTCATGCGTACTGGGTTTTACGCCCATCCCGATTGCGCATTGCACGAGATGGGACGCGAGCATCCGGAGTGCCCCGCGCGGCTGGCCGCCATCGAGGATCGACTCATCAGTGCCGGGTTGGACTGGGTGCTGACGCGGCCCGACGTGCCGCTTGCCGACGAACAGGCTCTCGAACTCGCACATACGGCGCTATATCTGGCTGAGCTTCGGGAAAAAGGACATATTGACGAAGGTTATGCCTGGATTGATCCGGATACCTTGATGAATCCGCACACATGGCGGGCGGCGCGCCGCGCCGCCGGAGCGGCCATGGCGGCCACTGACGCGGTGCTGGAAGGGCGTTTGGACAACGCGTTTTGCGCCGTGCGCCCTCCCGGACATCACGCGCTGCGGGCGCAGGCTGGAGGGTTTTGCTTTGTCAACAACGTCGCGGTCGCAGCGCGCCATGCACTCGATCGTCGCGGTTTGTCCCGGGTCGCGATCGTGGATTTCGACGTGCATCATGGCAACGGGACCGAAGACATTTTCTCCGGTGACGACCGTGTCCTGATGGTCAGTATTTTCCAGCATCCCTTCTATCCGTTCAGTGGTGCTGAAAACCAGGCCTCGAACATGCTGAACGTCCCGGTTCCCGCCTACTCGGGCGGACCGCAAGTGCGCGAGATCGTGCAGCACCAGTGGCTGCCGCGCCTTCGGGCGTTCGCCCCCGAGATGCTGTTCATCTCGGCCGGCTTTGACGCGCACCGGGAAGATGACATGGGCCAGCTGGGTCTGGTCGAGGCGGATTTCGCCTGGATCACGCGCGTGGTTTGCGATGTCGCCAGCGAACTGTGCGGGGGGCGCATCGTTTCCTGCCTCGAGGGCGGCTACAGCCTCAGCGCGCTGGGCCGCAGCGTGGCCGCACATATCCGGGTCCTCGCCGGGCTCGACGATTGACAGGGAGATTCTGATGCATGATGCAGACTTGCGACCGAATGCCGCCAACCACGCGCCGCTGACCCCCGTGCTGTTTCTCGAGCGCGCGGCCGACGTCTACCCGGATCGCACGGCGATCGTGCACGCAGGCGTGCGGCGCGGCTGGGGTGAAACCCGTACCCGCTGCCACCGTCTCGCGTCGGCGCTGATGCGGCGCGGTCTGCGCGCCGGCGACGTCGTGTCTGTGATGTTGCCCAATGTGCCGGCGATGGTGGAGGCGCATTTTGCCGTGCCGTTGGCGGGACTCGTGCTCAATACCCTCAATACCCGGCTCGATCCGGAAGCGCTGGCCTACATGCTCGTCCATGCGCGGGCGCGCGCCGTCCTGGTCGATCCCGAATTTGCAGCCACCATGCGCCGGGCGGTGGTGCTGGCGCGGGACATGGGACTCGCGCCACCCTTGGTGGTCGATGTCCCGGATCCCGCGTTTGAGCACGGCGGGCCGATGATCGGGGAGACGGATTACGAAACCCTGCTGGCGCAGGGCGAAGCGGACGATGTACTCCCTGCGGTGGCCGATGAATGGGACGCCATTGCGCTCAATTACACCTCCGGCACAACCGGCCAGCCCAAGGGGGTCGTCTACTCCCACCGCGGCGCCTACGTCAACGCCGTGTCCAATGTGCTCGAGTGGGACATGCCGCGCCACCCGGTGTATCTGTGGACCTTGCCCATGTTTCACTGCAACGGCTGGTGCTTCCCATGGACCATCGCGGCTCGCGCAGGCGTCAATGTCTGCCTGCGGCGCATCGATCCGGCGCTGATCTTCGAGTGCATTCGCGAGCATGGCGTGACGCACTATTGCGGCGCGCCCATCGTGCACAACATGCTGGTCAATGCGGCGTCGAAGCACGACCCCCGCATCACCCACCACGTCAAGGCCATGGTGGCGGGGGCCGCGCCGCCTGCCGCGCTGATCGAGGGCCTCGAGTCGATGGGCTTCGAGCTCACCCACGTCTATGGCCTCACCGAAGTCTATGGACCGGCCACGGTGTGTGCGAAGCAGGCTGCCTGGGAGCAGCAGAGCCTGCCCGAGCGGGCACGGCTGAACGCGCGCCAGGGGGTGCGCTACCACTTGCAGGATGGAGCCACGGTGCGCGACGCCGAAACCATGCTGGAGGTTCCGCATGACGGCCATACCATTGGTGAGGTCATGTTTCGCGGCAACATCATGATGAAGGGCTACCTCGACAATCCGCAAGCCACGGCAGCGGCGTTCCGTGGCGGGTGGTTCCATACCGGTGACCTGGCGGTGGTCGATCCGGATGGATACATCAAGATCAAGGATCGCAGCAAGGACATCATCATCTCCGGGGGAGAGAATATTTCGAGTATCGAAATCGAGGATGTCCTGTACCGGCATCCTGCGGTCATGGTCGCTGCCGTCGTTGCCATGCCCGACGCGAAATGGGGTGAGACGCCTTGTGCCTTCATTGAGTGCAAACCCGGTGTCGAGGTGTCGGCGGAGGACATCGTCGTTTTTTGCAAGCAGTATCTGGCTGGCTTCAAAGTCCCGCGTCGGGTCATGTTCGGCGAACTTCCGAAAACCTCAACGGGCAAGATCCAGAAATATTCGTTGCGCGAACGCGTTCACGCGCGCGATGCCATCGACGTTTGACACTGGCGCCCCGCGCCACGGAGGCAGCACCATGCAAGAAACCCAGGATGCCGCGGACACGCCGCTGCGCACCTCCCGCGACGCGCGCGGCGTGGTGACCCTGACGTTGAACAGACCTCAGGCCTTCAACGCGCTCTCGGACGCATTGCTGGCGGCGTTGCAGCAGGCGATCGACGCGCTCAGCTGCGACGGCACGGCGCGCGTCGTGGTCATCCAGGGTGCCGGCCGCGCATTTTGCGCCGGGCACGACCTCAAGGAAATGCGTGACCAGCCCGATGAAGACCGCTGCCATGACCTGTTCGATCGCTGCAGCAAGGTCATGCTCGGGCTGGTGGCGCTGCCGCAGCCAGTGATCGCGCGCGTGCATGGACTGGCGACCGCGGCGGGCTGCCAGCTCGTCGCGCAGTGCGACCTCGCCGTTGCGGCCACCGACGCACGTTTCGCGGTGTCGGGCATCAATGTCGGGCTGTTCTGCGCGACCCCCAGTGTGCCGTTGGTGCGCAATGTGCCGCGCAAGATGGCGATGGAAATGCTGCTCACGGGCGAGTTCATCGACGCGCACACCGCGCGCCAATGGGGTCTGGTCAACCGTGTCGCGGCGCCTCAATTGCTGGACGACGAAGTCGCTTCCCTGGTTGACAGCATCCTGGCCAAGCCTGCATCGGCCATTGCGCTCGGCAAAGCGCAGTTCTACCGCCAGATTGCCATGGGACTCGCGGGCGCTTATCAACTTGCTGGTCAGGCGATGAGCAGAAATTTCATGCAGGATGATGCGCTCGAAGGCGTGCAGGCCTTTATCGACAAGCGTCCCCCAACGTGGCGGGCGTAGCATCGGAGCCTGGTTCCAACAGTCCTTCGAGCGCATGGATTCCCCTCTTTACAGCGCGATCGCGCACCACTCCTACGAATTTCTACGCTGGCAGATCGAACTGATCTTGCTGGCGCTCATCGGGGGCCTGACCGCCGGCGTCTTCGTTGAGCGCGGCGTGCATCACATCCGCGTCTGGCGGGCGGCGTTACGCGCGGCCATGTTCGACAGCGTGGCCACGCCGGCGTCGGCGTTGCTGCTGCTGCAGTTCATTCGTCACGGCAGTGCCCTGCTGCGGAGTGCGGCGCTGTTGAAGATTGCGCTGCCAGTGCTGGCAGTATGGTTGCTGGTGCGGGTGTCATTGCGGGTCTCGCAGCGTGCGTTCCCGGGCAATGCCGCGGTGCGCTATCTGGTGCGCGGTCTCGACGTGGTGGCGTGGATCGGCCTGCTGCTTTACCTCAGCGGCGCCATGCCCGAAATTGCCGAGTCTCTCGACGCGGTGTCCGTGCATATCGGCGCGCAGCGCCTCACCGGCTGGACGCTGCTGCAGGGGGTGACCTGGATTGCCGTGACGCTGGTGCTGGCATTGTGGCTCTCCTCGCTGCTGGAGGGGAGGTTGATGGCTTCGCCGCTGGACATCAACGTGCGGCTGGTGGCTTCGCGCCTCGTGCGGGCCGCCATTTTCACCGTCGCGCTGCTGGTGGCGCTGCAAATGGTGGGCATTGATCTCACCGTGCTGGGGGTGTTTGGCGGTGCACTCGGCGTTGGCCTCGGGCTGGGTCTGCAGCGTATCGCGGCCAACTACGTCTCGGGTTTCGTCATTTTGCTCGAGAGCAGCCTGCGCGTCGGGGATAACGTGCGCATCGATACGTTCCAGGGGAAGATCCTCGACATCAAGACCCGATACACGGTCGTGCGCAGCCCAGGCGGCACGGAATCGATCGTCCCGAACGAAACATTGATCTCGAGTCGCGTCGAGAATCTGTCCTACACGGATCCCAATGTCTGGCTCAGCACCACGGTGTCGATCGACTATCGTGCCGATCTCGATGTTGCACTGCCCATTCTCGCGCGCGCCGCCGTGGGTGTGCCTCGCGTGCTCGCGTCGCCGGCGCCATCGGCCGTGGTCAGCAACTTCGGATCGGACGGTATCGAAATCACTGTGGGATTCTGGATTTCCGACCCCGACAACGGTGCGCTCAACGTCCGCGGCGGCGTCAACCTGGCGCTGTGGCGTGCGCTGCGCGATGCCGGAATCGCGATTCCTTTCCCGCAACGGGTCCTGCACTGGGCCGAGGGCGCGGCCCCGCTGTCGCCTCCAGAGCGTCATATCGGGGCTTGATCGCGCACGACGCGTCCGTATACACTGTGGAAAAAGAACGATCGTTCGTTTTTATGCGGCAACGATGAAACAACGTGCATCTATCAAAACAGCAGTCAATGACGGGGAGTTTTGCATGAAGGTGTTGGTCGCGGTCAAGCGCGTGGTGGACTACAACGTCAAGATCCGTGTGAAATCGGATGGCAGCGGTGTTGACACATCGGGGGTCAAAATGAGCATGAACCCCTTTGACGAGATTGCGGTAGAGGAAGCGGTGCGCCTGAAGGAATCCGGGGCCGTCACCGAAGTGGTGGCAGTCAGCTGTGGCGTGGCCGCGTGCCAGGAAACGCTGCGCACCGCCATGGCGATCGGGGCCGACCGCGGTGTGCTGGTGCAGACCGATGCGGAGCTGCAGCCGCTCGCAGTCGCCAAGCTCCTCAAGGCGGTAGCCGAGCGCGAAGGTGCACGACTGGTGATTCTCGGCAAGCAGGCGATCGATGACGACTGCAACCAGACTGCCCAGATGCTTGCTGCCTTGCTGGGCTGGCCGCAAGCCACGTTCGCTTCGAAGGTGGAACTCGCCGATGGCGGCGCGCGGGTGACGCGGGAAGTCGACGGCGGGTTGGAGACGGTGGCGATCAAGCTCCCAGCGGTGGTGAGCACGGACTTGCGGCTGAACGAGCCCCGCTACGTGACGTTGCCGAACATCATGAAGGCAAAGAAAAAGTCACTCGACGTGGTGAGCCCTGCGGATTTCGGCGCGGATGTGGCGCCGCGTCTGAAGACGCTGAAGGTCGTCGAACCAGCCAAGCGCGGTGCGGGGGTGAAGGTGGCGGACGTGGCCGCGCTGGTGGCCGCACTGAAGAATGACGCGAAAGTAATCTGAGGATATCCCATGACTGCACTGGTAATTGCCGAACACGACAACACGAGCCTGAAGCCGTCGACGCTGAACACGGTGACGGCGGCGCTGGCATGCGACGCTGACGTCCACGTGCTGGTGGCCGGGCGCGATTGCGTGGCGGCAGCGCAGGCGGCGGCGCGCATCGCCGGCGTGGCGAGGGTTCTGCACGTCGACGCTGCCCATCTGGGCGATGGCCTGGCGGAGAATCTGGCGGCCCAGGTCGTTGCGCTCGCAGGTGGCTACGGGCATCTGCTGGCCCCGGCCACGGCCTTTGGCAAGAATGTGCTGCCGCGCGTGGCCGCGCTGCTCGATGTGATGCAGGTTTCCGACGTGACGCACGTGCGCGCGCCCGACACTTTCGATCGCCCGATCTACGCGGGCAATGCCATTGCCACGGTGCAAAGCGCCGACCCGGTGAAAGTTCTTACGGTGCGGACCACCGGGTTCGATGCCGCAGCCACGGACAGCGGAACCGTGGCGGTGGACGTCGTGGAGGCGGTACCGGACACCGGTCTGAGCGCACTGGTGGGGCGTGAGCAGACCAAGAGCGAGCGCCCTGAACTTACCGCGGCCAAGATCGTCGTTTCAGGTGGCCGTGGTCTGGGTTCGAAGGAGAACTTCGAAGCTGTCATGCCGCCGCTGGCGGACAAGCTCGGCGCGGCGCTGGGTGCCAGTCGGGCTGCGGTTGATGCCGGGTATGCACCCAACGATTGGCAGGTTGGCCAGACGGGCAAGATCGTGGCGCCCCAACTGTACGTCGCAGTGGGCATTTCGGGTGCCATCCAGCATCTTGCCGGGATGAAGGACAGCAAGGTGATCGTGGCCATCAACAAGGATGAGGAAGCTCCCATCTTTGGCGTGGCCGACTATGGTCTGGTTGCCGACCTGTTTTCCGCCGTTCCGGCGTTCGTTTCGTCGCTCTGACGCCGGATCGATCCGGAGCCCCGGCCGCGTGTGCCTGTTGGCGGGCCACGCGCGGCCGGCAGACCATCGGTCATGCCCTGCCGGCTGTGTCGCGGCAGCTGACGCTGCTGCTGGCGTCACCCCCTGAAGGAGAAATTCCCATGCCAGATTACATCGCCCCGGTTCAGGACATGATGTTCGACCTGCGCCACCTTGCCGGACTCGACGCCATTGCCGCCTTGCCCGGTTTCGAGGATGCGACGCTTGAAACCGCCCAGGCAGTGCTCGACGAATGCGCGCGCTTCAACCGTGAAGTCGTCGCGCCGCTGAATTGGATCGGCGACACCCAGCCGTCGACCTGGCGCGATGGCAACGTCACGACGTCACCTGGCTTTGCAGAGGCTTTCCGGCAATTCGCTGACGGAGGCTGGCAGGGCCTTCAGCACCCGACCACCTTTGGTGGTCAGGGCTTGCCGAAGGCGATCGCCGCGGCATGCATCGAAATGCTCAATAGCGCCAACCTCAGCTTCGCGTTGTGTCCCCTGCTCAGCGATGGCGCGATCGAGGCGCTGCTCACTGCCGGCACGCAAGACCAGCAGCGACGCTACATCCCGCCGTTGATTTCAGGTGCGTGTACCGGAACCATGAATCTCACCGAGCCACAGGCGGGCTCCGATCTCGCCCTCGTGCGCAGTCGCGCACTGCCCCAGGACGACGGTTTGTACCGCATCTTCGGCCAAAAGATTTTCATTACTTACGGTGAGCACGACATGGCACGGAACATCGTGCACCTCGTGCTGGCGCGCCTTCCGGATGCACCTGAGGGTGTCAAGGGCATATCCCTGTTCATCGTTCCCAAAGTGCTTGCCGACGGGAGGCGCAACGACGTCTGGTGCGCCTCGATCGAGCACAAACTTGGAATCAAGGCAAGCCCGACGGCGGTGTTGGTCTTCGGCGATGGCAAGGGAGATGTCGGCCCTGGCGCCATTGGTGAACGCGTCGGCGAGGCGAACCGCGGGCTCGAATACATGTTCATCATGATGAACGCCGCCCGCTACGCTGTGGGTATGCAAGGAGTGGCCGTGGCCGAGCGTGCCTACCAGCAGGCGGTCGATTACGCGCGCCAGCGCCTGCAGTCGCGCCCCGTGGATGGCAGCGCGGCGCAGGCCGTGGCGATCGGCCATCACCCGGACGTGCGTCGCATGCTGATGAGCATGCGTGCCTTGACCCAGGGGGCACGCGCGCTCGCATTGCTGGCGGCCGGGCTGCACGACCGTGCCCATGCCGGGACCGATGCCGCGCAGCGAATGCAAGACCAGGCCGCCTATGAATTCCTGGTTCCCATCGTCAAGGGCTTCTCCACCGAAATGAGCCTCGAGGTGACGAGCCTCGGGGTGCAGGTTCACGGTGGCATGGGATTCATCGAGGAAACGGGCGCGGCGCAGTACTACCGGGACGCGCGCATCCTGACCATCTACGAGGGTACGACCGCCATTCAGGCCAATGATTTCGTCGGCCGCAAGGCCCTGCGCGACGCGGGTGCGCTGGCGCTGGCTTTCGGCGAGCGTGTCGCTGGTACCCGGGACGCCCTCGTCGCCACGGGTGATTCCCAGGCGCTTGCCATTGCCGCGCGCCTGAGCGACGCCCTGGAAGCGTACCGGCAGGTCGTGCGATTCATCGTTGACAACGGGCGTGCGGATCCCAACGCCGCGTTTGCAGCCAGTGTTCCCTACCTGATGCTCAGCGGGTATCTGTTCGCGGGGTGGCAGCTCGCGGCGTCATGGCTTGCCGCTGGGAGTCTGGGCGCCGACGAGGCCGGCTTCGCGCAGGCCAAGCGCGTCACCGCGGCATTTTTCGCCGCCCATCTGCTGCCGCGCTGCGGCGCGTTTCGTGATGCCGTGCTGCACGGAGCGGGCGCCGTCATGGCGCTTGCGCTCGAAGCTTTCTGACATCAAGCCGCCGCAGCCCCTTCCGGAACCTCTGGAGATCATCATGTCCCTGCCTGACGTCCTCGGGCGGCTTCGCCTACCCGTGATCGGCGCGCCACTCTTCATCATCGCCAATCCGGCTTTGGTCATCGCGCAGTGCACCGCCGGAATCATCGGCAGCTTTCCAGCGCTGAACGCGCGTCCGGCAAGCCAGCTTGACGAATGGCTGGCTGAAATCACCGAGGCACTGGCGGCCTGGGATCATGCGCACCCCGAGACGCCGTCGGCGCCGTTTGCCGTGAACCAGATCGTGCATCGCAGCAATGATCGCCTCGAGCACGACATGGCGCTTTGCGCCAAGTACCACGTGCCTGTGGTCATCACCTCGTTGGGCGCACGTCCTGAGGTCAATCAGGCCGTGCACGCCTGGGGCGGGATCGTGCTGCACGATGTGATCAACCAGGTGTTCGCGCACAAGGCCATCGACAATGGCGCGGATGGCCTCATCGCCGTCGCCGCGGGGGCGGGCGGGCACGCGGGTACGCAGTCGCCGTTCGCGCTGGTGCAGGAGATCCGAAGCTGGTTCGACGGTCCGGTCGCGTTGGCCGGGGCGATCGCCCGTGGCGAATCCATTCTGGCGGCGCAGGCCATGGGGGCCGATCTCGCCTACATCGGAAGCGCTTTCATCGCCACCGAAGAAGCGCGCGCGGCGCCGGCCTACAAGCAGATGCTGGTCGACAGCGCGGCTGCGGACATCGTCTACACCGATCTGTTCACGGGCGTACACGGCAACTATCTGCGTGGGTCGATCGTCGCCTCCGGCATGGATCCCGACCATCTTCCGCAGGGCGACCCCAGCACGATGGATTTTGCCGCCGTCGTCGCCGGCGCCAAGGCATGGAAAGACATCTGGGGGTGCGGACAGGGAATTGGGGCAATTGGCGCGGTGACACCCGCGGCTGACCGCATCCAGCAGTTGAAGCGTGAATATATTGCTGCACGCGAAAGAATTTGCGATATGAAGTAAATATCCCTTAAATCACGCAAAACATTATATGTTTTGCGTGATTTTGATTCGTCACACGCAAAACAAATCAAAATAACGGCACGTCCACCCCCAATACATGGGGCGCGTGCCGCAGCGTTCGCGCTTGCAGCACGCGGGGTTGATCAACCTTCCGAGGAGCTGCCGTGTTGAAAAACGCTTTCATCGCCTGCGCGTTGGCGTCAATATTCGCGTGTTCCGCCTGGAGCGCATCACCTGATGCTCCAGATGTTCCCCAACCCAGCGTCGAGCTTTACGGCGCGATCGACGTCGGCGTGACCCGATACACCGGGGTTCAGTCCTCTGACGATCCCACCGTCGCGGTCACCAACACCGGGTTGAGCAGCGGCATCGGCGGCGCGACCGCCTTCGGTCTGCGCGGGACCGAGCCGCTGGCCGGGGGGCTGAGCGCAATCTTCGCTGCGGAAACGGGTTTTTGTGGCGCGGGCACCAATCAATCGGGCATTGTGTCAGGCAGCGCGGGCGAGCCCTACTGCTCGTCCGACGGCTTCATGCAGCGTAAAGCCTGGGTGGGCTTGCGCGGCGGGTTCGGATCGATCAAGCTCGGCAAGCAACCCACCGCCATCGCTTTGCGCCAGGGCGATGTCGACGCTTTCGGAGATGGCTATACCGGTGCGATGAGCAATATCAGCCTCGTCGGCAACAATAAAACCGAGCTTGCGCTGGCGCGGCTGAATCAAGCTGTTTCCTTTGAAACCCCCAATCTTGGTGGGCTCAAGGTGCTGGCGCAATATTCGTTCAACAGCGGAACCGGACCCGCATCGGTTGCAACAGGTTCGCGTCCTGATGCGATCATCCTCGATTTGAACTACACGGCGGGACCGCTGTGGTTCGGAGTCGCCCACGCCCACTATGACGCGTACCCCGCCATGCAGGTTCCCGCACCGACCGGGAATCACCCTGGCGTCTATCGGCTCAACATGCTTTACGCGACCTACGATTTCGGCTCCTTGAAGCTTGATGCAATGTTGCAGCACAACACCGCGGATGGCTACAGCGGAGATCAGAATGTCTGGTCATTCGGCGCGTTGATCCCGTACGGTTCCGGAGCTTTCATGGCGTCGGTGGCCAGGCATACCAACGCCATGGCGCTCGAGCCCACGAGCATTGGCAAGTCCAGCGCCATGCAATACGCGGTTGGCTACCGACACGCGCTGTCCAAGCGTACCTCGATATACACGTCATTCGCGGC
>DAICZP010000134.1 GCA_027311065.1 Thiomonas sp. | reverse complement strand
GTCAAGCGGCTCGGGCCGCTTGACGCAGGGGAGAAAAATCTCACACAGCGGTTTCGCCTGTTTCGCCAGTGCGGATGCGGATGACCTGCGCGATACTGGTGACGAAAATTTTGCCGTCGCCAATCTTGCCGGTGCGCGCAGCCTTGACGATGGCGTCGATTGCTGGATCCACTTCGGATTCCTTGACGACGACCTCGATTTTTACCTTGGGCAGAAAGTCAACCACGTATTCCGCGCCGCGATACAGCTCGGTATGCCCTTTTTGACGACCAAAGCCCTTGACTTCAGTCACCGTCAGACCGGTGACGCCGACTTCGGCCAGGGCCTCGCGAACTTCATCGAGCTTGAAAGGTTTAATGATGGCGGTGATCTGTTTCATGGCTGTCCTCGTCTGCACACTGCACTTTAACAGGCCGATCAAGGATGCTGTGGACCCGTGCCACCGCCTGCCGCGTCCGCCTCGCGCCAGCGTGAGGTCATCGGCTGACGCCAGTCGCGACCGAACGCACGGTGCGTGATGCGCACACCCGGTGGCGCCTGCCGCCGCTTGTATTCGTTGAGTCGGATCAGGCGCAGCACCTGCGCAACGGCCTCCGCAGGCAGGCCCGATGCCACGAGATCCGCCGGCGACCGGTCATCCTCCATATAGCCTTCGACAATGGCGTCGAGTACGTCATAGGGTGGCAAGCTGTCCTGATCAGTCTGGTCAGGGCGCAACTCGGCCGACGGCGGCCGAGTCATGATGCGCGTGGGAATCGGCGCCTGCAGACCGTCTGCTTCGGCCAAGGCGTTGCGCCAGCCGGCGAGTTCCCATACCAAGGTCTTGCGGACGTCCTTGATGACCGCGAATCCACCCGCCATGTCCCCGTACAGGGTGCAGTAACCCGTGGCCATCTCGCTCTTGTTCCCGGTGGTCAGAACCATCCAGCCGGTATTGTTTGACAACGCCATCAACAAGGTGCCGCGGATGCGCGACTGCAGGTTCTCTTCCATGGTGTCGCCTTCCCAGACACGCACCACGGGTGCCAGCGTTGCGCGAAACGCATCGAACATCGGCGCGATCGACAACTCTTCATGCCGCACGCCCAGGCGTCGCGCCATATCGCGGGCATCCTCCAGGGAGATCGACGCCGTGTAGGGCGATGGCATCATCACCGTACGTACCCGCTCGGCGCCCAACGCATCAACAGCGACAGCCAGCACGACCGCCGAATCAATCCCGCCGGACAGACCGATCAATACCCCTGGAAAACCATTTTTCTCGACGTAATCCCGCGTGCCAACGACCAGAGCCCGCCACGCCTGCGCGTGCAGCGGCAATGCCGGCGCTATCGATCCGGCGCGCGGCACAGCCGCATCGAAATCGACGCGCAGCAAGGCGGGCTCGAACTGGGGCGCCCGCGCGCGAAGCGTCCCTGCTGCATCGAGGACGAATGAACCACCGTCGAAAACCAGTTCATCCTGCCCGCCCACGCCATGCGCAAAGACCAGCGCCATCCCGGTCTCCGCGCAGCGCTGCCGCATCACGGCCTCGCGTGCTTCGCTTTTGCCAAGATGGAACGGGGAAGCGTTGAGTACCAGCAGCACCTCGGCGCCAGCCGCCCGTGCACGACGCGGCGCCTCGGAAAACCACGCATCCTCGCAAATGTTGATCGCACAGCGAACACCGTCGGCATCGAACACCACCGGAGCGCCCGCGCGTGCGAAATAACGGCGTTCGTCAAAAACCTGATAGTTGGGAAGCTCCAACTTTCCGTATGTGGCCTCGACATGCCCCCCACGCAGCAATGACGCTGCATTCCAGCGCAACGGCTGCTGGGTGGACGGTGTACGCAGGTCGGCCTGCTTGTCAGGTGCATGGGGGTGGCCCACCACCACGGCCAAACCTGGATAGGCCGCCAGGTCAGCCGCCAATTCCTGCAATTGTTCCGCGCACGCGCGCATGAACGCTGGCCGCAACAACAAATCTTCCGGCGGATAACCGGTCAGCGAGAGCTCCGGGGTCAGCAGCAGGCTGGCGCCGCCAGCGTGCGCGCGCGCCGCCAGCGCGGCGATGGCGCGCCGATTACCGGCGAGATCACCGACGGTAGCGTTGAATTGGGCGATCGCGATGGACAGTGACATAGGTCTGGATTTTCGTTTTGGGTCGCATGAACACGAAGCGCGTGACCGTCACGCGCGGCCGCCCACATCGGCATCGTCTGTCGCCGCATGGCATTGCGCCCGGACGTAAGCCAACAGGCCTCGCGAAGCCTGTTCGAGCAAGTCCAGCACACGTTCAAAACCGTCGCCCCCTCCGTCGTAGGGGTCAGGCACGATGTCAATTCCAGCCGTGGGGGCAAAATCCATCATCAAACGCAATTTGTGCAGGTGCTCCGACGGGCACTGGCAACGCAACAAGGCCAGGTTGTCGTGATCCATGGCAATGATGAGGTCGAAGCGCGCGAAATCCGCGCTGGCGACCTGGCGCGCGCGCAGGCCGCTGAGGTCGTAACCCCGACGTGCCGCGGGGCTTTGCGCGCGCGCGGCGGGGGGTGCGCCGACGTGGTAACCGTGGGTACCGGCGGAATCGATGCAGACTCGCGCCGCCATCCCGGCATCGTTGATCATGGCGCGGAACACGCCCTCGGCCGACGGCGAGCGGCAAATATTACCCATGCAGCAGAACAAGATGTTGCAGCAATCCATGGCGTCTCTCACGCGTTGCGCGCGTCCAGGTCATGATCATCGCCAGCGCCGAACACCCGGCGGCGCAGCGTTGCAAGCTGGTCACGCACGCGTGCGGCCTGCTCGAACTCAAGGTTGCGGGCGTGCTCATGCATGCGCTTTTCCAGTTGACGGATTTCCCGGGCAACGTCTTTCACGTCCAATGCGTCGAAACGTTCGAGTTCCTGCTGCGCCCGCGCCTGCGCACGCGTGCCGGAGGCGGATGCGTCATACACACCGTCGATGAGCTCGCGCACCCGCTTCACCACCCCGCGAGGGGTAATGCCATGCTCGGCGTTGAACGCAAGCTGGCGGGCGCGTCTCCGCTCGGTTTCACCCATCGCGCCGCGCATGGACTCGGTCATGACGTCTGCATACAGAATGGCGCGGCCATTGAGGTTGCGCGCTGCCCGGCCAATCGTCTGGATCAGCGACCGCATCGAGCGCAGGAAACCTTCCTTGTCAGCGTCGAGCACCGCCACCAGCGACACTTCGGGGATGTCAAGGCCCTCGCGCAGCAGGTTGATGCCCACCAGAACGTCGAACTCCCCGAGCCGAAGATCGCGAATGATCTCAACGCGCTCCACAGTATCGATGTCTGAGTGCAGGTAGCGGACTTTGACGCCGTTATCGGCAAGGTATTCAGAGAGTTGTTCAGCCATGCGTTTGGTCAACGTGGTCACCAAAACGCGGTCGCCGGCCTCGACGCGCAGGCGTATTTCCCCCAGCAGATCGTCGACCTGATGCGTCGCCGGGCGCACCTCGATGATCGGGTCGACCAGCCCTGTGGGACGTACGACCTGCTCGACCACCGCGCCCGCATGGGTGCGCTCGTAGTCGCCCGGCGTGGCGGACACGAACATCGACTGGCGCATTTTGCTTTCGAACTCGGCGAACTTCAGCGGTCGATTATCCAGCGCCGACGGAAGCCGGAACCCGTAGTCCACAAGCGTCTGCTTGCGCGCGCGGTCACCGTTGTACATGCCGTTGAACTGCCCGATGAGCACGTGACTCTCGTCGAGGAACATCAACGCATCCGCCGGCAGGTAATCGACCAGGGTCGCAGGTGGCTCACCGGGCGCTGCCCCCGAGAGGTGGCGGGTGTAGTTCTCGATGCCCTTGCAAAAACCGATCTCGCCCAGCATTTCGAGGTCGAAGCGGGTGCGTTGCTCGAGGCGCTGGGCCTCGACGAGCTTGCCCGCGTTGTAGAGCTGGGGGGCACGTTCCTTGAGCTCCTCGCGGA
>DAICZP010000126.1 GCA_027311065.1 Thiomonas sp. | reverse complement strand
CCCGCGGCGGTGTCACCGGGCTGCTGGCAGGGCTGGTGGCGGTCGCCGTGCCGGGTGGCGCGGTCGTTTCGGCAGCCACCCTGCTTCCAGCGCTCGCGCTGGGAGGCTCCGCCGTTGGCGCCTGGGTCGGCGGCATGATCGGGCTGAACAGCGATGACGCAAGGGTCAAGCAGTTCGCTGCCGCGATCGATGCGGGCCAGCTCTTGATTCTGGTTGACGCCACGCCAGAGCGGGCGCCCGCAGTTGAAGCCATCGTGCGTCGCGTCTGCCCAACGGCGCGCCCCGAATGGATCAACCCGACGATTCCACCGGCTTCCTGAAGCGCGGCGCCCGCGTTTCATGCCTCACGGCGGCACGCACCGTCGCGACGGTGCAGCCACGGCCCGATCACTACAATCGGCGTCCTGGAATCTGGCAAAGCCAGAACAAAACGCTCGAATCGGGCCGACTGCAACGCGCGCAGTTGCGTCTCCGGCACCAGCGCGCGCGAATCGGGAACCTCGACCACGCTCACATGCGGCTGCTGGGCCGGGGGGTTGAATTCAAAGGACACTTATGAGCCTCAAATGCGGCATCGTCGGCCTGCCCAACGTCGGCAAGTCGACCCTGTTCAATGCGCTGACGCAAAGCGCCATTCCCGCCGAGAACTATCCCTTCTGCACCATCGAGCCGAACGTGGGCATGGTCGAGGTACCCGATCCACGCATGCAGAAGCTCGCCGAGATCGTCAAACCGCAACGCATGGTCCCGGCGGTGGTCGAATTCGTGGACATCGCCGGACTGGTGGCGGGCGCATCCAAGGGCGAGGGGCTGGGCAACCAGTTTCTGGCGCACATTCGCGAAACCGACGCCATCGTCAACGTGGTGCGCTGTTTCGACGACCCGAACGTGGTGCACGTTTCCGGTCAGGTCGATCCGCTGGCGGACATCGGTGTGATCCAGACCGAGTTGTGCCTGGCCGACATGGGCACGGTGGAAAAGTCCATCCACCGTTTGAACAAGCAGGGTCGTGCGGGCGACAAGGAGGCACTGCGCACCGTGACCGTGCTGCAGCGCTGCGAGGCCGCGCTCAACGAGGCACGCCCGGTGCGCTCGCTGAATCTGTCGGACGACGACATGGAATTGATCAAGCCGCTGTGCCTGATTACCGCCAAGCCGGCGATGTTTGTCGGCAACGTCATGGAGGACGGCTTCGAGAACAACCCTCACCTCGATCGACTGCGCGCCTACGCAGCGGCGGAAAATGCGCCGGTGGTGGCGATCTGTGCCAAGCTCGAGAGCGAGCTCGCCGGCATGAGTGAGGATGAGAAAAAGGACTTCCTCGCCGAACTCGGCCAGGACGAGCCCGGACTGAACCGCCTGATCCGCGCCGGCTACACGCTGCTGGGACTGCAAACCTACTTCACCGCCGGTGTGAAGGAAGTGCGCGCCTGGACCGTTGCGGTCGGCGCCACCGCCCCGCAGGCTGCGGGCGTGATCCACACCGATTTTGAGCGCGGCTTCATCCGCGCCCAGACCATCGCCTACGAAGATTTCATCACATACAAAGGCGAACAAGGCGCCAGGGACGCGGGTCGCATGCGCGCCGAGGGAAAGGATTACGTGGTCAAGGACGGCGACGTACTGAACTTCCTGTTCAACGTCTGACGCCTTGTGCTGACATCCTCCCCGGCTTTGGCCTGCGGCCACCGCTTGCGCGCCCAGGCGCAGCGCGATGAACGTTCCCGCCAGGCATCCCAGACGCGAAGCCACGCGCCTGCGCGTCGCGGCGGCGCGGGGTACGATGGCAGGCTCGTTCACGCCGATAACCAAAATCATGAATCCAGGCGTCGCCTATGCCATCGTGGCCTACGTGATCTGGGGCCTATTTCCCTTGTATTTCCACCTGCTGAACCAGGTTCCTGCCATGCAGATCCTGGCCCATCGCATGGTGTGGTCGCTGCTGCTGATCGTGGGGATTCTCCTGGCGCTGCGGCGCTGGGCCTGGATCGGGCGCCTGCGCCAGCAGCCGGGTGTCCTCGGGCGGTTCGCCCTGAGCGCCACGCTACTGAGTTGCAACTGGGGAACCTACATCTGGGCCGTCAACCACGGCGCCGTGGTCGAAGCCAGCCTGGGCTATTACGTAAACCCCTTGATGAACGTCGCGCTGGGTACACTCCTGCTGCGCGAGCGCCTGCGCCCGCAGCAATGGTTTGCGGTGGCCGTGGCCTGCGCCGGCGTACTGTGGATGACGGCGAAGGTCGGACACGTGCCGTGGATCGCGCTGGTCCTCGCGTTCAGCTTCGCCGGCTACAGCCTGGCTCGCAAAACCGCGCCACTGGGCTCGCTTGAGGGGCTGGCGCTGGAGACGGCGCTCATGTTTCCGCTGGCCCTGGCCTACCTTGCGTGGGGCGCGACCCACCACGACAGCGTCTTCGCCAGCGGCAGCACGAGCATGCGCTGGCTGCTGGTGGCCGCTGGTCCGGTCACGACCATCCCGCTGCTGTTCTTCGGCGCAGGCGCGCGCCGCATCCCACTGTCGCTGCTTGGGGTGATTCAATACGTCACCCCCACGCTCCTGCTGGGCCTGGGCGTCCTGTTCTACCACGAGCCGTTTGACGGCTCGCGGGCGGTTGGCTTCGGGCTGGTGTGGGTCGGCATTGCGCTTTTCGTGCTCGACGGTGCGCTGCGCCTGCGGCGCACCTCAGCCGCAGCCTGAATCGCCATGAGACGCCCCGACGACACTACCGTCGCCGGCAGGCGAGCACGCTGGCACCCACGGCAGCAACCAGCACAACGGCATAGTCACGCATGTCGCCATCGTCGAGACCGAATCCCGCGACCAGCAGCAGGTGCGCAGCCAGCGCCGCGATTGCGGCCCAGACAGCCAGGCGCCCCGGACCGCCAGCGCATGGCCGCAGCACCCTTGCACCGCTGGCGCCGATGGCTGCCCCCACAAGCAGGGGCATGACGCTGGTCGATGCCAGCCAGGACGCCAGCAGGCTCAGCATTGCAACCCCCTGCGGGCTGCCGCAGCATGCGGGTCGAAGGTCCATCGATCAACGCTTTTGCACAAGATGAGAACACCGTTTGATATGTGTCAGCCGCGGATTGGTTCGCAGCTCCGTAAAATGCACGCATCACCATGTTATTAGCCGCCGTTGGAGTCAACCATCAGACCGCGCCGCTCGACGTGCGCGAGCGTCTGGCTTTTTCAGCCGATGGGCTGAAGGATGCCCTGCGCACGCTGCGCGACAGCCTGCTTGCGCGCAGCGATGGTCCGGTTGAAACGGCCATTCTGTCCACCTGCAACCGGACCGAGATCTACTGCGCCAGCGCCGGCGACCCGCGCGAAGCGTTGGTCGAATGGCTGGCGCGTTCGCGGGAACTGCACGCGGGCACCCTGCTGGAGCACAGCTATCGCCTGGTCCAGGACAGCACGGTACGGCACGCCTTCCGCGTCGCCAGCGGCCTGGACTCGATGGTGCTCGGCGAGCCCCAGATCCTCGGCCAGATGAAGGACGCGGTGCGCGCAGCCACCGACACCGGGACACTGGGCAGCACGCTCGGGCAGATGTTCCAGCGCACGTTCGCTGTCGCGAAGGAAGTACGAACCACGACCGAGATCGGCGCGCACTCGGTGAGCATGGCGGCCGCCAGCGTCAAGCTGGCGGAAGCTGTGTTCGAAGATCTGGCCGACTGCCGCGTCCTGTTCATCGGTGCCGGCGAAATGATTGAACTGGTTGCGACGCACTTCGCGTCGCGCCACCCGCGCCACATCGCCATCGCCAACCGCACGCTGGAGCGTGGCGCCCACCTTGCCCAACAATTCGGCGGCGAGGCCATGCGGCTTGCTGACATGCCGCAGCGCTTGGCCGAGTTCGACATTGTCGTCAGCTCCACGGCGAGCACCCTCCCCATTGTGGGTCTGGGCGCCGCCGAACGCATGATCCGCCAACGCCGGCGCAAACCAGTGGTGATGGTCGACCTTGCAGTCCCGCGCGACATCGAGCCCGAAGTCGGCGATCTGCCGGACGTGTATCTCTATACGGTCGACGACCTTACCGAGCTCGTGCGCAGCAACAGCGAGAAGCGGCTTGCCGCGGTGGAGCAGGCCGAGTCGATCATCGAAACCCGGGTGCAGGGCTTCCTGCGCTGGATGGACAACCGCGACCAGGTTCCGCTCATCCTGCAGCTGCAAGAGCAAAGCCGCCAATGGCAAGGCGCCGAGGTCGACCGTGCGCGGCGCATGCTCGCTCGCGGCGATCCCGCGGATGCAGTGCTGGACATGCTGGCACGAAATCTCTCGCAAAAATTTTTGCATAACGCCTTCGCGGCGATGCATCACGGCGACCCCGAGCACCGCGAGCAGGTGACGCACGCGGTCCAACGCCTGTTTCTGACTCCGCACCGCGGTTGCGCGGAATCCGGCGACACCGGTTCGCGCGACAAGTCCCGGTCATAGCCGGCGGTCGAACGAACCCGTGGGACGTTGGGCTGACGTCCGTCCTGTCCTACCTCGTCCATGAAACCTTCCCTGCGTGACAAGCTCGCCGCCATGCCCCGGCGGCTCGAAGAGATCGATGCCCTGCTCGGCGCCCCTGATCTCGACGCAGCGCGCCTGCGCGCCCTGGGAGAAGAGCGCGCCGAACTGGCACCCATTGCCGCCTTGTACGCGGCGTTCGACCGCGCCGAGCGCGAGCTCAGCGACGCCCGCGCACTGCTGGCCGACCCGGAGATGCGTGCGCTGGCGCAGGAAGACATCGACGCCGGCATGGCGCGTGTGGTGGCGCTCGGCGACGCACTGCAGCGGGCGCTGCTGCCGCACGACCCCGACGACCGCAAGCCCGCTTTCGTCGAAGTACGCGCCGGCACCGGCGGCGAAGAATCAGCACTATTCGCCGCCGACCTACTGCGCATGTACTCCCGTTATGCTGAGCGCCGGGGCTGGCGTACCGAACTGCTGAGCGTCGCCCAGAGTGACCTCGGGGGTGTGCGCGAAGCCGTGCTGCGCATCAGCGGTGAAGGTGTGTACGGCAGGCTGAAATTCGAATCGGGCGGGCACCGTGTCCAACGCGTGCCCACCACGGAGGCGCAAGGCCGCATCCACACCAGTGCGGCGACGATCGCCGTGATGCCCGAGCCGGACCCGCAGGCGGCAGTTGCGATCAATCCGTCCGAGCTGCGCATCGACACTTTCCGGGCATCGGGGGCCGGTGGGCAGCACATCAACAAGACCGACAGCGCGGTGCGGATCATGCACCTGCCGACCGGTCTGGTCGTCGAATGCCAGGATGATCGCAGCCAGCACCGGAACAAGGCGCGCGCCCTCGAAGTGCTGGTCGCACGCCTGACGCAGCGCCAGCGTCAGGAAGCCCAGTCACGTGAGGCGTCGCTTCGGCGCAGTCTGGTCGGCAGCGGAGACCGCTCCGACCGCATCCGCACCTACAACGTCCCGCAAGGACGGGTCACCGACCACCGCATCAACCTGACCCTGCACAAAATCGATGCCATTCTCGGCGGCGACCTCGACGATCTGCTCGACGCCCTGCATGCCGAGGACCAGGCGGAACAGCTGGCGATCCTGGGGCAGCAGACGTGATCACGGCCGGACACTGGCTCTCGGAATGCGGCCTCGATCGCATCGACGCGCTGGCACTGATGCGCGAACTGGCGGACATCCCGCACGCCCGCCTGCTCGCGCATCCCGAATTCACGCTTGACGCCGTCACAACGGCGCGTCTGGATGCTGCCGCAGCGCGCCTGCGCACCGGAATACCGCTCGCCTACGTGCTCGGCTGGCGCGAATTTCATGGCCTGCGCTTTGCAGTGAGCCCAGCGGTACTGGTGCCACGCCCTGACACGGAACTGCTGGTGGAATTCGCCCGCCGGCATCTCGCCTCCACGCACCCCGCGCGCGTGCTCGACCTTGGCACCGGCAGCGGTGCCGTCGCTGTCTCGATCGCTGATGCGCGCCCGCGCGCCGAGGTGTGGGCCCTCGACGCCAGCCTCGACGCCCTCGCGCAAGCTGGCGACAACGCGCGCACCCTGCTCGACCCGTCCCGCCCCGGCGGGGTATTGAAGCTGCGCCACGGGGATTGGTTCGCCGCCCTCGGCGCAGATGCGCCGCGGTTCGACCTCATTGTCGGCAACCCCCCCTACATCGGCGCCCACGACCCCCATCTAGACGCCCTGCGCTACGAGCCGGCACTCGCGCTCGTGGGCGCGCGCCCCTGCGACGATGGCCTCGCCGACCTGCGTCACATCATCACAGCCGCCCCGCGGCACCTGCTGCCAGGGGCGTGGCTGGCACTGGAGCACGGGTACGATCAGGCTACCGCGGTGCGCGATCTCCTCAACGTCGCGGGGCTGGACGCAGTGCACAGCGTGCGCGACCTCGCCGGCATCGAGCGCATCAGCGCCGGCCGCCTGTCGCCGCCCACATCCGCAGCGCGCTGATGCAGCACTGAATCCCCAAATTTTCCCAAGGAATCGGGCACTCCTACAATACGGCATGATGGCGGCGGGCCCTTGCCCGCGACCCCACAAGCCTGCTCCAGATCTCGAGGTTCCCATGTCCGACGCTCTGCAACGCATCGACCAACTGGTCAAATCCAACGACGTCGTGCTGTTCATGAAAGGCACGCCGCAATTTCCGCAATGCGGGTTCTCCGGACGCGCAGTCCAGATCCTCAAGGCCTGCGGTGTCACGGGTTTCGCCAGCGTCAATGTGCTGACCGATGAAGAAATCCGTCAGAGCGTGAAAGACTACGCCAACTGGCCCACCATTCCCCAGCTTTACGTCAAGGGCGAATTCGTCGGCGGTTCGGACATCATGATGGAAATGTTCGAAAGCGGCGAGCTCCAGTCACTCCTGGGTTGATATCCACCACAGGACGCGTGGCGTGCGCCTGATTATCGGTATCACCGGTGCCACAGGCGCCATTCAAGGCGTGCGGTTGCTCCAACACCTGCGTCGCCTGGGTGGCGTGCGGACCCACCTGGTGACCACCAGCGCAGGCTGGCTGAGCGTCAAGGCCGAGCTCGACATGGGGCGCCGTGCGGTCGAGTCGCTCGCCGACGAGGTACACCCGATTGGCGATGTTGCTGCGTCGATCGCCAGCGGCTCATTCGCCTGTGACGGCATGGTGGTGGCTCCCTGTTCGATGAAGTCGCTCGCGGCCATTGCTCACGGGATGTCCGACAACCTCCTCACCCGCGCCGCAGACGTCTGCCTGAAGGAGCGCCGACGTCTGGTCTTGATGGTCCGTGAAACACCCCTCAACCTTGCCCACTTGCGCAACATGACCCTGGTGGCAGACATGGGCGGGGTGATTTTTCCGCCGCTGCCGGCGTTCTACCTGCGCCCGCAAAGCATCGACCAGATGGTCGACCACACGTTAGGCAGGGTGCTCGATCAATTCGGCATTCCCCACGACCTGACTCCCGCCTGGTCGGGCATGCCGGCATCGAATTGAGGCGGCGACGCCCACGTCTCGCGCGTTCAACCACGAAAGCCGAACACCATGTGCCGTTGCAGCGCGTGTCGCAACGGCGGGCATGCGGCGAGAACTCCCAGGGCGCCTGCGCGCAGCGCATTGAAACCAGGCAGATCGATCGCGAATCCTTGCGCCAGCAGATCAGTCAGCCCGAGCATGCCGATGCGGTCGGGGACCCGGCGCCGGGCATAACTGCGAAGCGCCGCATCGAGGTCGGCGCGGGCGTGACCCTGTTGCCGGGTGACGGACGCCAGCGCCCGCGCCAACTCCACCGCATCCCGCAGACCGAGGTTGAGTCCCTGACCGGCCACGGGATGCATGGTCTGCGCTGCGTTGCCCAACCGGACGATGCGGCCCTCGAGGGCACGCCAGCCGGCATTCAGGCCGAGCGGATAATCACCGTGCAACGCGATTGCCTGCACGCGCCCGGCAATCGCTGGCAGCACGGCCTGCAAGGCCGTGCGCTGGGCACTGTCTCCAAGCAGACGCACCGCCTGCGCGCGTGCAGGCGGCATGCACCAGACCAGGGCATGGTCGGTGCCGCTGGGGAGCAGTGCCACCGGTCCCTCGGACGTGAAGCGCTCGATGGCTGTGGTGCGCGGCAGGCCCTCGCACCGGACTTGCCCGACCAACGCGGTCTGCCCATAGTCGCGGCGTAGCGGCCGCGGCGCCTGATCATGGAAAGCGCCGCCCTCTGCCAGCACGGCGAGGTCGAAGGTCTCCTGCGTTTCCTCGATCGGCCCAGCTTCACCGCCGGACTCGAGGCGCACACCGTCAGCCACCGCGCGGGCACGCATGGCGCGGCCGCGCATGATCTCGAGAGCCGCCATGCGCGTGGCGTCTTCCAGGGCACCGAGCAAGGCCCCGTAGCGCACGGTGTAGCCAAGAGCGGGCAGACCCGCCTCGCGCGCGTCCAGGTGCACTCTGGGAAACCCCGCGAGCCCGCCGGCGTGCTGCGAAACGTGAATGTGCCGGATCGGCGTGACGAACCGCGCCGGCCATGCCCCGATCGCTTCGAGCATCTGACGGCTACCCTCCGATAGCGCAAGCACGCGCGGGTCCGCGCGTGCCGCGTCAGGATCGGTGCGCGCATCCAGCAACCGCACCCGACTGTCGACTCCCAATCCACGCAAGGTCAATGCGAATGCGAGGCCCACCGGACCCGCGCCGATGACTGCGAGCCCGAGGCCCGATGCGTCTGTCATTGTTTGCCTTGCCTTTTCAAATGCGCATCAAATCCTCGATGTCGGCGACCGACTTCGGCGCCTCCGCCGTGAGGACTTCGCATCCGCTCTCGAGCACGACCACATCATCCTCGATACGAATGCCGATGTCATGGAACGCAACCGGGATGTCGTCAGCCGCGCGCACGTACAACCCGGGCTCGATGGTGAGCGCCATTCCAGGGCGCAGCACCCGTTGCACCGGTCGTTTGCTGCCATCGGGAAGAATCTGCGGCACCTCGCCCGGCTCCGCGTAGTCGCCGCAATCATGAACGTCCATCCCGATCCAGTGACTGGTGCGATGCATGTAGAAGCGCTTGTAGGCTCCGGTTTCGAGCACGGCGTCGACGTCCGGCGCCACGTCACGGCGCACAAGTCCGGTGTCGAGCAGGCCACGCGCCAGCACCCGCAACGCGGCGTCATGGGGATCATTGAAGCGCACGCCCGCCGTGGTGGCGGCGATTGCCGCCTGTTGCGACTCCAGCACGATGTCGTAAAGGACCCGCCGCGCGCCGTTGAAGCGACCATCCACTGGAAAGGTCCGTGTGATGTCGCTGGCATAGCCATCGAGCTCGCAGGCAGCATCGATCAGGCATAACGTTTCCGGCTGCAACGCGGCGTCACCAGCACGGTAGTGGAGAATGCACGCGTTGGCACCTGCCGCGACGATGCTGCCGTACGCCGGCGCCTGCGCGCCACCGTGGCGGAATGCCCACAGCAATTCAGCCTCCAGGTGGTACTCGCGCAACCCCGTCGGCGGTGGCGCCGCTTGCGCGCGTGCGCAGGCGCGCATTGCGCGGCGGTGCGCATCGGCGGAAATCAGCGCCGCACGGCGCATGACGGCGAGCTCGTCGGCGTCTTTGTACAGACGCATCTCGTCGAGCACGGCGCACACATCGTATTGCGCGCCCGGTACCCGCCTCCCACCGCGCACCTGGGCACGTACCGCATCGAGCCATTGCTCCACGCGCGCTCCCAGGCCGTTGTGCACGGCAAACGGCCACCAGACACCGGCACGGTCTGCAAGGGCTCCCACCGCGGCGGCGTCAAGCCCCGCGATGTCTTCTGCGGCGTTCAGTCCGAACGCGACGCGTGCGGCTTCCGGCCCCCAGCGCAGTCCGTCCCAGATTTCCCGTTCCGCATCGCGAGGTCGGCAGAACAGCACGCTCTGGCTGGCACCATCGGGCTCGACCAATAGGAGCAACGCCGCCTGCGGCTCGGTGAACCCGGTGAGGTAATAAAAATAGCTGTCGTGGCGGAACGGATAGTCGGCGTCGCGGTTGCGCATCACTTCCGCAGCCGTCGGCACGATCGCCACGCCACCACCGGCGCGGGCGATCTGCGCGGCCAGCCGGGCGCGCCGGTCAGCGCAGCGACCCAGGAGCCTTGAATCAGGAGGGGTCAGCATGGTCATGGGCATGGAGATGGAAATTGCATCGATCAGGCAGATTAACCGTCGCTGTCAAACCGCGCCGTGAACGTGGCTTTCGCCGATGCGCGAAGCTGCGCATCGAGGATCGCGAGCTGCTCGGGCGATCCGATGTTGTGCCATATGCCGCGGAAATGTTCGCCGCTGACCTGCCCCGCATCGACCTGAGCGTACATCCACGGGAACAATTTCCACGCCTGCCGGGCGGGCGCACCATCGAACAGCCCGGGGTCGAACACGCCGATGTTGCCGTAATTCAGCCGCGCACCGTCGCGGCGTACGCGTCCCTGCGCGTCCAGAGCCATGTCGCCGTCCGGATGATGATCAGGGTTGTCGGTGAGAACAAAATGTGCCCGCGTACCCGGCCGCTCCACCGCGATGCGCGCCGCTGCCGCGTGCAGCCGGGTGTAGTCGTAGTCGGTGTAGATGTCACCACTGATCACGGCGAAAGGCGTGTCCCGGGCATCGCGCAGCAGGGGGAGCGCGGTCGCGATGGCGCCGCCCGTCTCCCAGGCATCTTCGGGCTCCGGGGAGTACACGATGCGCACGCGCAAGCGTGCGCCGTCTCCCAATGCCTCCACGACGCGAGGCCCCAGCCAGCCCGGATTGAGAACCAGCTCAGTAATGCCCGCGTCGCGCAAGCGTTCGATTTGATGCTCGACGATAGGCTTTCCCGCCAGCAGCAGCAAGGGCTTGGGGCAGACATCCGACGCCGGCCGCATGCGCCGCCCGCGCCCCGCGACCAGCATGAGTGCGCGCATCGGTCTCAGAACGTGTATGCGGCCGTCGGCGCCACACCCTGCAGCCTGTCGAACAAGCGCAGCAACGGTGTGAACACGCTGTAGCGGCCCGCCACCGCGCGCGCATAGCCGAGCACGCGGGGGAGCTCACGGAGGTATTGACCTTTGCCATCGCGATGGAACAGACGCGCGAAAATGCCCAGCACCTTGAGTTGGCGCTGCAGGCCCATCCACTCGAAATCGAGATAGAACTCGGCGAAGTCCGGGCGCACCGGAATCCCTGCGACGCGCGCTTGCTCCCAGTAGCGGATGGCCCAGTCGAGTTGCTGCTCCTCGGACCAGTCGATATAGGCGTCACGCAATAACGACACCAGGTCATAGGTGACGGCGCCGAAGACGGCGTCCTGGAAATCGAGTACTCCCGGATTGCTCTGGCCACCGGGCAACACCATCAAATTGCGCGTGTGATAGTCGCGGTGCACCGGAACGGCGGGCTGCGCAAGAATGTTCGCGAGCAGTGCGTCGGACACCTTTGCCAACGCGACCTGCTCGGATGTCGACAATACGGCGCCGAGATGACGCTGGACGTACCAGGTCGGAAAGAGATCCAGTTCGGCGCGCAGTCGGGGCTCGTCGTAGCTCGGAAGACTCGCGCCGACGGCACCTTGCAGGCGCACCAGCGCCTGCAGCGCGTCACGCATCAGACGGTCGCAGGCGGCGGCATCTCCGGCAGCGCGCGCCTGTTCGAGGGCGCCGAGATACGTGGTGTCACCCAGATCCGTCAGCAGCAAAAAGCCGTGCATCGGATCCTGCGCCAGGATGTCTGGCGTGGATACACCGGCGGCACGAAACAGCCCCGCGGCGTGAACGAACGGGCGCACGTCCTCCTGCGGCGGCGGCGCGTCCATGACAATGAACGTGCGCCCCGGCGCACGCACCTCGGCAACCCGGAAATAACGGCGAAAGCTCGCATCGCTGGACGCTGGATGCAAGGTGGAGGCATCCAGCGCGAAGCCTCCCGGCATGCCGTCCAGCCATGCCCGCACGCTCTTCATCCGCGCATCTTCCGGCGCTCCGGGCGTGGCCACGGCGGCCTCGGGAATGGTTGCGCACGCGTGCGAGGAGGGCGGAAGCGAGGTTTTCAAGGGCATGGCGGGGTGCGCGACGTGCGCGGGGAACCAGTGTCAGGGCCGGCTTTCTATAATCTCACAGAATTTTAGGCCGCGAACGCTCAACAACGGCCGCGCCACCAACCATGGCGGGTCCGCGACCCGCCCCGCCCGCCGCCCCAGTCGATGCCCAAGCAGTTCCCGAACCGTCCGCAGCGCGCCCGTCCACGGCTGCTGGCGGCGATGCTTGGCGCCGTCCTGGCCACGCCATCATTCGCGCAAGATCCTGCCGCCGAGCCAGCGGACAGCCTGCTGCTCAGCCCCAGCGGCGACCTCCTGCAGCGGCTTCCGGCACAGGCGCGACAGCGCGAACCCATGTTCCTTCGTGCCGACCGGATCGACGGCCAGGCGGACATCGACGTCAACGCCCGTGGCAAGGTCGACTTGCGCCGCCATGATGTGATTCTCAAGGCCGACACGGTGCACGAGAATCTCGTCACCAACGACCTCGATGCGAAGGGGGATGTGCGCGTCCTGCGCGACGGCAATCTGTTCACCGGACCAAGCCTGCATCTCAATCTCGACACCAATGCCGGCACGATGCCCAGTGCCGGCTACCGGTTCGGCCGCACCGGCGGACACGGCAACGCCACCCACATCACATTCATCAACGGTGAGCATGTCACTGCCGCGCATGCCACCTACAGCACTTGCACCGCGAACCCTCTTGATTGGGTGCTCGAAGCGTCGAACCTGGATCTGGATTACGCCAGCAACACCGGAACAGCGAGCGACGCGCGGGTCCGCTTCAAGGGGGTCACAATCCTGCCGATGCCCTACGCGAGCTTCCCACTCAGCGATGCGCGCAAGTCCGGGTTGCTGCCACCCGTGATCGGGCTCGACAGCCGTAACGGTTTCGAATACGCGCAGCCGTACTACTGGAACATCGCGCCAAACTACGACGCCACCCTGACCCCCCGCCTTCTGCTGCGCCGGGGCCTCATGGGCAGCGCGGAAGTCCGCTGGCTGCAACCCGACTACGCCGGCAGCACCAACCTCGATTACATTCCAGCCGACCGCAGCGCGAACGACACGGCTCGCTGGGCTGCCGTGTTGCGGCAAAGTGGCTCGCTGTCGCCCACCCTGAGCTACGGACTTGACCTGCAGCGGGTCTCCGACAACAACTGGTGGCAGGATTTTGCCGATGTCAATCCGGTGATCGCCGCCAACCGCACCCTGCCCCAGCAAGGACAGCTCACCTGGCTGGTGCCGGACGGCAATGTGCAGGCGAGTTTCAACCGCTGGCAGACTCTGCAGAGCACGCAGTCACCGATTGCCGTTCCCTACAACATTCAGCCCCGCATCGACGGTGCCTGGCACAGCGCGAACTACACCGGCTTGCAATGGTCCCTGAACACCGAGGCGGCACGCTTCACCAACAGCACGCCTGGCCTGGTCTCGGGTGACCGCGTGGATCTGACGCCCAGCATCAGTCGCCCCTTCATCGCCCCCTGGGGCTTCGTGACGCCGAAGTTCACGCTCGACAGCACCACCTACCGTACCGACTCGCCCATGGTCGGAGGCGCCAGCTCGGCCACGCGCACGCTACCGACGTTCAGCCTGGACTCGGGGCTCGTGTACGAACGCCCGACGACCCTGCTCGACCATGCGGTGACGCAGACCCTGGAACCACGGCTGTATTACGTCTACACGCCGTATCGCGATCAAAGCACGCTGCCGAATTTCGATAGCGCCGTGCTGGGCCTGAACCTGGCGACGATCTACACGGACAATGTGTTTTCGGGACGCGACCGTATCGCTGATGCGAACAACGTGACTGCCGGTGTGACCACGCGCTACCTTGACGCCACCAGTGGTGCAGAATACGCACGCCTGACCGTTGCACAGCGGGTGCTGCTTCGTCAGCAACAAGTCACCCTGACCGGAACGCCGGTGGCCGCGGGACTGAACGACACGTATGCTTTGGCCGATGCCGCACTGGGGCAGCACTGGAACGCCAACGTGGGGGTCGACTACAACCTGCGGGCGCGTCAGCTGGTGCAAGGCTCGGCGCGGGCTACGTGGCACCCTGAAGACTTCAAGACGCTGGGGCTGGACTATGAATATCAGAGCGCCACAGCGACGCAGATCCCGTTGAAATATGTCAATGCCAGCTGGCAGTGGAAGCTCAGCGGTCGCTGGTACTCGGTCGGCCAGGCCACTTACAGCCTGCTTGACCGGCAGATCAACGCGGGCCTGCTCGGCTTTGAGTACGACGGCGGCTGCTGGGTGGCGCGCGTCGTCGTGCAGCGCAGCTCCCTGACCACGACATCAGCATCGACGCGCCTGCTTTTCCAGCTCGAACTCAGCGGCCTCTCGAGGCTGGGTATGAACCCGCTGTCCGCGCTGGCGCAAAATATTCCCGGATACCAATTGTTGAACCAACCGTCGAGCGTTCCGAGTCGTTATGCGAACTACGAGTAAACGAATCATCCACCGCGCGGCGCTGGCAGCCGCGCTCGCGTGCGCCACCGGCTGGTCCCAAGCCGCCATTCCCTCGTCCGACGGCATCGCTGCCGTGGTCGGCGATCAGGTCATCACGCGTTACGACCTTGCATTGCGGGTCCAGGCAGCCGAGCAGCAGCTCGGTCACGATGGTCAGACGGTGCCGCCGAAGGAGCAACTGCGCGCCCAGGTTCTCGACCAGCTGGTCACCCGTCTGGCGCTGGCGGAGTTTGCCGAAAACACCGGCATTCAGGTCGACAAGGCGACCCTGGATCAAGCCATCGCACAGGTGGCGTCAGGCTATGGGCTGACGACGGACCAGCTGCGCGACAAGCTCGAATCCTCCGGCATGGACTGGAAGGGGTATCAGGACCAGATCAAGGACGATATCCTGATCGGGCGCCTGCGCCAGCGCGACGTTGCCGGCCGCGTCAGGGTCAGCAACCAGGAAATCGACGACTACCTGCGTGCGCGCAAGGATCAAGGTCCCGCGGCGAACGCACCCATCACCCTGGCTCAGATCTTCGTGCCAGTGGCGAGCGATGCCAACGACGCCGCCGTCGAGCAGGCACACCAGCGCATCGACGCCATCATGCAGCAGCTCAAGTCGGGCAAGAACTTCGCAGCGCTGGCGCGCCGTACGTCAACCGGACCCGATGCACGCGACGGCGGCAAGCTCGGTACCCGTCCGGCGGCAGACTGGCCGACCGTGTTCATGGATGCGATCCGTGGACTGGAGCCTGGGCAGGTCAGTCAGGTCATTCGCAGCCCGGCGGGATTCCACATCCTCCAACTCGTCGCGGGACCGTCGACAGCGCCTTCCGACGCCACGGCCATGCAGGCACAGGTGCGCGAGATCGTGATCGACACCGATGGCAGCGCAGCCAAGGCCGTCGCGCGCAAGGAGCTCGACCAGATTCGCGAAGCCATCGCCTCCGGGAAGGTCACTTTCGCCGACAAGGCACGCGAACTCTCCCAGGACATTCCCAGCGCGAAGCAGGGTGGCGACATTGGCTGGGTTCTGCCTGGAGAGCTCCCGGCCGCGCTCGACTCCGCCCTGAACCGCCTCAACCCGGGCGACATCTCCGAGCCGATCGTCATGGCCGACCGCGTCGTCCTGCTACAACTCGTCGACCGCCGCGAACATGCGCTGAACACGGCACAGGAACGCGCAGTTGCACGCAACGTGCTGCTGCAACGCAAGGAAGAGCGGGAATTCGAGGACTTCGTCAAGGACGTGCGGGCACGCACGTATGTCCGTATTCCAGACTCCACGCGCTGAGGCCGGATTCTCGTGGCCGGCGGAACCACGCAGGGCAGAGCACGCGGCGGGCCCACCCGCATCGGCGGGCATACGTTGCGCAAGCGTTTTGGCCAGCACTTCCTGCGGGACGCCGCCGTCATCGCCGCGATCGTCGAGGTCATTCAGCCGCGGCCGCACGACAAGCTCGTCGAAATCGGCCCCGGCCTTGGCGCCCTCACCTGGCCGCTGCTCGAACGCTGCGGCCAGATCACTGTGGTTGAGCTCGACCGCGACCTCGCGCTGCGTTGGCGAGCGCATGCCCCTCGGGTCGAAGTTGTCGAAAGCGACGCACTCAAGCTTGATTTTTCAACGCGCGGCAGCGAACTTCGGCTGGTCGGAAACCTGCCGTACAACATTTCAACACCGCTGCTGTTCCACCTCGTCGACGTGGCGGAACACGTCGTCGATCAGCATTTCATGCTACAAAAGGAAGTGGTCGACCGCATGGTATCGCCCCCTGCTTGCAGCGATTACGGCCGCATGTCGGTGGTGCTGCAGTGGCGCTACGCCATGGTCAGCGTGCTGGATGTGCATCCTGAGGCTTTTGAGCCACCGCCGCGGGTTGATTCTGCCGTGGTCCGCATGGTACCCCGCCCGACATCCGATCTGATGGGCCTGAGCGCGAAGCGGCTCGAGGCACTGAGCGCAGCCGCGTTTTCCCAGCGCCGCAAACTACTGCGGCATGCGCTGGGACCCTGGCTGGAAGCGCGGAACTACGCAGGATCATTCGACCTGCAGCGGCGTGCCGAGGAAGTCAGCGTTCCCGAGTACGTGGCGCTGGCGCGCGAGCTGACGATCGCGGATGGTGCCTGAGCGCGCACCCGCGCCGCCCACGCTTCAGGCCGCGTCTGGCAGCCACGCTCCATACCAGGGCACCGCTGGCACGATTTTCAGAAAAGCCGGCCGATCTCGACCCCGCGACGCCTCCCGGTCAGGCGCGCGGGTCACAGAAAAGAATAGAAGACCCGGAATTCGACGCCACGCTCGTACCAGAAGTCAGCGGCATCGCGGAATACATCGAGCAGTGTCTCGCGCGCCTCCTTGTCGAAGCGCTGGGTCATGGGCAACTGCTCCAGCACGATCACGAACCCCGGCTGGGGGCCCGCGCCGGCAATCATGTCGGTGAGGCAATCCCTCAAGGCGTCGAAATTCTTGCCAAAATGCTTGGGGAAAAGGAAATTGCGTGCCACGGTCTCGAGCACTTCCTGCTTCGTGGTCGCCTCGGACAGATTGGCGTACAGAAAATGCTGATCCTCGACCTGTGCGGCGGCCATCAATGCCGGCACGCGAAATGCACGGATCGACTGCACGATGTTCGGGCGCAGTGCGTTGAGGTTGACGCCCTCCTCGATCTCATCGGGCGATGCGTTGGAAGCTGGCGTAGTGATCATGGGTGTAATAGCAGATGTCGGGTGTTCGCCTCGGTCCCCCGCAGACAATGCGCCGCGCGCCACGACTGCGCGCGCCTGGGGTCGTCACCGTATATTCGTGGTAGTAACCGCGCACATTGCGCGGCAACTGACGTTCGTAGTTACCAAAGACGATGCCGTCCTTGGCAAAAGGAAAAGGACCGCCTTGTCGGATGCGTTCCAGCGTGGTGCGCGCCTGTGCCGGCAGGCTGGCTTCGGAAACACCGTATTGCCCGCTTGCCGCAGATTGCGCCATTGCCGCCCCCGGCCACGCAAGCGCGACACCCAGCAGCAGCAAGGAGGCGTAGCGTGGGCCCGATTCGAAATATTGTTTGAGACGGGCAGCGAGCCAGGACACGGGATTCAAAGATTCCGTAGAACCCAATGGTTGCGGCGCACAATCCGGCGCGCCAAAGGCATAAGGGTATTGGAATCAGGCACGAAACGCAAGAAACGCGCCTATTTTTTGTGCAACGTGCGGCGACGAAGTGGCCACACACTTCGGAAAGGCACCCCGCCCCCGTTCCGGGGCGGGGGCGCCGGCG
>DAICZP010000124.1 GCA_027311065.1 Thiomonas sp. | reverse complement strand
GATCCGACGACGCCGGGCTTCGGCTGACGCACTTGGTGGCCGATACATCGATCCGGGGGGCGCTGCGCGCCGTACCTGGACTGCGCACGACCATGAAGCTTCGTGTGGTGGCGCGCCAGCAGCAGTTGCTGCGAATGGATTTCGAAGAGGCCCCCAACGGCGAAGTACTGCTCGAATTGATGGAACGCTTCGAGCAGGAACTGGCGCTGCATGACGTGGTGCTGATGTCCGACTACGGCAAGGGCGGACTCGTGCACGTGGAGCGCATGATCGCGTTGGCCCGTGCACAGGGCAAGCGGGTGCTGGTCGACCCCAAGGGGCGCGATTACGCGCGCTACCGGGGCGCAAACCTGATCACCCCCAACCGCCATGAGTTTCACCTCGCAGCGGGCGACTGGAGCGACGAATCCAGCCTCGAGGCGCTGGCGCAGCGAATGCGCGCCGACCTCGACCTGGATGCCCTGCTCGTGACTCGTGCCGAAGATGGCATGAGCCTGTTCAATGCCGACGGCCACCTTCACGTCCCGGCCCAGGCCAAGGAAGTCTTTGATGTCTCCGGAGCGGGCGATACCGTGATCGCGACCCTGGCGGTGATGCTGGGCGCCGGAGGCTCCCTGCCTGAGGCCGTGCGCACCGCCAACCGGGCTGCCGGCATCGTCGTCGGCAAGCTGGGCACCGCCAGCGTGAGCCCGGCTGAACTCTGGCCCACCACCTCGGAACCGTCATGACCAAGCGCATCGTCGTTACCGGCGCCGCCGGCTTCATTGGCAGCAATATCGTGCGCGGTCTGAACGCTCGCGGCATCACCGACATCATCGCAGTCGACAACCTCACGCAGGCCGACAAATTCCGCAATCTGGTCGACCTTCGCATTGCCGACTACGTTGACAAGACCGTCTTTTACGAAGCCTTTGCACAAGGCCGCTACGGCAACGTCGATAGCGTGTTCCACGAGGGTGCGTGCTCCGACACCATGCAGCACGACGGGCGCTACATGCTCGACAACAACTACGCCACCAGTCGCTTGCTGCTTGACACCTGCCTGGCGCGAGGAACCCGCCTGATGTACGCCTCCAGCGCCGCCATCTATGGCGGTTCGGACCGGTTCACGGAGGAGCCCGCCTGCGAACGGCCGCTCAACGTCTACGGATATTCCAAGTTGCTGTTTGATCAGGTCGTGCGCCAACACTTGCACACCGCACACTCCCAGATCGTGGGGCTACGCTATTTCAACGTTTATGGTCCCGGTGAGCAGCACAAGGCCCGGATGGCGTCGGTGGCGTTTCATCACATGCATCAATACCGCGCGCAAGGGCATGTGCGACTGTTTGGCGCCCATGGGACCTACGGTGCCGGCGAACAAATGCGCGATTTCATCCATGTCGATGACGTCGCGGCAGTGAACCTCTGGTTCTTCGACCACCCCTACCGCAGCGGCGTCTTCAATCTTGGCACCGGACGCGCGCAGCCATTCAACGACGTTGCGCAGGCAGTGGTCAATACCTTGCGCGCCGCCGAGGGCCTCGGGCCGCTGACGCTGCCGCGCCTGGTCGAGGAGAATTTCATTCGCTACATCGATTTTCCCGCCGACCTCGTGGGTCGCTACCAGAGCTTCACGCAAGCCGACCTGCGCGCGCTGCGCGAGACCGGGTGCGACCATGTCTTTGCCGATGTGGCGCACGGCGTGGCGTCCTACGTCGAGTTCATGGTGCGCCAGCACGCACAGACCTGATCAGACGGGGTCGATGCCGGGCAAGGGCACTGCTCCTGCCCTGGTTCATTGCTGCGACCCCACCGACCCCAGCAGTTCCATCAAGGCAGCCTCGTCGAGCACGGTGACGCCGAGTTCCATGGCGCGGGCAAGTTTGGAACCGGGCTCGGCGCCGGCAACGACGAAATCCGTCTTTTTCGACACCGAACCCGTCACCCGTCCGCCAGCGGCTTCGATGCGTGCTTTGACATCATCTCGGCCCAGATGGGGAAGCGTCCCGGTGAGGACGAATACCCGCCCTTCCAAGACCCCCGTGCCGCCCTGCCCCGGCACGCTCGCCTGCTCTCTCCAGTGCACGTCTGCGGCGCGCAATTGCGCGAGCACCTCGCGGTTGTGCGTCTGCTCGAAAAAGAGCCGGATGCTTTCAGCCACGACCGGCCCGACGTCGGGAACTGCCTCGAGCGCCCCCACCGGGGCTTCCATCAGCGCGTCCAGGCTGCCGAAATGCCGCGCGAGATCACGGGCCGTGGCTTCACCCACGTGGCGGATGCCAAGGGCGTAGATCAGTCGCGCCAGCGTGGTGGCACGACTGGCATCGATGGCAGCAACAAGCTTGGCCGCGCTTTTCCCGCCCATCCGATCCAGTGCCGCCAGACGTGCCGCGTCGAGTGAAAAGATGTCGGGGAGCACGCGCACCAGCCCCCCATCGACCAACTGATCAACGCGTTGTTCGCCCAGGCCCTCGATATCCATCGCACGCCGGCTGGCGAAATGAAGCACGGCCTGCTTGCGCTGTGCCGGACAATACAGGCCGCCGGTACAGCGCCAGTCCACCTCCCCTGGCTCGCGGTGGATCGCCGATCCGCATACCGGGCATACGCCTCCGAGGCGTGCATGGAGGTCAAAGGGATCCGCACGGGTGGCACGCCCGTCGGGCACCACCGCCACCACCTCGGGAATGACATCGCCGGCACGCCGCACAACCACACGGTCGCCAATGCGCACGTCCTTGCGCCGCACCTCGTCCTCGTTGTGCAACGTGGCGTTGGTGACGGTCACGCCGCCGACGAATACCGGCTCGAGCTTCGCCACGGGTGTGAGCTTGCCGGTACGTCCAACCTGAATGTCGATACCCAGCACTTGGGTACTTCGCTCCTGCGCCGGATATTTGTGTGCCACGGCCCAGACCGGCTCCCGATTGCGAAAGCCCAGATCGCGCTGCAGGGCCAGCCGATCAACCTTGTAGACCACGCCATCGATGTCAAAGGGCAATTCGTCGCGCTCTCGGGCGATGCGAGCATGAAACGCCATCAGGGTTTGCGCGCCAGGTCCATGCACGCGCTGCGCCGCGACGGGAAAACCGAAAGCGGCAAAAGCGTCAAGCATGCCGTGCTGGGTCGTGGGCCGATCTTCCCAGCCCTCGACCTCGCCCCAGCCGTATGCGTAAAACGACAGGGGGCGCTGCGCCGCGACCGTCGGATCAAGCTGGCGGATGCTGCCCGCCGCCCCATTGCGTGGATTGACCAGGGTGGGCTGACCCTTTGCGCGCTGGCGCGCGTTATAGCGCTCGAAGTCCGCGCGTTTCATGAGCACCTCGCCACGGACCTCCAGCACGGCGGGTGGCTGCTCCGCCAGCAGGCGCAGTGGCAGTCCGCGGATGGTGCGTACGTTCTGGGTCACATCCTCACCGGTTTCGCCGTCACCACGCGTTGCCGCCTGCGTCAGGACACCGTATTCGTAGCGCAGGCTCACAGCCAGGCCATCGAACTTGAGCTCGGCTTGGTAGACCACCGGGGGATCCACCGCGTCCAGACCCAGGCGCGCACGCACGCGGTGATCAAAAGCCTCTGCTCCCTTGGGGCTGGTGTCCGTCTCGGTCTGGATCGACAACATCGGAACGCGGTGGCGAACCGGTTCGAAGGCCGGCAGTGGCGCTGCTCCCACACGCTGCGTCGGGGAATCGGGAGCGCGCAGATCCGGGTGTGCTGCTTCCAGTGCCTGCAGCTCCCGGTACAGCGCGTCATACTCCGCGTCTGGAATCAACGGCGCGTCGAGCTGGTAGTAGGCGCGGTCGCACTGCGCGATGTCCGCTCGCAAACGCGCGATACGCGCTGCGGCGTCCTCGGCCTTGGGCATGGGCACAGCCTCCGCGTCAGCTGAACAGTCGCTGCGCCGCAGGGCTGCCCGCTGGCAGTCCGCGCTGGTCGAGCACGGCGTAGAGATGCTGAAGTTGCGCATCGATCTGCTCCATGACCGCGGCTGAAAGCGGCGCACCATTGTCATCGACTTCACGCGCGTCCAGATCCTGCGCCAATCGGTGCGCGGCATCACGCATGCGGTTGAATGGCTGGAGCGCCTGCGGCACCTGCGGCACATCGAGCAACAGGGTCGCACGACTGACCGGAACATCCGGGTTATCCGCAAGCTCGGCCTGGGCGTCGTAGACCAACTGCACAACGGGAATCAACCGCGCCGCGCCATTGCCGTGGTCCTCCGAATCGCCGGCTCCCGCCCGCGGCTCGGGTTCGAGCAGCGCCAGGCGACCGGCTCCCAGCAACGCGGTGAAGCCTGCTGCCTGTGCATGGCGACGAAGAAAATCAAGGCCCCAAGCCACGTCGCGCGCCTGAAGATTGATCGACAGCTGCGCGTCGTTGCCGGCGGCGAAATGATCGAGGTCGCGCGCCTGCTCCAACACCTCGGCCATGTCAGGCAAGTCCGGCGATGTTCCCAGCGCCTCGCCAAGCGCGTGGCATTTGGTGACGAATTCGGAGTATTCGATGGCATTGAGCGGGCCACTACGGCTGGCGAGTTGCACCGCCGCCTGCAGCTCCGCATAACGTTCTCCGGTCTGCAGCATTTCCCACAAGCCCGATCGCGCGTTCCTGCCCTCGAACAGCAGCGGCTTCGCGCCGGCGCGCGCCGCCCGCGGCAAACGTTCCGCCAGCGATTCACCTGGCACAGGCTGGTCGAATCCGAAACTCGCGATGGCATCGATCAGCGGATCGATGTGCGCCACGAAAGCGCGCCCGCGCGCCCGGTCGAGGTCGGCGTGAGTCCCTTCGTTCCCCGCGTGCGCATCGTCCAGCCCTGGCTCACGGCGCTCGTTCCGCCCGCGCTCCCCCTCCAGCTCCACGATCTCGGCACGCGCGCGCCTGCGGCGAATCTGCGCCGATTGCCAAAAATTGAAGCCTGCCACCGCGGCAATGATTCCTGCCCCGACCAGCAGCAAGGCTTGTTGCAGTTGACCCATCGAAATTTCCTTGTTGCAAACCCTGGCGACGCATCGCCATCGACCGCTGAATCATCACGCCGCGGTTTCCATCATGCGCGCCGCCTGTTCCATGTCCACGGCGACAAGCCGAGATACCCCTTGCTCTTGCATGGTCACACCCACCAGCTGCTCGGCCATTTCCATGGCGATCTTATTGTGCGAGATGAACAGAAACTGGGTGGCGTTCGACATCGTTTCCACCAGACGCGCAAACCGTTCCGTGTTGGCGTCGTCCAGCGGTGCGTCGACCTCGTCGAGAATACAGAATGGCGCCGGGTTGAGATGGAAGATCCCGAACACCAGGGCAATCGCCACGAGCGCCTTTTCCCCGCCCGACAACAAGTGGATGGTGCTGTTGCGCTTGCCCGGGGGCTGCGCCATGACCTGGACGCCAGCGTCGAGAATCTCGTCGCCGGTCATCACCAGGCGTGCCGACCCGCCGCCGAACAGATCCGGAAACAGACGCCCGAAATGCGTATTGACCTGATCAAAGGTCTGGCGCAGCTGCTCGCGGGTTTCAGCGTCGATTTTGTGAATAGCACCGTCCAGCGTCGCCGCGGCCTGCTCGAGATCGGCCAGTTGCGCGTCGAGGAACTGCTTGCGCTCGCGCGCCTGGCCCAGCTCGTCAAGCGCCGCCAGATTCACCGCGCCCAGCGCCGCAAGTTCGCGCTGGAAGCGCTGGGTCTCGCGCGCGAGCTGCTCGGGACGCGCATCGAGACCGAGTCGCTGCGCCAGCGCGGCCATCGACGCGGG